>JAGVYR010000005.1 GCA_018303185.1 Candidatus Woesearchaeota archaeon | reverse complement strand
GAGCAGGCACTATGCGAGACCTGCCTGCGAGAACGCTCGCCTTTGCTGCAAGTTCGAGCAGGCTCGCGTTCAGGTGAAGCGAGATTTTCTACAGAGCCTAGCTTACCTCAACATTTATAAAACCTCCATGCTTGCAGTTCTATTGAAAATCTGATAAAATGACCCGCGACAAATTCAAGACCATGCACAATGTCTTTGACGAGTTTACCAACAGGACTATTTACAAGCTCATAACAGAAGAGCGCTTCAAAGGCCTTGAAAGTCCCATAAGCATCGGGAAGGAGAGCAATGTATTTTCCGCAATAAAGGAAGATGGTAGCAGAGTTATCGTAAAGATATACAGGCTGGAAGCCTGCGACTTCAATCGCATGCACGAATACATGAAATACGACCCCCGCTACCTCAACCTTAAGCACGGGAAAAGAAACACGATTTTCGCATGGGTCCAAAGAGAGTTTCGCAACCTGCTGAAGGCAAGGGAAGCCCAAGTTAATGTGCCTTTGCCCATAAAGTTTGTAAACAACATCCTTATTGAGGAATTCATAGGCAGTGAAGGCGCAGCGCCAAAGCTAAAGGATGCAATTCCAAAAAATAAAAGGCAATTTTTTGAAAAAACCGTTGAAAATATGAAAAAGCTGCATGATGCGGGGCTTGTGCATGCGGACCTTTCGCCTTTCAACATACTTAACTTTAACGAAACGCCGATATTCATAGACATGTCTCAGTCAACAATGAAGGAAAATCAGCGCTATGGGGAATTTTTGCAGCGGGATGTAAGGAACGTATGCATTTTTTTCAATAAAATAGGGCTTAAAGCATCAGAATCAGGTGTTTTGAAGAAAATAAAGGAAAAATGAGCTGAAAGTAAAGTCAACTTATAGGCACGGACATTAAATAATCGTAAATAAATAACCGTGCCTATATCCAGCGGACTTTAACTATCATTATTGGAAATTTCGCAGGAATTTTCATTGGGTTCAAAACCCCACACTTTAGTGCGGAATGCACGAAAATCAAAGATTTTCGGCATGCCGGAAATGCGGTTTCCTCGCATTTCCAATTCCGAAAACCGAACGGTAAAAACCTCGGGTCAAGTCACTTCGTTCGTGACTTCGCTTCGCAAAACTTTAGCCCAAGGATTAGTTCGGTTTTCGTTATGGATATTAAAGTCCGCTCGTATTAGTAGGGGCGCCTGCTTTGTTCTGATGAGGCAAAGCAATCGTTCTGAACAAAAAAGGGCGGTTTTTAATCGATAGGCAAAATTCAATGGTTCGGAAACAATAAAAAATCAAAAAACCGCTGAGGCAGATGGCGCCCTTAAGTTGGCCTTATGCCGCCAATCAAAGGAAAACAATATTAAGCAGCATAAAAAGCCAAAAGCAAAATGACAGAATATTCATACGAGCTGAAGATTCCAAGGGAAAGGGTCGCAGTGCTGATAGGCAAGGAAGGAGAGGTAAAGAAAAGCATAGAGGAAGAAACGCATTCAAAGATAAATGTGGATTCAAAGGAGGGTGACGTGTTTGTCATAGGTGAAGATGCTCTGGGCCTTTACACCGCAAGGGAAGTCATAAAAGCAATAGGCCGCGGCTTCAATCCCGATATCGCGCGGCTTTTGCTGAAGCAGGATTATGTCTTTGAGGTCATAAGCCTTGCCGATTATGCGAAGTCAAAGGACTCAATGACAAGGCTGAAAGGCAGGGTTATAGGCAAAGAGGGCAAGTCAAGGGAGCTGATAGAGCAGCTTACAGAATCGTCTGTTTGCGTCTATGGGAAAACAATTAGCATCATAGGCGAGCCGGAAAGCGCCAGCGCCGCAAAGCAGGCAGTTGAGAATCTTTTGAAGGGAAGCACCCATGCAAACGTTTATAAATGGCTTGAAAAGTGGCGAAGAGACATGAAAAGGCGCAGGATTGTTGAGGCGATATAAAATGGCTGATGAGCCTATTGCAATGGAGCTTGCGAAAAGGCAGCGCGAGATTTCTGTTGCGGAATTTTTCACAAAAAACAGGCATTTGCTCGGCTTTGACAGCAAGAGAAAAGCATTGCTGATGACAGTAAAAGAGGCAGTTGACAATTCCATAGACGCATGTGAGGAAGCAAAAATCCTTCCTGAAATAAGCGTTGAGCTGATAAGTGTGGGCCAGTTCAAGTACCGCGTGATAATTGAGGACAACGGCCCCGGCATTGTCAAGAAGCAGATCCCGAACATATTCGCAAAGCTCCTTTACGGAAGCAAATTCCATACGCTGAAGCAGTCAAGGGGCCAGCAGGGCATCGGAATCAGCGCCGCAGTATTGTATTCCCAGCTTACAACCGGAAACCCTGCAAAAATCATTTCAAAAATTTCCCCAAAGCACCCTGCGCATTATTATGAGCTTAAGATAGATACGCAAAACAACAAGCCCGAAATCCTGAAAGAGGAAGTTGTGGAATGGCCAAAGGACCACGGCACAAAGATTGAGATAGACCTTGAAGCCGATTATCTCAAGGGAAACCAGAGCGTTGACGAATACCTCAAGCAGACAGCTGTCGTGAATCCCCATCTCACGCTGGTATACACAAATCCGAAGGCCGAGCAGGTTATCTTTCCGAGGGTTGTTGACTTAATGCCGGCCGAATCAAAATCAATAAAGCCGCATCCTTACGGCATTGAGCTGGGAATGCTCATGAGCATGCTCAAATTCACTGAGTCAAGGACCCTGCAGAGCTTCCTCACAAGTGAATTCTCAAGGGTCGGGCCCGGAACTGCAAAAGAGATATGTGAAAATTCAGCCCTTTTGCCAAGTATGAAGCCTGCTGCCGTCTCAAGAGACCATGCTGAAAGGCTGATAGAAGGCATCAGAAAAACAAAAATAATTGCCCCGCCTACAGACTGCCTGAGCCCGATTGGGGAGCAGGAGCTTGAGAAAGGTCTCAGAAAGGAGATAACTGCGGAATTTTACGTCACAAAGACAAGGTCTCCTGAAGTCTACAGGGGAAATCCTTTCATAATAGAGGTCGGAATTGCATACGGCGGCGAAATCCCGAAAGACAGCCGCGTCAACATTTTAAGGTTCGCCAACCGCGTTCCATTGCTTTACCAGGAGGGTGCGTGCGGCATTACAAAAGCTATTTGCGAGACGAACTGGAAGCCTTACGGGATGCAGCAGTCAGGCGATTCAATACCGGCAGGCCCTGCAGTCATTGTCGTGCACATGGCCTCAGCATGGGTTCCATTCACGAGCGAAAGCAAGGAAGCTATAGCCCACTATCAGGAAATATTAAAGGAAGTTAAGCTTGCATTGCAGGACTGCGGCAGGCAGCTTGGCTCTTATGTAAGAAAAAAGGTAAGGATGGGCCAGAACCTTGAAAGGGCCAATATGTTTGAGCGCTACATCCCGGAAGTTGCGGACTCCATCGCCGCATTATCCGGCGAAAATAAGAAGCAGATAGAAGACGGCCTGAAGAAGATGCTTTCTAAGCCGGAAATAAAAAATGAAGTGATTGAAGAGCCCACAGATGAGGATGCAAAGCTTTACAGGATGGAGTTCGGCAAAGAGGAAGAGCTCGAAGAAAAAGAGGATGAGCCATGATGGCCAAAAAAGAAACTCCGCAGTCAAGGCTCAGGGAGCTCGGAGAAGAGCTTGCTAAGGACGTGAAGAAGGGAAAGAACCCTACAATAGAGTTCGGGCTGAGAAGCCTTTCCAATGTTGTTTATGACGAAAAATCCCGTGTTTTGAACCTCGGAGAAAAGACTCAGACAAGGAGCTTCTTCAATGTAGGGCATGCCAAGAAATTCCTCCAGACTCTGGAGATTGCAAAAATATCCAAGACTCTGCTTGATGTTGACAAGCACGCAAGCCTGAGGGATGTTTTCTACATGGCCAAAAGGACCATCCCACAATCAAGCATAAACATAGTTGACGAGCAGGTAGAGAGCGACAAGGCCCTTGAAGACCTTGAGATGATAACTGAATTTTCAAGGGAGCAGCTCAACATAAACGCTAACAAGATGGGCTCTGTCGCAGGCGAAGTGACCATAGAAGATGCCGGAGACACAATCAATTGGGCAAAGCTCGGAAGCGGCGGCTGGAGCATACCTTCAAATGTCGAGAATATCAAGTTTAAATCAATGAACGCAAAGTACATAATCTACATGGAGAAGCAGGCTGTGTGGGAGAGGCTGCATGAGGACAAGTTCTGGAAGAAGCAGAACTGCATCATTGTGACTTCACAAGGGCAGACTACAAGAGGGATAAGGAGGCTTTTAGGAAGGATGAGCAACGAGTTTAAATTGCCAATTTACGTTCTTGCAGACAACGACCCCTGGGGGTATTATATTTATTCAGTCATGAAATTCGGCTCCATCAGCCTGGCGCACATGACAGACACTCTCGCCATACCGAATGCCAAATTCTTAGGCGTTACAACCAATGATATCGAGCAGTACGGCCTCAAGAAGCACCTGATAAAATTCAAGGATGTTGATTTCACTAGGCTGAAGCAGATTTCCGAGTATGATTGGTTCAAAAACAACAAGGGCTGGCAGAAGGAATTCAAGGCAATGAAACAAAATGGGGCCAAGGTGGAAATCCAGTCCCTGTCTTCCAGAGGCATAACTTTTATAAGCGACACTTACCTTCCTGAAAAAATCAAGAAGAAGGAATTTTTGGATTAAGATGGCTAAGGAAGAAAAGACCAAGGAAAGCAAGGACATGCCGCCGTGCTGCGCAGGCTGCATCCGATGGGAAAGATTTGGGAAAAAATGCTGGTACTTCTGGGAAAACAAGAAGGAATGCACCATGTGGACTTCTGATGTGAATGAGATGGCTGCCCAGGACAGCAGCAGTTTGCTGTGAATATTGCTAACTATAGGCACGGACATTAATAATCGTAAATAAATAACTGTGCCTATATCCAGCGGACTTTATCTATTATTACGGATATTAAAGTCCGCTCGTATAAGGTTAAGGCAAGCCCGCCCCCTATTTGAGGCTGAGGCAGGTTACAAGTTCTGGAAATAAGGGACATTTTTTTCTCAATATATAAAATTCAATGGAGTAGTTATTTCAAAGTTAAAAAAATGCCGAAGCCTCTGGCGGCTCTGCCTTAACCGAAAAAAATATTCAAAAAACCATCGAACTCCAAGGCGTCTTATCTTAACCGAAAAACGCTAAGGCAGATGCACTTCAGCCCCACAATGTCAAAATTTTCAATAATTTTTTATATCCATCCCCTCTAAGTTGAATTATGTCCCATAAAGCCGTCAAAAAGAAAGTTCTGAAGTACTTTCACAGCCACCACAAAAAAGGCCATTCCATAAGGGCGATGACTGACTGGCTGGAGCAGTGCGGCTTTGAAAGGGGCTTTGTTGAGAAAACAGCGAGGGAATTTGCCTTTAGGAAAGCGGCAAAGCACGCCCTCTACATTGCACTGGTTTTTGGCGCTTTCATGCTCTTTTTCATACCTTCATTTGAAGGCGGCATAACCGGCGCTGCTGTCGCTCCCGAACAAAAAGACTGCTGCATTGACTCTGTTGGAGAGTGCCATGAGGATTACATAGGCGATTTCTGCAGCAGGCCCGGATTCATGGAATTCCCCGAAGACTGCACTGACATCCCTTACTGCTCCGGTGAAAAGTCAGTTTATCTGGGAGACTAGATTAATTCATTTGCATTCTAAGGCAACAATAACGGCTTCGGACGCTTCGCTGCTCGGCAGCCCGGACGGCGCAACCCCAGCCTCGCCCTCGCCATTGTTGCCCAATATTATTGAACAACATTTATAAATCACTCAGGATTCTAAAGAACCTGTTGGGTCAGTAGCTCAGCTTGGATACCAATAAGGCCGAAGAGAGCGACAGCCTTCTAAGCTGTAGGTCGGGGGTTCGAATCCTCCCTGACCCGTATTCTTATTATTCAGGGTAAAAATCAAAAATAAAATAATGAAAAAAATAATCACAAACGACGGCTCAGTTTCATTTCTGAACGAAGAGATCAATGAGGCCTACCACTCCACCTCTGGCGCCCTTGAGGAATCATTCGAAAAGTTTGCAAAGCCCTGTAGCCTGAAAGACGGGATGAAAGTCCTTGATATCTGTTTTGGCATTGGATACAATTCTCTGGCCGCAATCTCTTTGGCAGATGTCAGCATTGTAGCATTAGAAAAAGATTTGAATATTTTAAAAGAAATAAAAAATATAGAGGTTCCTGAAGAATTAAGGGAAAATTACGGAAAGATAAAGTCTTTTGTTGAAGATTTTATAAAAAATCAGGAAAATACTGAAAAAATAAATAATGAAAAAGGGTTCAATGGTGGCAAAAGCATTGAAAAGGTAAAAATTCAGAAAAACAGCGGAAAAAACCCAATAAAAAAAGAAAAAGCCAATGAAATAATAAGGTACGAAGATAAAAAAAGAAAAATAACGCTGATAATTGGAGACGCAAGGCAAACAATAAAATCACTGAATGAAAAATTCGATGCTGTCTTCCTCGACCCGTTCTCCCAGAAAAAATGCCCGGAGCTGTGGACAAAGGAGTTTTTTGATGATATTTTCAGATTGATGGATAAAAATACAGTATTGACCACTTACTCCTGCGCAAGAATAGTGAGGGACAGCCTAAAAGCGGCAGGCTTTGAAGTGAAAGACGGCCCGGCAATTGGAAGAAGAAGCCCGGCAACCATAGCAATCAAAAACTAAATAGCCTATGGATTAAAGATGTTCTATATACTTTACATTGTGTAAATGTTACATATAGAATACTTGGCTCACGCTTATCTGCCGGCATAAAATTCCCTGATTAATGGCTTCAGACGGCATCCTGTATTTCAAATATTTCCTCTTCTTTCTCATGGGGCTGATTGTCGGAAGGATCAGCATGGCCATACAGTATGCAATATTCAAAGAAATGGCATTCAGCAAAAAGAAAAAGAATTCGGAGCAGGATAACAAAGAAATCAAGGTTAATCAGCAGAGATCCCTGTGAGTTGCGTACATGAAAGCAGCGTCTTCATGCAGCTTTCTCATCTCTTCTGCCGTCTTTATGAAAATATCATCAGTGCTTACCCTTCCCTGCTTCTTCGCCCATGTTTTGACAGCCCTTGAGACTTTTGCTGCAATCTTCTCGGCCTGCGTATGCTCCACATGCGCGCTCAGGCAGGCGGCAAAGCAGCTGCCATAGACCTTCATCTCGCTGAATTCCTCAAAATGCCCTTTTCTCTTTACAATAACGTGCTTGCCGGAATTTCCGGAAGTTTTTGATTTATTTTTTCCCATGTTATCAGCCCAAGTTGATTGTTCCATTGGCTATAAGCATCAATAGCCATCCCAATGCTATAAGCAGCAGCCCTATGAAGAGCCTCATGTAAGCCTTGTTTGCCTGCTTCCACTTCTTTATGTCATGCAGCTTCTTTCCTCCCGCTACAAGGAACAGTATCACAATTAAAGGCAATACAAATATTATATTATACAAAACAAGGAACATGAATGCAGTGAAATCAAAATGCTGTGAAAGCAGCGTGATTATCGCAAGATAAGGCCCTCCTGTGCACGGCAGTTCCACAGCGGAAACAAAGGCCCCGAGAAAAATTACTCCCAAAATAGTCACTTTTTTCGTGTACTCGTGTATCTTTTTTGCCATGGAAGCCGGGATAGCAAGCGATATGCCCCGCCCATACCAAAAAAAGTCCTTTATCTCAAGAAGCCCTGCTATTACTATTATCACTCCCACAATGATGGATATGTACTCCGATATTATCAAAGGCAGTGTTGAGAAATAATACATAAGGCCGATGCCTGCAAGAAGGTACACTATCATGACTGCAAGAACGTACAGCATTCCAAGCGCGAGCATTCTTTTTACAGACTGCCTGTTGCCCAGCATGACTGAAATCATCAGTATCAGCACGCCGATGGCGCATGGGTTGATTGAATCCACGGCAGCTGTCGCTATGACTGTTACCAGTGTAGGAAGATATGCTTCAACCGCCACTCAGCTCACCTTTTTCCATTGAAACCCTGTAACTGGAGCATAAATGTTCTGTCTTTTCCTTTTCAGGCCCGAATTCAATGACAATGCAGTCTCCCGGAGGGATGTTTGTGTAGGGCGCCATGATATAATTCTCAAAATCATCAAGCTTTTCCTGCTCAAATTTCCACTGTTTCACATCATCAGGATTTTTTACCCTGTAAAGGAATCCCTGCAGCTTTGCAGGCTGCCCGCCGCACAGCTCTCCATTTCTTATCTCAATCATGCCGCCATCAGTCGGAATCTTCAGGTGCTCATGCGAAAGTTCTCCCCCGACAACCCTGAAAAACGTATGCATGTCAACATCTTTTCCTTCCATAACAACACCTTCTACATGGACACGGTCATCATTATGCTCATGGAATACAGGCGTTCCTATCCTGTTTGAAAGCCCTCTTGGATCCTCAAGGTCAACTTTCTGCCCGCAGTTATAAATCTCAAAATCAGAATGCCAATGAACGGGCCCCCGGGTTTCAGAAGTTATGTTGAGGAAAATTGTTGAAGCAGCCAGATATACTGTTATGAATGTGGTTATTGCTGCTATGGATACAAAGAAAAACAGCTTTGTTGCTTTTGCCTGGTTCTTCATGCGCATTGCAATTGCAACCAGAAGAATTATCGCAGCAGTCCCTATGAAAATGTAAGTAAGCCCTTTGTCTTTAAGCACTAAATTGAGGTCTTTAAACGGCCCGGATGAATTATCTTCAGTCCCGTGCGCATAGATAAAGAATGAAAATAGGGAGGCAAATACAATTAGATTGAACAGAAGTATTATTGCTGAGCCTTTTTTTTGCAGAAGCATACTAGCAGAATTCACACGCCGCTTTTTTCTTCTTTGAGCCTTTAGATTTGTTTCCTTTAGTTTTCTTTCCCTTAGCCACTCCTATCACCTCAGTATCACATTTTAGTATACTGATATATAAATGTTTTCATATTTGCGGGGCGGCGTTCAAAATCTTGCATTAGTTCAGGTTAGCGGCTTTCGCGCAAGTAATGTTTTGTGTAAGGTATCGGTCATGCCCCGTATGGGGCAACCCCCTGACCTTTGCTGCTGAAGATATAAAATGCGCTCACCTTATGCCGCTAACCTTCATTTTGAACATAGCCAATATTCACAGAACAAATCCTCTAATAAAGATGGCAATTCACGCATTCCCTCCTGTCACACCCTTCCAGTTCAGGATGGTACTTGGAATACCAGCGCCTCATCTTGTTGATAAGCTGCTGCAGCTCCTTGCCCTTCTCAGTCAAGGTATAGGAAGTCCTTATAGGGATTTCACTCACTACTACTTTTCTCTCGATTATGCCTTCATTCTCCAGCTCCTTCAGCCTTGTTGACAGAAGACGGGGGCTCATCTTCTTCATCCTTCTGTGTATAGCATTAAAGCCGTTTTTCCCGTTAAGGCCAACTTCCTGTATTATAGGAATGGTCCATCTCTTTCCAACGATGTCCGAAAGTCTGAATATAGGGCAGCTATACATTTCTTCACCTGCTTTATAATTATAAACCTTCACCTATATAAATAAGTATTCTTTTGGTACTAGCTGCAAAAAAGGTAGTGGTGATGAAAATGGAAGAAAAGGGGAAAATAAGGTTCATAAGGAAGCGCGACGGAAGGGTAGTGGAGTTCAGCACTGAAAGGATTAGGAATGCGATATTCAAGGCTGCAGAGGCTGTTGGCGGCAAAGACAAGGAAAGGGCGGATTTTCTCGCAAACAAGGTTGTATTTATTCTTGAAAATCAAAACCGCGGAGAGATTCCAAAAGTTGAAGAAGTCCAGGATATTGTCGAGAAAGTCCTCATTGAATACGGCCACGCAAAAGTTGCAAAAGCCTACATACTTTACAGGAAACAGCATGAAAAGCTGAGAAAAAGCCGCGGCTCTTTCCTCGAAGTCAGAAACGCAATGGACGAGTATCTTGAAAAGACCGATTGGCGCGTTTTTGAAAACAGCAATTCAGACTATTCATTCTCAGGGCTGATGTCGCACGTTGCTGGAAAGATAATAGCAAATTATACATTGGACGAAGTATATTCAGAGAGAGTTGCAGACGCGCACAGGGATGCAGGCATCCATATACATGATCTTGGCTATGGTGTTGTCGGATACTGCTGCGGATGGTCTTTAAAAAATCTGCTATTGCTGGGATTCGGGGGCGTTGGAAGGAAGATAAGGTCCACTCCCGCTAAGCATCTTGAGACGGCGTGCATACAGATTGTAAACTTTCTGGGAACACTGCAGATGGAGCATGCAGGCGCCCAGGCATTTTCTTCAGTTGACACTTTGTTGGCGCCATTTGTAAAGGCAGACAACCTTCCATACAGGAAAGTCAAGCAGAACATGCAGATGCTCGTCTATTCCCTGAATGTGCCGAGCAGATGGGGATGCCAGGCTCCCTTCACAAATTTCACATTCGACTGGACAGTTCCGGAAGATATGATAAATGAAAAGGCAATAATCAGCGGCGACTTGGCAGATTTCACTTATGGAGAATGCCAGAATGAGATGGACATGATAAACCGGGCTTTTGTAGAGGTCATGCTGGAAGGCGATGCGGACGGACGCACTTTTTTTTATCCGATACCTACATACAACATAACAAAGGACTTTGACTGGGAAAGCGGGAACGCAAAGCTTCTTTTCGAGATGACATCGAAATACGGAACTCCGTATTTCCAGAACTTCCTCAACAGCACCCTCAAGCCTTCTGACATAAGGAGCATGTGCTGCCGCCTGCAGCTCGATTTAAAGGAATTAAGGAACAAGATGGGCGGCCTGTTCGGCGCAGGAGACCAGACCGGGAGCGTTGGCGTCGTTACAATTAACATGCCGCGCCTTGGGTATCTAGCAAAAAGCGAGCAGGAATTTTTTGAAAAATTAAGTGATGTCATGGACACTGCAAAGGAATCTTTGGAATCAAAAAGGGAAGTTGTCGAGAAGAATCTAAGGGCGGGACTGATGCCTTTCACCAAGAGGTATCTTGGCAGCTACCGCAACCACTTCTCAACCATAGGGCTTAATGGCACTAATGAGGCGATTATCAACCTTATTGGGAAAAATATAGCAAGCCCTGAAGGCAAGGCTCTCGCAGTAAAAACGCTTAATTTCATGCGCGGTAAGCTGTCAAAGTATCAGGAGGAAACAGGAAATCTATACAATCTTGAGGCAAGCCCCTGCGAGAGCGCAACATACAGGTTCGCGAAGGAAGACGTCAAGCGCTACCCTGACATACAGACGGCAGGCACAAGGAAAAGGCCGTATTACACTAACTCAACGCACCTTCCTGTCAATCATACAGATGACATCTTTGAGGCGCTGCAGCACCAGGATGGCCTCCAGACGCTTTATACCGGAGGCACGGTCCATCATTGTTTTATAGGAGAAAAAATAGATGACTGCAACACGACAATGAGGCTTGTGAAAAAGATTGCGGAAAATTTCAGGCTGCCCTACTTCACAATAACGCCTACTTTTTCAGTCTGCCCGGAGCACGGCTATATATCGGGAGAGCATCATGCATGCCCCCATCACGTTGAAAAAGAAGACAAAGGAGGTGTTGAAATTGGAATGCGGAAAGAGGACAGAAGTATACAGCAGGATAGTAGGCTACTTCAGGCCAGTCGAGAACTGGAATGAGGGCAAGAAGCAGGAATTCGAGGACAGAAAAGAGTATGTAGTGTGCGAGAATGATTAAAGGCCTGCAGAAGACTACTTTGATAGATTACCCCGGCAAGATAGCCTGCACAATATTCATAGGCGGCTGCAATTTCAGGTGCGGCTACTGCTACAACTCTGACCTTGTCTTTAAGCTTAATGAAATCCCCTCTATAACTGAAGAGCAGATCTTTAATTTCCTTGAGACAAGAAAAAAATTTCTTGAGGGCGTATGCATAACGGGAGGGGAGCCTACGCTTTATCCAGGCCTTGAAATTTTTATAAAAAAAATAAAAGATCTTGGCTTTTCCGTGAAACTGGACACCAACGGGAGCAATTCCGAGGTTTTGGAGAGGCTATTGAAAGGCCATCTTCTGGATTACGTTGCAATGGACGTAAAGGCCTCATTGGAGAATTATGAGTGGGTTATTGGGACAAAGGTTTCAAGGGAAAAGCTGAAGGGGAGCATTGAGCTGATTAAGAAATCAGGAGTTGATTATGAGTTCCGCACCACCATCATTCCAGATGTGATAGACAGCGAGCAAATTACTGCCATATGCCAAGAGATAAAGGGAGCCAAAAGGTATTTCCTCCAGCAGTTCAGGCCTGATAAGAAAGCAATAGGGGAAAAATACAGGAAGATGAAGCCTTTGCCGATCTCAAGGCTGAGGGAATTCCAGGACATAGCAAGGCAGGCCATTCCGGAAGTTGCTATCAGAAATTGTTAGATATTTTTATAAATGAGCCTCTTATTCTGATACTTATGTCAAAAGGCAAAGTATTGGTGGACCGGGAAGGAAACAAATTTTTAATCAAGGATGCGAGTAAGGACTACCACACAAAATTCGGCTTTTTCGGGAAGGAAGACATGAAAAAAGCCGGAAAAATAAAATCAAGCACTGGAAAGGCTTTCTCAATATTTGACGCGTCTTTCATAGACCTTTACAGGAGGATAAAGAGAAACGCCCAGATTATTCCATTGAAAGATGTTGGGCTGATAATAGCTGAGACAGGGATAAATAAATCCTCAAAGATAGTGGATGCAGGCGCTGGCTCCGGCGGACTAAGCTGTTTCCTTGCAGCCATAGCAAAAGAAGTCACAACCTACGACATCAGGGAGGATTTCATCGAAATAGTGGAATTCAACAAAAAATCTTTGGAACTGAAAAACCTGAAGATAAAGAAGAAAGATATCTACGAAGGCATTGATGAAAAAAACATTGATGTTATCACTCTTGATGTTCCTGAGCCCTGGAAAGCGCTCGATTCAGCGGCAAAAGCCCTTAAGGCAGGCGGCTTTCTCGTTTCATATAGCCCGACAATCCCGCAGATAATGGATTTTGTCGAGGCAGTAAGAATAAGGGACGATTTCTCCTGCATAAAGACCTCTGAAATCATAGAAAGGATATGGGAGATTGAAGCCAGAAAAGTCCGCCCCAAATCACAGCCTATCGGCCATTCAGGATTTCTGACATTTGTAAGGAAAATATAATCAATGCCAGCTTAAGGAAGGGTGCCTGCTTTTTTCTGCTGAGGCAAAGAATGTGTTCTGAAGCAAAGGAACAGTTTTTCCTCAATAACGCAAATTCGATGAATTTGCGGAAGTGTAAAAATTTGCCACGGCAAATCATTGTTATTAGCCAAGATTTTTACACTAAAAGACATCCAATGGCTCAAAATAAAAAACATTCAAAAAACTGCCGAAGCAGATGGCACCCTTAAGCTGGCCATATAAAAATTTAGAATAAAAGAAAAAATAAATGCGCTGATTTACTGGCCGCATCCGCATCCGCCGCATCCTTTCCCTTTTCCCATGTGAGTCCCTCCGTAGTTTTTAGTAATTATTTTTTGCGTTTTTGTAGTATTGCGCATTATATATAAATGTTATGTATCTGCTTAAGCCAATATTTTAAATTCAATAAAATCTCTTAATGTGCATTATAAAACCTGAAAATTACTGGAAAAACTCCTGCCTTGAAGCCTTCATGAAAGGATTATGCTTCTTTTCATAACCTATTGTGGAGTTCTTCTTGGAGCCGTAGTCATGCCCCGGATACACTTTAATATTGTCAGGCAGCTTCTTCAGCTTCTGCAGGCTTTCATACATATCTTCAGGGCTTGCGCCCGGCAGGTCTATCCTGCCAATGTTCTCAACAAATAAGGTATCCCCCGTAATGAGCTTGTTTTCAATAAGGTAGCATACATTGGACGGAGAATGCCCGGGAGCGTAAATCACCTTAGCCTTAACCTTCCCAATCTTCACTTCATCTCCGTCATTTAAGGCCTTCATTGGAATTCCTTTGCCTTCCAGCTCTCTTGCGCCTTCCTCATGCACAAATATCTCTGCACCAGTCAGCTTATGCAGCTTTGCCAGAGAATTGACATGGTCGAAATGGGTGTGTGTCAGGAGAATTTTCTTAACTTTCAGGCCATGCTTTTCAGCAGCCTTCACAAGCCTTTCCGGCTCCCAGCCGGCATCAATTATAGCTGCTTCTTTAGTCTTCTCATCCCCAACAATGTAGGAGAAGTTCTGCATGTTTCCAGTTTCAATCTGCTCAAATATCATTTTCTTATCTTCCAGCCCTTCATGAATAAAAACACCGAAATCGAGAAAACTGCTGCTCCAATCGCCAGAACAACTGCGAAATCAAGCAGCAGGTTCGCTTCCGAAAATCCGAGCATGCTGTACCTGAAAAGGTCGACCATGTAGAATATCGGGTTCATTTTTGTAATAGTGGCAATTGCCCCTGAGAGATTGCTTACAGAATGGAAAACCCCGCCAAGAAATATCAGCGGCGTTATCAGAAAAGTGCTCCATATGTTCATCTGGTCCCATGTGTCGCTCCAAAGCCCTATCAGGATGCCCACGCACCCAAACACAAAGGATATCATCACAATGACAAGAAGCGCAAGCAAGGGATTGAAGACATGCCCGCTGTAAAACAGTAAGGAAATCAGGTAAATGCTTACCCCCACCATGAGCCCCCTTACAATGCCTGCAACAATGAATGCTCCTACCATCTCAATATACGACAATGGGGAGACGAGCATGCTCTCTATGTAATTCAGCCAGCGCATCATGAAGATTGAGCTTGAATTGTTTGCATACGCGCTGTTTATCACGCCCATCATCAGCACTCCCGGAATTATGAATTCAAGGTATGAGAAGCCGCTTATATTGGGAACAACCCTGCCGATAAAGCCGCCAAATATTGCAAGATAGAGTGCAGTGTTTATCCACGTCGGCAGTATTGTCTGCTTCCATATTCCAAGGAAGCGCATTATCTCCCTTCTTGTAAGCGTTAAAAAAGCCGTTCTTTTTGCCATTTTATCTTCTTATCAGCTCAAGGAATATGTCCTCAAGGCTGTCATTTTTAATGTCGATGTCCTCTATCCTGATGTTAAGGGAATCGATTGCCTTTATTATGCCGTTAATCTTGCTCTTTGGCTCGATGAATTCTATGCTGTTGCCTTTTATTATGCAATTGTAGGCCTGAAGCTTTTCCGGAATGCTCTTCAGGGGCTCTGCAAGCTCTATGGCAATTTTTGACTTACCGAATTTTTCCATGACTTTGTCCTTGTCATCCAGCTCAATTATTTTGCCTTTGTTCATTATGCATATCCTGTCGCACAATTTTTCAGCTTCCTCAATGTAATGGGTTGTAAGCACTATGGTTGTTCCTTTTTCGTTTAATTCCTTTAAGAAATTCCAGAGCTCATGCCTCAGCTCTATGTCAACGCCTGCAGTGGGCTCGTCAAGTATCAGTATTTTCGGTTCGTGCATCAAAGCTTGTGCTATGGTAAGCCTTCTTTTCATCCCGCCTGAAAGCGCCCTCATGGTCATGTCTTTTTTCTCCCACAGCCCGAATTTTTTAAGAAGCTCGGCAGCCCTTTCCTTGGCTTTTTTAATCTCAAGGCCGTAATAGCCTCCCTGGAACACCATGAGTTCAAATATGCTGAAGAAAGGGTCAAGGTTGAATTCCTGGGGAGAAAGCCCAATGAACGCCCTTGCAGCCCTATAATCTTTTACAACATCATGCCCGAACACTTCTATGCTGCCTTCATTGAAATTGCATATTCCCGTTATTGAATGTATTGTGGAGCTTTTTCCGGCTCCATTCGGCCCCAAAAAGCCGAAGAACTCGCCTTCCTTCACGTCAAAGCTTATTCCTTTCACTGCATCCGTGCCTTTATAGGACTTTTTCAGGTTTTTTATTGAGATTGCTACAGCCATGAAAAAAGGAGAAGATTAGCGATTATTTAAAAATGTGGGTTTGATGTAATTAATTCAGCTTATCTTGCATTGGTTTCTGGTGCGTACATAAGCTTAGCATATATGTTTTTTGGATTAATGGCATCCTTTAAGCCTTTTTGATTACCTGATATTCCCAGATACCAATAATGTGCCCTAACTGTAGATGGCTTCCGATCAACCTTATATAAAGTTGCCACTAATGCCCTATATCCCTCTTCCTTGGATTTTCTAGATAAATTCAATCCTTGAACTTTACCGCTCCCATGATCGCCAAGTCCTTTCAAGCATCGGAGAAAGAAAAGTTCAATCATTTCAGGTGTTAATGATTTAAATTCTCCATCATCAATCGCCTGATTAACAAGGTCAATTCCAACGGCTTCTTGTTTTACTCCTTTCTTCTTGGCTACTTCTATTGTTAGGAAATCGCGCAACATTGACGAAAAATAACTGTTTAGATTGAATGATTGGTTATGGTCAGGATATTTGACTTTTAATACATCCAGATATCCGATAGGCTCGGGTTTATCTTTGGCAAATTCAAAAAGCTGATTGGCAAATGACGTGGAATAGTCACCAATGAGCCCCTTCCAACTTTGCAGACCTTCTAGATTTTTAGGCTCGCTTTCAATCTCCTTAATTCTTTCTTCCAATTGCCCAGAAAGCTGTGTGAACTCTGTTTTATTGGGATGAAGAAATTTATTCGCCAATCCACAGTATTTAAAAATTTCCATTCTGGAGTAGTTACTTAACTTTTTTCCAGAAATTCAGAAAAACCTGCTGTAAACAAACTCATCCCTTCCCTTGTAATAGTGCTCTTTAAGGGTCGTTTCGTGCTTAAATCCTATCTTTTCATAGAATTCCTGCGCTTCCTTGTTGTCGGCATGGGTCAAAAGGTATAATTTCCTTAATTTAAAGCCCGCTTTCCCATAGGCTTCATTTGCATCTTTTATCAGCGCATCAACTAATTTTTTTCCCAGCCCTTTCCCTCGGGCAGCTTTTGTTATAAGGATACGGTCAAGCTCAGCCATCATGTGCTTCGGGAGGCCGTGCATGAGCCACGTTACAACGCCAATTATCTTCCCGCCTTCCTCTGCAACAAGGTAATGGTGGCCTTTTCTGGTTTCATTCAGAAAAGTATCTTTAGCTTCCTTAAGGCCGTCCATATTATAGAATTCTGTCAGCAGTTCAGCAATCTTTTCAGCGTCCTTCTCAGTTGCTTTTCTTATTATCATTGAGGGCTACCTCGCAAACAGCTGATTTATCTTCCTGAGCAGCTCGGCATGAGTTGCCTTGGGAAGCCTCCCCACTTTTCTTATTGCGAACTCCTTGAGGAAAGTATGTATCTGCCAGTACTTTATCTTGCTCTTGAGTGGAAGGCTGCCGTTTTCAAGCCTTTCTATTGTGATGCCGTCGCTTTTCATATTGCTCGTGATGGCGCACCCTATTATATCTTCCCCCCTTTCAGCCAGCACAACCATAGGCCTCTTTTTGGCATTCATCATGTCAGAAAAAGGGAAATTTATCACCACAACATCTCCATTAGAGTACATCATCCCACCGCTCATCATGGGGGTTGTCCCATGTTTTTTTAAGGGAAGCCTCGCTTAACAGCATCAGCATATGCTTTTCTTCCAGCTTAACGGGCTTTATTGTTATTTTGCCTTCATTCTCCCTTATCAGAAGCTTTGTGCCCTTGCCTATCTTAAGAAAATTCCTTATCTTTTTTGGTATGACGATCTGGCCCTTTTCCCCGACCGTTACAAGTTCAGACATACTGGTAAGAAATTCCTACAAGTATAAAAGTTTTTCGCTTGGTATGTGGTTGGTGCTAAATGAAGGTTGCCGCCCGCCTTGTGAGCACCAGCTTAGAGCTCATTCAGCCTGACAGGGGAAGTTCCCAAGGTTTTAGGAAAACCTTGACCAAAACATGTATGGCTTACAGCCATACGCCGCAGCCATCATGCAAGGTGAAGGCTGCGGCAAGGGGCTTTATGCCCCATATTGCCTGTCAACCGGGCGTAACCAGTTGCGGGATGGCAGGCTCTTGAAAAGCCCATTAAGTGCGAATGATGTCCCTGAGCAAAGTGAACGGGATGCCGGAAACGAAGTTTCCTTGCAGCAACCCGAGCGGATGCGAGAATTTAGCACCAACCTCGCTTGGCATTTTTGTTAGGATATATGTTTTTGCCTGCTGCCCATGAACTCTTTTGCCGAGCTCATTGGTTTGACTCAATTAAAAATTCAACCCTTTGGATAATTAGGCGCCGCCATTGAGCAAAACGCGAAACTCGCTTCGCGAGCAAGACGGCGGCGCATCATTGCAGCCTTCATTTTGGCCGCCTAATCATCCGTCTTTTGAGGTGTATCCGAAATCATTCAACAGTAACTGACTTTGCCAATGACCTTGGCTTGTCAACATCCTTCCCGAGCTTCTTTGCCGTATGATAAGCCAGCAATTGCAGAGGGATGACTGAAAGCATTGAGCTCAATGTGTACAGGGAATCAGGAATGTATATCACATGGCCTGCTTTCTTTGCAACCTCCCTGTCTCCTTCAGTGGCTATCGCAATGACGATCCCGCCCCTTGCTTTAACTTCTTCTATGTTCCCAAGTATCTTCTTGTAAGTATAAGTGTCATAAGGTGCAACAAATACAACAGGCATGTTCTTGTCAATCAGCGCAATGGGGCCGTGCTTCATTTCTGCAGCAGGGTAGCCTTCTGCATGTATGTACGACACTTCTTTCATCTTCAAAGCCCCTTCCAGCGCTATTGGGAAGTTAGCGCCTCTTCCCAGATAAAGCGCATTTGTGCTCTTATGGTACAGGTGGGCAAGCTCCTCAGTCTCCGCATCTTTTTCCAAGACGGCCTGCATCTGCAGCGGTATTTTTCTTATGCCCTGCGCCATGCTCTGCAGCTGTTTCTCAGTCAGTGTGTTTTTCAGCTTGGCAAAATGCATTGTAAGAAGGTAAAGCACCGCCAATTGTGTCGTAAACGCCTTTGTGGAAGCAACCCCGATTTCAGGCCCTGCCCTCGTGTACAAAACAGCATCCGAAATCCTTGTTATTGAGCTGCCCATGACATTGCATATGCTTATCACATGCGCCCCCCTTCTTTTCGCTTCCTTCATTGCGGCTATTGTGTCAGCAGTCTCGCCTGACTGTGATATTCCTATGACCAAAGTATCTGCATCTACAATCGGGTTTCTATAGCGGAATTCAGAGGCATACTCAACTTCAACAGGGATTTTTGCCAGCTCTTCAAGCATAAATTCTCCCACAAGCGCAGAGTGCCAGCTTGTCCCGCACGCAACGATTATTATCTTGCTTATTTTTTTCAGGGAATTCTCATCCATCCCAAGCTCTTCTTTTATGTTTATGGTGCCGTTCTTCAGCCTCCCGTTTATTGTGTCTTCTATTGCCCTCGGCTGTTCGTAAATCTCCTTAAGCATGAAATGCTCATATCCTCCTTTTTCCGCGTCTTCCATGCTCCAGCTTATTTTCTTGATTTCTTTTTTCTTCTCCCTGCCGTCAAGGTCAAAAACACGAAAATTGCTTTTTGTCAGCACTGCAATCTCTTTGTCATCAAGGTAGATGATTTCATTGGTATGCTCAAGTATTGCAGGAACATCGGATGCGATGAACATGGCATTCTTTCCCTTGCCTATTATCAGCGGGCTTTCATTCCTTGCAGCTACAATTATATCCGGCTCATCCGCGCTTAATACTCCCAGTGCATAGCTGCCTTCAACTTCTTTCAGCGCCTTTCTCACTGCCTCAGGAAGATTTCCGGTGTAATACTCTTCTATCAAATGGGAAATAACTTCGGTGTCAGTGGAAGATGAAAACTTGTGGTTCTTTGCGATAAGCATTTCCTTAAGCTCAGAGAAATTCTCTATTATGCCATTGTGCACTATTGATATTCTCCCAGTGCAGTCAGTATGGGGATGTGCATTCTCCTGCGTGACATTGCCGTGAGTTGCCCACCTGCAGTGCGAAATTCCAACACAGCCATGAAGCTCGTTTATGTTTATTTTCAGCTCTATCTCATTCAGTTTCCCGGTGTCTTTGGCGATGAGCAGGGTGCCGTTGTCTATTGTAGAGAAGCCTGCAGAATCATAGCCCCTGTATTCCAGATTCTTAAGCCCCTTTACAAGTATCGGGGCAGCTTTCTCCTTTCCAATATACCCTATTATTCCGCACATCGTGAAAACAAAGCTTTTGAATGACGGAGCAGGTATATAAATATTATTAAAATATTAATAGAACAACTAAAAATTAGATTTTAGTATTACCTTTTGCCAACTCAATCTGCTTTTTTACAAACACCCCCTCCGCGTTCATCAAATTGTAATTATTGCCCATTCTGTCATATATGTTTCCAACTAATGGCATCACTCTCATGTCATGCACAGCCACAAATGCCGCCCCAGCAACGGCACCGATTAAAGATGCCAGCCACACAGGAATCTCTTTGGTATAGTGCGATGCAGCTCCTCCAACAAGGGCCATCAACGTACTTAGCCTAAGTGTGTCCCCCAGGTGTGGCCCCATCCAAAAATAGGACATTATGCTCTTCCGTTCGTTTTCCAATTCCTGTTTTCTCTCCAATAAGGTGTACAATCTTGTGTTGAAGCGAATATAGCTAAGTTTTTGATCATCTGTGGATAGCAGGTTTCCAGACTCAAGTGATTTGCAAAATTTGGCTTCTGATAGCTTTTGATGCAATAACGATTCATCATAAGGCACTGGAAGATCTATATGCAAATTGCCGGGTCTTTGTCTGGATCCACCAAAAACCATTCTGCTGTGAGATACCATCCCTAAGTACAATTTACCAGATTTTCTCATAAACACTTGTGAGACTTCTACAATCTCTCTTCGTTCACCATATTCGCCCATAATCTCAGCTTTGATAACTCTTTCTACAGTAAAGTTATGCGGCTCTTGCTTGAAATGAAATTTATATAGCCCCATATCTGGAGGATTCATAGACCATTTCACTAAATTTTCAAGCATAATCGGAGAATAACAGTCATTTTTATAAATTTAACCACTTTATAGTAGTTTTTACTTATCCACAACCTTTTTATACCACCAATACAATTAATTTTATAGTGGTCTTATGTTTGTCGTAAAAAAAGAAAAAAACGAAGTGCTCTCTCTCCCTGCTAAAGAGATAAAGTTCTCCAGCTTAAAGAACCTTGGCACTGAACTGGCCCAAAAAATACTGAAATCCATTTCAGAGGAGCCGAAATACCCAGCAGACATAGCAAAGGAGCTCAAAGTTCATGAGCAGAAAGTATACTACCACATAAGGAACCTTGAGAAAGCGGGAATAATAAAAATTGCAAAGAAAGAAAGCAAGCAGGGAGCAATCGCAAATTATTACGCGCTTGCAGAGCCTTCATTTGTCGTGCCTTTCAAAGAATTCCAGAAAGACCAGAAGATTTCCCAAGTCACGAATGAATCAGAATTCCTGAAGCCTTTTATAGAAAACGGACAATTAAACGCTATAATAATAGTGGGCAGCCCTGACCCTCACGGGCAGGACAAGGCCCGCTCAAGAGATGGCTATTATGGCATTGACCTCGCTCTTTTCTTAGGGACTTTCCTGAACTATGTTCCTCAATTCAACGTAAAGCTCGATACAGAGGTAAGGGAATCAGACCTTGAAAAGAACCTAATCCTGATAGGCGGGCCAATAACAAACAAAGTGATGGAAAGGGTTAACGGAAAGCTTCCGATAAGGTTTGAGAATGGGAACATAAAATCAACCCTTTCCAATCAGCTCTATCCTGAAGACGAGACAGGATTCATAGTAAAGGCAAAAAACCCTTTCAGCAAAGACAGCAGCATCCTTGTTGTTGCAGGAAAGAGGTTTGCAGGCACAAGGGCAGCCATCATAGCATTTCTAAAGGGATTTAAGAAAATAGCACAGGGAAACATTCACAACCCAAGCATAAAAGCGAAGGTTGTTGAAGGCGTTGATTTGGATTCAGACGGCATCGTGGATGATGTGGAGTTCCGGGAATGATAAAAGGGAACATGAAGCGCCATAGGGAATACTGGGAGAGTGTCAGGGATTATGACAAAGAGGTATTCAGCGTCTACAAGGCACTGAGAAGCAATCCGGTAAAGGCCGCTCTGAAAAACAGGCCGAAAAAATACAAGGTCGCATATCTTGGCGTCGGCTCGGGGTTCATGCTTCCTTTCCTTTCAAGGAAATTCTCAAAAGTCTATGCAGTGGATTTCTCAAAAACGCTGCTTGATCGCTGCAAAAGTGAATTCGTGAAATTCGAAAACATTGAGTACATAAACGCTGATTTTAGGGATTTAAGAAAGATAAAAGAAAAGGTCGACATAGTGATATCGGTCAATTCTATCCTGCCGCCTTCAATAAAGGACAAGATGAAGATACTGAAGCAGATAAGCAAAATGACAAAAAGAAATGGCCTTTTCATCGGGATACTGCCGTCAGCCGATGTGGTCATCTACAGGGTGATGCTGGAAATCGACAATCTCATCAGGAAAGGATATTCTGAAAAAAGGGCATTGAAGAAATGGGAAGAGTTTCTTGACAGAAAAAGCTTCAGCCCTCTCGGCTTCCACACAGATGATTACGACTCAATAACGCAGAAATACTGGTATCCCTTTGAAATAAGGTTCAGGCTTAAGGATGCTGGCTTCAAAAGCATTAAGATAGGCAAAGCCTACTACAAATGGTCCTACTGCAAGGACAACTGCTACGGCTACTTTCCCGGGAAAGAAGGCAGCTGGGACTGGTTTGTAACAGCTAGGAAGAAATGAAGAAGGAAATACGCATACTCGGAATAGACGACGCCCCTCATAAGTTCAAAAGCAGGGGGCAGGTTCTTGTTGTAGGCACTGTTTTTCGCGGAGGCTATGAATTAGACGGTCTTCTCTCGACAAAAGCGGAAATTGACGGCAGCGATTCAACAGAAAAAATAATTTCAATGGTTAATGGCAGCAAGTTTAAGCCGCAGTTAAAGTGCATCTTTCTTGACGGCATAGCTGTCGGCGGGTTTAATGTCATAGACATAAGGGAATTGAACAAAAAGACAAAAATCCCTGTCATGGCCATAATGAGGAAAATGCCGGACATTACAAAAATGAAAGAAGCCTTGGATAAATCAAATAACTCTGAAAAAATCAGACTATTGGAAAAGGCAGGGGAAATAGTAAATATAGGAAGCCTTTATGTCCAGTTTGCAGGGATAAAGAAAGATGAAGCCAAAGAATTGCTGAAAATATCCTGCACAAGAAGCAATATACCTGAGCCGTTAAGAATCTCACATTTGATAGCATCAGGCATTGTTGACGGTGAAAGCCGGGGAAAAGCCTAGGAATAATACAATTTCCCATTCTCCTTCTGCTCTCTGTCCTTGAACGAATCCTCTTTATTCACGCGCGGCATCTTTGAAAGCTCATCCCTCCTTAATGTAATGCCCAATTCCCTCAAAAACAGGTTCATGCCATCTTCCATTGTGAAAGGGCCCCTGACAATGCCTTCTTTGCCGGGCTGCCCTGTGAAAACCATCAGCTTATGGCTTATGTAGTCAATAAACAGCAGATCGTGGTCAACAATAAGTGCAGATGCATTTTTATTCTCTGCAAAATCCCTTATCAGCCTGCTTATTATCAGCCTTTGCTCAATGTCAAGATATGCAGAAGGCTCGTCCAGCAAATAAAGATCAGCATCCTTTGACAGGCAAAGCGCTATAGCAACTCTCTGCAGCTCTCCTCCTGATAATTCATTGAGCTTTTTCAGAAGCAAAGGCTCGATATTAAGCGGATTTATTATCTGGTTGGGGTATTTGTCCAGAGCATCCTTCAAAACAGCCGCAACAAGCTCGTCAGACGCTTCAAGATACTGCGGCTTGTAGCTTACCTTTACATTCTCGCTTATCTCCCCGCTGTCTTTCTCAAGCACTCCCGCGAGTATCTTCACAAATGATGTTTTGCCAATTCCATTCTCCCCAAGTATCCCGATGACATCTCCTCTCTTTATGGAGCCTTCTTTCGCACTTAAAGAAAAATTGCCGAGTTTTTTCCCAACACTTTTCCACGATATAAGCTCCTGTTTGTTCTCCCCTTTCAAAGGCACTCTGGCCTCAAACTTCACCGGCTTGTCCCTGAACCTTACATTCTCTTCTTTCAGATAGCCGGATAGATAGACATTTATGGCATTCCTTGTAGGCTTTACTCCGGAAACAACTCCGTAAGTATCCTCTTTTCCGTACATTATATGGGCATAATCAGTAAGATAGTCAAATATTATCAGGTCATGCTCAACAATAAGGCTTGAATTTTCTTCGGATGAAATCCCTTTTATGAATTTTCCAAGCCTTACCCGCTGCTTTATGTCAAGGAATGTTGTCGGCTCGTCAAGCACGTTAAGGTTGGCATCCTTCAAAACAGCGGCTGCAATTGCAACCCTCTGCAGCTCCCCTCCGGAAATGTTCTTAATGTCATTGTCCAGTATGCGCTCAATCTCAAGTATTTTTGTATAATCTCCCATCTTTCCCTTCTCATCAACTTTCTTGAGAAGCTCTGAGACTTTCCCAGAAGTGCTTTTTGGAATAAGCTCGACGTGCTGGGGCTTGTAACTGACTTTTATCTGGCCTTTCTCAATCTTTTCAAAAAAGCCCTGCGCTTCATTTCCCCTGAACCTCTTTATCAGCGCCTCAAAAGAGCCCCCTTTTTCCCAATTGCCAAGATTTGGCTTCAGCATGCGGGCAAGTATCTTTATTGCTGTGCTTTTTCCTATTCCGTTCACTCCCAGTATGCCGACAATACTGCCGAACATAGGCGTGGGCATGGAATAGAGCGCGAAAAGGTTCTGCCCGTACCTGTGGATGGGCTCCTGCTTCAGCTCTTCAGGCAGGTTTATTATCCTTATAGCATCAGGCGCTAATTTCGGGCAGATGCCGCAGCCCGTGCAGAGATTTTCATCTATAATGAGCCCGTCATTCTCGCCTATGGTGATGCATTCCTTTCCCATCCTGTTGACAGGGCACATGTGCTGGATGTGCTTCTTCAGCTGCATGTCCTTCAGCTTCTGGTTGTCAACGACTGCGATTCTTGTCATATGAAACTGGAAAGGAAGTTGTTTTATAAATATTTGGAACTGCGAATATGGCAAATGTTGCTATTCCAACAAAAATTCTTGAAATAAAGATTTATAAGCAAGTTGTCATTTTTTTGCGCTAAGGGGGATTAAATGCCTAAAAGAAACAAAAAAGAGCCGCTTGAGCACATTAATTATGCCACTGTTGCCAAGCCGCATACTCCTATGTACCTTATCCATAAATATTGGGCTAGAAAGCCCCATAACGTTGTTTCTGAATATATACAGAACTATACGAAAGAAGGCGACATTGTTTTAGACCCTTTCTGCGGCTCTGGCCCTGCCCCTATAGAAGCCATCAAATTAGGGAGAAAAGGCATTGGGGTTGATCTAAACCCAGTTTCTATGTTTATAACTAGGATGACTGCTATGGCTATTGATGTTAACCAGATAAAAAAGACATTTGAGGATATTAAAGCAAACTGCAAAAATGAGATTAATGAATTATATAAGACTAAATGTAAAAAATGCGGAAAAGGTGCTTCTATAATATGCACTCACTGGGATAATTCAACACCAATTAAAATATATTATTATTGTTATAATTGTAAAAGGAAACTGGATAAAAAGCCAGATGATGATGATTTAAGATTAATAAATAAAGTTGAAAAGATGGAAGTACCTTATTGGTATCCGACCCAAAGATTAGCGTACAACGGAGAGGACTTTAAGGAAGGAACACACGACCCAAATATTGATTCAGTGGATAAGCTATTTACAAAAAGAAATCTTATATCCCTCACAATAATTTTTAACATTATTTCCAAGATTAAAGAAGAAAAAATTAGGCAGGCATTCTTATTTGCTTTTACATCTATGTCTCATTTAGCAAGTAAAATGACGCCAGTGAGGCCAACAAGACCTACGAGTTCTTTTTGGGCTATGCATCGCTATTGGATACCGCCAATTTTCATGGAATCTAATGTTTGGCATTTGTTCGATAGCGCTGTTTATGGCGCGCAGGGAATTGTTGAAGGCAAAACTGATTCAAACAGTCAAATCAAATACTACAAAGAAGCCAAGAAATTTGATGACTTGAAGAACGAAGCAAACATTTTCTTAAAAAACCACAATGCTTTGGAATTAGCGCAAATAATCCCCAAGGATTCTGTTGATTATGTCTTTACAGACCCCCCTTACGGCGGCGCAGTCCAGTATTTTGAATTAAGCACATTATGGGCTTCATGGCTGAAAATAGATTTAAGCTACAATGACGAAGTAACTATAAACAAGCAGCAGAACAAGGACTTTAACTATTACCATAAGATGCTTACTGCCGCATTCAGGCAGGTTTACGATGCCCTAAAAAGAGGCAAGTATATGACCGTTACTTTCCACAGCACAGATATTAAAGTATGGACTTCAATTATCAAGGCAGTTGTTTTGGCAGGATTTGATTTGGAAAAAATAGTGTATCAGCCCCCTGCAAGGCCATCAGCTAAAGGGCTGCTGCAGCCTTATGGTTCTGCTGTTGGGGATTATTATATCAGGTTCAAAAAGCCAGAGGCTGAAAAAAGGCAGACCGAAGGCGAGGTAAGCCAGGAAAGGTACGAAAGGATTGTAATTGAAGCGGCAAAAAGGATTCTTGCTGAACGGGGAGAGCCTACTATCTATCAGTACATCCTCAATGGGATTATTGTGGAGCTGAAGCAGGAGGGCGCCCTATTAAGCGGAAAGAAAAATCCAGATGAAGTAATGAAAGAGCACCTTAAGGATGAGTTTATTTTAGTGAATGTAAAAGATGAAAAAGGGAAAACAATTGGAAAAAAGTGGTGGCTGAAAGACGTAAGTTCAATATATCATTTGGAATCGGTCCCACTGACAGAGAGAGTGGAGACAGCGGTTATCGGTGTGCTTCACAGCAAAGTGAAAGTATCATTTGATGACATACTTCAAGAAATCTTTATCCAATTCCCGAATGCCTTGACACCGGACACGCAGGACATCAGGAGCATCTTGAAAGAATATGCCGATACAACTCCCGATGGCAAATGGGTTTTAAAGCCAATTGTGAAAGTCAGGGAAAGCGAGCACAGCAAAATGGTTTACTTCCTCGGGATATTGGGGCAAATGGCGGGATATGATGTATGGATTGGCATTAGGGAGCAGGGAGAAAGCTACAATAACGTCAAGCTGTCCTCCTTAATTAACAATAAGAAGACCAATTTTAGGTTTATACCAGTGACTAATTTAGACAGGGTAAAGCAGATAGATGTGATATGGCTTGATGAAGGCCGAGTGAAATACGAGTTTGAGGTAGAAAATACAACTGCGATTACGGAAGCAATTGTCAGGGGATCAAACATCCCACACAATACCATTAAAAGGCTTATAATAATCCCTAAAGAAAGGGAAAAACTGCTCTATAGGAAACTGGATGAGCCAATCTTAAAGGAAAGCCTGATAAGGGACAACTGGCAATTTATCTTTTACAATGATCTGGAAAAGTTTTATAATCTAAACAGGCGAAAAAAAGAAATTTTAATAGACTCTTTTGATAAGCTGTTTATGATGCCAAGGAAAGATATAGGGCAAAAGCAGAATTCCCTCAACCTTTACTTGTGATATATTGAAAATATTTTACCTCTTTATCCAGCTTTCTTTATCCTTATCCTGTATTTTGTGCCAAGAAGATAGCCAACAATAAGCGCAGCTATTATCGAAACATAAACCCACAAATTGCTCTTGCTGTTTGAAATGGCTTTTCCATTATTTTTTCCTTCATTTGTTTCAGTTGGAGCTATTTCATTAACCTCAACTGCATTTTCAATTATTGGGCATCCTGTCTCATTGCTGAAAGCTCCGGAAGGGCACACGCAGACATTCGGGTTTGGGTCATCCTTGTCCTGCAGCAGTATCTGGCCGCCTGTATTTTGGCACTTAAACAGGTCACAAGCCTGATTCTGGCCTTTAAAATCAGTCGTATAGCCTATATTTACTGTGTAATTGTCAGGCCTTGGGTTGAAGTGCTGCTCATCCCCTGAAAAATAATACCTGCATTCAAGAGTGTCAGGATTGGCTATGTAGATTGGCGGCCCGAAAGGCTGGGCAATAGACAGCTTAAGGGATAGCGCAAGCAGTAAAGCCACAGCAAGATAAGTTTTCCACCCCATATATTGGCTGTTTTTATGCCCTTTTTTATATTTTGTTGTTTTGTGCGGCTATTGATTGAAATTCGTATCTAGCGCCTGTTAACGCACCAAGCGCCGGCTATGGCAGTGCGACGGTTTCTCCGAAACCTGCTCGCACCCCGTAAGGGACTCCCACCGGCTCGCCGCACGCCACGTCGGCGCTGGACGTGACAGGGGATGCTCCATGCGGGATGTCACGTAGGATGGCGAATGCAATGAGCCATCCGTCCAGCCGCCGACGTGGTGGCGTGCGGCAAATAGAGTGAAAACTTACTTTATTAATGAAAACCCTTAAAAATCGCGCAAATACTCTGCTGTTATGAAATGCGAAATATGCAGCAACAAGCTGAACGAGGCTTTCCTTCAGAAAATAATAGGCACTTATGTGAAGGATGAAAAGGGCAAAAAGCACGCAGTATGCTTTGAATGCCAGAAAAAATTCCCAAAAAAGGATGAACTTTTAAAAAGCATAAGATAATTCTATTCTAAACATTATAATAGTGCCCCCGTAGCATAGCAGCCATTTCGGATGCTTCGTAAGCATCAGGTCGAGGGTGCAATTCCCTCTGGGGGCTTTACTACTTACAAGTAATGCGGGCAGTAATATTTAAAAAGCGCCTTATTTTTCTGTTTATAATGGTATTTCGGAGTATCCAAAGAAATGTACTATGGGGATCTGCAATAATCGCAGCGGCAGGAGGGTTATGGCTTAATAACCAGCAAACGAAATTTGACCCTTCTAAGCACTTGCGAAATTACAATTTTGCTGAATTGAGGATGGGGCCTTCCAGCGGCTTTTGGAAGACAGGGGAAGGAGGGCAGATTACACCTGTAGCTGACGATTTGACTTTTAAATTATCTATGAGGTATACAGACTATAGAATTGAGATAACTGCTTACAGGCAAGTTGCGAATTATGGGCCCATAGACCCTCTGGTGAACGCACCCCTCATTGTAAAAGCTTTGTATGGATCAGTGCCATTAGCAAAAGGAGAGCCTGAAAGAACCCATATTGCATCATTAGAATGTAAAGGTGAATGCAGCAGGGTTTATGGCACGGCTTTAAGCGATATAGAGAAAAAAATTCTGGGAGTGTCAATTGTGAATTATCAGAAAGCCATAAAACAAGAGATACCGGCTGATATAAGCATAGCCTATTATAGTGAAGGCTGGGAAAAAGGAAAAAGCAGGGTAGAAATTGATGTTGAATTGCAAGATGGAACCGAATTCAGGGTAAGACAAAATTCTTATGGCACAGGGAATTTCAATAATGGGCAGCCTTGGTTTGACACATTTGAAATGACAAACAGGTTTTCAGGCATAGTGCCAAAGGTCGATATAAAGATTGAAGGTTACAGTTCGCCAGCTTATGGAGCACGATTTCCAGATTTTGCAGTGGCAGCAATACGCCAATTCGGTTTAGATCCGGGGCAGCGCTTAACAATCCGCAGCGGTATGCTTTCTATTGTTTCTTTGAAAAATTAATTTAAAAAATTAAGAACCCTATTAATTTTCCATATTGAAAATAAATATATAAACAAACTCAGCAAACTTTAAAAACCCCCAGATTCCCAGTATTACGGATATCTACAATGACTCTTGTATCAGCATTCAATGAAAGCTTCTGGCACAATGCCGGAAAGGCTGCGATAGAATTTCATGGCATGAAAATAAGCTTTGAGCAGCTTGACAAAACCTCAAATAAGGTAGCGAATGCCCTAATCAGGCTTGGCATTAAGAAGGGCGACCGTGTTGCGCAGTTTCTTGAGAATTCCATAGAGCTGCCCTTTTTCTTCCTTGGAGCATTGAAAGCAGGCGCGATTGTGGTGCCGATAAACACCTTCTACCGTGATATGGAACTTGACCACATAATCAACAATTCCGGCGCATCCCTGATTCTGGTTGACAATGAAAGGCTCAAGGTAATTGAATCGTGCAGGCATAGGCTTAAATCCTTAAAGAAGATAATTACGCCCGAGGATAATCCAAGATATATCCCTTTCAGCCAGCTCATAAAGGATGCAGCCGATTTAAAGCCGCAGGTAAGCATAGGCGCCCAGGATGGAGCCATAATATTCTACACTTCCGGCACAACAGGAAAAAGCAAAGGCGCACTTCTTTCGCATTACAACGTTGAATCCAACCTGAAGTCATTGAAGGAAGCGTGGAGATGGAAAGCAGGCGACAGGCTTTTCCTTGCCCTGCCCCTATACCATATCCACGGCCTTGGAGTTGGGCTTTGCGGCAGCCTTTACAACGGTGCATCCATTGTTCTGAGAAAAAAATTCATTGCAGAAGAAGCTTTGCCTTTGATACAGCAGCACAGGTGCACCATGATGATGGGCGTTCCCACTATGTACATCAAGATTCTCGAGACAGAAGACAGGAAAAAATGCGACATCTCCTCAATTCGCGTCTTTATCTCAGGCAGCGCTCCTTTATCTTCAGAGACTGCAAAAGAATTCAGGGAAACTTTCGGCCATGAGATTCTTGAGAGAGCCGGAATGTCAGAGACAATGATGAACTTTTCAAATCCTTATGACGGCCCAAGGAAACTGGGGACGGTTGGAAAGCCGCTGCCGGGGCTGCAGGTCAGATTAGTAGACAAGAGATTCAGGGACGTTCCCAGAGGAGAGGCAGGCGACCTTCTGATAAGGGGCCCGAGCGTATTCAAGGGCTATTGGAACGCGCCTGAAAAAAACAACGGCTCATTCTACCAGGGTTGGTTCATAACAGGGGACATAGCAAAAGAGGATGAGGATGGGCATTACTCTTTTGTCGGCAGGTCAAGGGACATGATAATCTCAGGCGGCCTGAAAGTCTTTCCGAGGGAAGTTGAGGAATTAATAGACAAGCATCCTGCAGTAAAGGAAAGCGCAGTAGTTGGCGTGCCTGACAAGATATTCGGAGAAAGCGTGAAGGCTTACATAGTGCTGAAAAATGGAATAAGCATAGGCGTTGAGGATATACAGAGGCACTGCAAAGAACATTTAGCTTCCTACAAAAAGCCAAGATACATTGAAATTGTCCCAGACCTTCCAAAGACAGCAACAGGAAAAGTCCAGAAGACAGTGCTGCAGGAGATGGCATTAAAGAGCATGAGCCAGTAGTTTTTATTATAGAGAACTTTGAAAAAAGTGGTTTTTTCTATAAAAATTATTTTTCTCTGACTTAAAAACAGAAAAAGAATTCTGCTTCTTGTTTTTCTCTCAGT
>JAGVYR010000024.1 GCA_018303185.1 Candidatus Woesearchaeota archaeon | reverse complement strand
TGACTGCCCTTTTAATGAGCCTTATATCCTTTGCCATTTCCTTTTGCATGGTTTCAGCCATAATAGACTTATAGGGAAGGGTTTTATTTAAGCTTTTCCGTTGGGTTTTGGGATTTTAATAAAAAATAGGAATAATGTTGAAGTAAAAAACTGTAATCTGGAAAATTTTGACGTTGGCATAAATGTCGAGAATTCGGATAATATCCTGCTTGAGAACAATAGCATAAAAAACAGCAGGATAGGGCTCGGGATATTGAATTCTGCAAATATTGAGGAGAAAAATAATGCATTTGAAGGAAATGTGCAGGACAGGGCCGTTTTAAATAATGAAGGGCTGGATTCGATAAGCAGGAATACATCAGAAAACTCAGAAAACAATGGAAATGGAATAAACAATGCAGAAAACAAAGAAAAAAGCACTGAAAAAACAAATGAAACAAGGCCGGCAGAGAAAGAAATAATTGTAAATGTATTAAGGGTCAGAAATCCGGAAATGGCAAGCAGCCAGATTGAGGCGGAGGCGGGCAAAATACTCGCAATGCTTCCGGAAATGCCTGAAAATTTTGAAATAACAAGAGAATTCGGGTACGATTCAGAAAAAAATGAGACTGTTGTGCAATTGGTGATAAGCCCAAAAAAGAGCATCGGAAGCCTGCAGGTTTATGACTACATTCCAAAATGCTTTGCATCTTCATTAAATCAGATAAATTTTAAAAATGACAATTTTGAAGTGATTGAGCAGGATCCCCTGATTGTGTGGAATTTTTTCAATATAGGAATGGAACAAAAGCTATCCTACAGCTCTTCCGGAAAGATTGAAGAGCAGTGCAAGGAGCTGTTTGGGGCTTTTGGAGCTGCCGATGAGCAGAAAAAATCAGGAATCAATTTAAGCGCCTTTTTCGGGATGGCGCTGACCGCCGCTATCGTGGCTGCGTTTATCCTGTTCTCAGCAAAAGGCAGGCGCGGAACACGGCGAAAATAGAATGAAATCGGAAGCAGCCTGAAATTCATCTTTTCCTGTAAAATACAGTACAGTCAGCCTTTCCTTCCAGAATATCCAGGATGCTGTGCTTTCCATTGCCCACTATCATATCAATTCCCTTGTCTGTTACCTTCCTGGCCGCAATTACTTTTGAGTGCATTCCGCCAAGGCCGAGCCTGCTTACGCCAAATTTTGAAGCCTCTTCAATTTCCTTGGTTACTGACTTTACATCGCTTATGAGCTTGGCATCGGAGTGCTTTAAGGGATCCTGGTCATACAGGCCGTCAACATTTGTCAGTACAAGCATGGCATCCGCCTTTATGAGCAGCGCTACAAGCGCGGCAAGGCCGTCATTATCGCTGAACGCGTTGTCACCATCGGAAACAAATTCATCCTTGGCGACGCAGTCATTCTCGTTTATTATTGGAATGTCTCTGTCATTTATGTAGCCTTCAAGTATATTCCTTATGGTCTCCATCTGCCCCTTATTCCTGAAGTTGAGGTGGGTGAGCAATACCTGTGAGACCTCTATCCCGTATTCAGAGAAGAAATCAGCATACCTGCTTACAAGCTTCACCTGCCCTTTTCCGGAAAGAAGCTGCAGCTTGAGGGTGTCGGCCGGTCTTTCATCCAGCTTTTCAATTTCCATGCCCAGCGCGACCGCTCCCGATGACACTATCACAATCTCCTTTCCCTGCTTTGCGAGCTGCGCTATCTCATTGGCTTTCTCCCTTACTAATGCGTTGTTGAACCTGTTGTCTTTTGTGACCAGCGCAGAACCTATCTTTATTAGAATCCTTTTCACATTGCTGAAATCTGCCATTTTACTGCCTCACCTGCCCTTTTCCAAAAACCTCAAGCTTGTATGTTGTAAGCTCCTTAATTCCCATCGGGCCGCGTGCATGCAGCTTCTGGGTACTTATGCCGATTTCTGCGCCCATTCCCAGTTGAAAGCCATCAGTGAACCTTGTTGATGCGTTTGCATAAACAGCGGCAGCATTCACCTGGTTCATGAATTTCGCTACATTCTCTGCGTTTTTCGATAATATGGATTCTGAATGCCTCGTATTATGCTCATTTATATGGGAAATGGCATCATCTACATTGTCCACTACTTTGACCGCTATCTTTAAGTCAAGATATTCAGTGTCCCAGTCTTTTTCTGTCGCTGGAATGAGGGAAGAGTCTATTTTTCTTGCCTGCTCATCCCCGATAACCTCGACATTGTGCTTCCTCAGCGCCCTTACAATGCCCGGTAAAACTTCTTTTGCAATTTTTTTGTGCACAAGAAGCTTTTCAATTGAGTTGCATGTTCCAGGCCTTTGGGTTTTCGCGTTAATCACAATAGGCTCAATAATAGCCCTGTCAGCATCTTCATCAATGTACAGGTGGCAGTTGCCTTCCCCTGTCTCTATTACCGGGACAGTGGAATTCTCCACAATGTACTGTATGAGCTTATTGCTTCCCCTCGGAATCACTACATCAATATACCTGTTCATGGTAAGCAGGGCATCAACGCTTTTCCTGTCTGTTGAATCTATGAAGGTAATTGAGTTTTCAGGGATTCCTGCGCTGCAGGCAGCATCTGAAATTATTTTTGCCAGCATCTTATTGGAATTGATTGCGTCAGAGCCTCCTTTCAGTATGACCGCATTTCCTGCTTTCAGCGCAAGCCCTGCCGTGTCCACAGTGACGTTTGGCCTTGACTCATAGATTACAAGCACAACGCCAAGAGGCACGCGGACTTTCTTCACAGCAAGGCCATTGGGCATGCTTTTTTCCTCAATTATTTCGCCGACAGGGTCTTCCATGCCAGCAATCTGCCTTAAGCCAAGGGCCATCTCTCTTATTGTTTTTTCAGTTACCTTGAGCCTGTCAAGCAGCGCCTCGTTCAGCTTTCCTTTTGCACTGTCAAGGTCCTTTTTGTTTTCCGCAAGGATTTTTCCAGAATTTTTTTCAATAGCATCTGACATAGCCAGCAGCGCCTTTTTCTTTATTTGCGAAGAAACGCCTGCAAGCTTATTCGAGGCTTCCTGCGCCCTTTTTGCTGTTTCAATAAGGCTCATCTTCCCAGCTCCACAGCCCTTTTCCTCGCGGCTTCCAGTGTTTTGCCTATTATCTTATGCACATCGGAATTTTCCAGAACCTGCATCCCTGCGTAAGTTGTCCCGTTTGGAGACATGACCATTTTGATAAGCTCTTCAGGCCTTATGCCCTTTTCACTGAGCATCTTCGCTGTCCCTTCAATTGTCTGAAGGGCAAGCGCTTTTGAGATTTCATCGCTTAATTCCATTTCTTTCCCTTTATTTATAAAACACCGTATCAGGTATGCCACGAAAGCAGGCCCCGAGCCGCTTACTGCGGTGACAGCGTCCAGCTCTTTTTCCCTGACTTCAAAGGAAATGCCGGAAAAGCCCAGTATTTTTTTTATTTCCACGGCATCTTCCCTATCTGCGCCTTTTCCAAGGGAGAACGCGGCCGCCATCTTCCCTACATCGCACAGGACATTTGGCATTACCCTTATTATCCTGCTGCTGCTGAGCTTCTTCCTAATGAATGCAAGGCTTATCCCTGCTGCAATCGAGACAATGAGCTTCCCTTTTGCAGCTTCTTTTATCTCATCAAGCACTGCTTCAATGTCCTGCGGCTTTACGCAGATGAAGATGATGTCAGAATGCTTTGCAAGGGAAATATTGTCACTGAATGCCTTTATTTTCAGGGATTTTTCCAGCCCTTTTATCTTTTCCCTGCTCCTGTCACTTGCCGAAATGGCATACTGGCTGCCTGAAAGGCTCTTCATGAGCGCAGTTGCCATCTTTCCGCTTCCTATGAATCCCAGCTTCCTCACGGTATGCTCCACCTCAAGTCTTAAAAACCTGAAAGAACAAACTAGCAAAATGAAACAATTCACTCGTCCGGCACATAGCCAGCGTTTGCCATTTTAGCATATGGTGCTGCTCCTTTGTTTTTAAATCTTTGCCTGAGGGAAAGCGCGGCTTATAGCTTATATTATTAATCATTTAGTGGTTACAAAGAGAAGGTTTATAAAAAGATCAAATAATCCCTGCTGTATGTACACCGCATATATTGTAAGGCATGCTGGCGGCTGTGAATTGCCGAAAACCGGCAATGTTAATGTTCATCGGGATATGTGGGGAGGATTGCAGCCAGAACAGCAGGGACTTGTAAACGGCCTCGCTTCAAATGTACTGATCGGATCAATTTTAGGCGCCTCAAGAATGGGGCCGGATGAGGTGCACATTTCATGCATACCTGATGAAATGGCTGTTAAAACCGCTTCAAACCTTCGTGGACAGATTGCACAGGTTGTTCCTTTCAATCAATTTCGTGAAGGGCAATTTAGCGTAACTTATGTTTCTGATGAAGAAAATCTTCTCGGAGCATATGTTCGGCAAAACATAAATGGCTCGGATGTAGTAATAAGCCTTTTAGCTCCCTCAACCATTAAAAATATGAATAAAGCGGGAGAGATATTATCCTCAAAGCAGCTCCCTTATCAGGAAAGTGCAGGCCTTGATGGCATCCTTGGATGGTGCAGTGAGGGATTTGACAGGATTCAGGAAAGGGGAGATGCAGGAATCACTTTAAGGGAGCTAGGGGCTAGAATAGGCTATTTTGTCAAAAATGGAATAGACCAATACGGGTCATTATCCAAACATGTCGCAGAAATTGGCGTCACGCATCCATGGGCAGTAGAAACATTTGCTCTGCTGCTGTATTCCATGCACCACGAGTCTGGCACTCGCCAAGCCACAATGCAGGGCATGTTTCAGAAACTTGGCGGTACATTGAAGCCTCTTGACGGAATTAAAATAGTGTATACGAGCAGAGATAAGATTTTTGCTGCATACCCAATGAACCGTCCGGTCTTCGCGCTTGAAATGGGGCTGGGTATCCTCAGGAATCAGGAGGAATGGCTCAGAAAAGACGGGGTTTCCAAACCAGTCCAAAAATTACGTGCAGAAGAACTGGCACTCAATAGCTAATTCCATCAATCATATTTATAAAACCCCGACTCATTCTTAACCCTATGAAAGCAATATTCATCCCTGCAAAATGGAAGGGGAGCTATGATGCAAAGAAGATTGAATTGGATAAAATGCCAAAAAAGATTGGAATAGTCTCAACAGCGCAATTTCTGGGAAAAACAACAGAGGAAATAATGGCTTATCTGGAAAACAATGGGAAAAAAACATTCATAGACAAAATGAAGCAGGCAAACGCAGGCCAGCTTCTGGGATGCGACCAGGGGGCTGCAATAAAGATACAGGATAAGGTTGACGCTTACCTATACATCGGCTCCGGGGAATTCCATCCTTTGGGAGTGGGAATGAAGACAGACAAGGAAGTGTTCACATTCAATCCAGTAACATCGCAATTTGGAAAGCTGGACAGGGAAAGGATAAAAAAGTACCTCAGGCAAAAGGAAGCTGCAAAGGCAAAGTTTTTGAATGCAGACAGGGTAGGGCTTATGGTTTCTCTCAAGAGAGGGCAATTTTCCTATAAACAGGCTGTGGAACTGAAGGAGAAACTTGAGAGGAAAGGAAAAGAAGCATTCATTTTTGTTTTTGACACTCTTGATGCATCCGAGATGATGAACTTTCCGTTCATTGAATTCTGGGTGAATACGGCATGCCCGAGGATTGCTGACGACCCTGACAAGTCCAGGATTGTGGATATGGCTGAGATAAAGGAGCTGGTTTGAACTTTAGGAAACAATGCATATTTTTCACAAAATTCAAAAAGCCAGTATTTGATAAGGTCTGGCTATTCAGAATTTCAACAAAAAAACAACAAATCCTCCCATTAACACATCAAAATGGAACAAGCGCCCCCAAAAATATATACGGCATCTGAGTTTGAAATAGGCAACGCTCTGTTGGAATGGTGGCATTATTTGGAAGTCAGAAAGGGGTTTGTGCCGGAAAGAAAGGAAATAGTTTCCGCAGGCATTGTAAGCGATAAGGAGGGCGAGGAAAGAACAATAAGGCTTTCATTAGCAGAACTTATTGCCCCAGAGCTTGATGGTCTTGGAAGCTTGGTAAATGAGCCTATGCCCCATGTTTATGTGGAAGGCATAAGGAGGCCCGACATCATTGTCCCAATGCAGGATGCTGCCCCATCAGGGGAAACGAATTATGGCTTTCAGGAGCATATACTTCCATTTCTTTCACAATGGGGCTTGGAACCCAACAGGTTTTATCTTCACATTTACTCTGGCAAAGGGCATTTCAGCCAGAGGAATATAAGAAGGTGCCACGAAGCAATGGAAATATTATTTTATAACGGCCAGGATGGAATACTAAGGGCAACCTCAATGATAATCAAAGATGTAAGCTTGAATCCACTGAGAAAATTCCGCAGGATTCCTCATTGTATCCGGCAAATTTTTGAATTTGATTTGACCTCTGTCACCACAATTTATCCAACAACAGGCAACGAAATGCAAATTGCTTACGACAGCTTCAAGAGGGCAGGAGACAGGCTCAAGGGGAAATAATATGTGCTGCCGCTTCATTACGGCTCCCCCAATCGAACGGAGCATCATCTCATTGAGCGAAAGATACTTTACTTCTTCTTTTTCTCAAAATATTCCGTGAGCTTCTTCATCTGCTCCAGGGTTTTCTTGGAATTGTCAACCTCAAGGCTCAGCGATATAAAAAGCACAAGAAGAGTGAGCCAGTTGAATATTGCAATGACCATGAGCCAGTTAAGCTCTGTCTGGGAAGTATAAACCTTGTTTATCAACTGGAAGCCGAGGAAAGCGGCAGCAAGCCCCACTACCAACAGAACGACCTCAAACGGAGTCAGCTTCCTTTCTATCATTTTTGCCTCTTTTTATATTGCATTGGAAATGCTATTATTTAAAGGTTTCTTCATGGCTACTGTGGCTGTTTTATGGTTTTTTATTGCGCTTCGACTTCCTTACAATAAAATAGATAACAGATGAAAGCGCGATAATGGCAATGATTACCATGGCCCCAATAGCTGTTGAAGGCTCACTTCGCTGTTCCCCTGAGACTGCTGTCAGGGCTACGGGAGAGGATTCGTTCCGTAAAGTCTTATTTTCGGCCTTTTCGACAACTTTTTTGTGAACTTGCCTCTTTTCGGATGTTATCACAAAATCAGAGAATCCTTCAGAAACAGCTTGGTAGGTCATGGCTTCGTTCCCCCTGAGGATTTTTTGAGTCTTGAGCTGCTCCCATGCACCGGAACCTTCTTCTTTTCTCTGCATAACTGTCCTGTTGTCATCAAGCCCATTTTTTGTGAACCAAGAAGTGTTTATGGAGAACTGAAACACGGCACTTGAAATGTCGTCATTGGTTATGCCGCTTTTTGTTATGCTGAAAGACTGGTAGCTTGTGCCCTTGAAGCCTGAATTTGCATTTTCAGTCCTTTTTACAGTTATTGTGACCCCTTCAAGATCTTTATTTGGTGTGAAGTATATGCTGCTGACAGGTATTGCCGGCTTGTTTATTGACATTGTGTTCTGCGTGTTGGATTTGATGCTCTGGAAGAACTGCGAATAGGTTGTGCTCGCGGATGTCGGGGTTCCTCCGCCACCTCCACCACCACCGCCTCCTCCACTGCTTCCCCCATTTCCGGAGTCTGGAGGGCTGCATTGAGCGGATGTGTGTGCTGCTGCATTGCTGTCGCATGAGTCTGTTCCAGCAGAGCATCCAGTTCCGTATCCATCCCCATCAGCATCCCTGCACTGTTCCTTTACAGCAGAATGGTTCAGCCCTGTAATTTTATAGCGTGTTCCTAAATTAAAGCAGGTATAGCCGCTGCTTGTTGCATTGTCGCAGGTTATTAGGGTTTCAGAGGCGGCATTGCAAGCTGAGCTTATATTGTTGAAGCCCACATTGGAATCCTTGATGCAAACTGATGCGGCAGTATCGTTCAGCTTTTCAAGGAAAACAGCTTTTGTCTTTTTTAATGAGGCAAGATTTATCCCCCTCACTGAAACAGCCCCAAAGCCTCTTGATGAGCGGTTTATTGTTATGCTGCCCAAATCCAGGCTGCTGCTTGCATTGAAAGTGAAGTTGAATTCCACAAGAAGATTGGTGCCGTTGGTTATGTTAATCGGATAAGTGCCGTTGAAGAGCTTTGACAGGTTTGCCGTCCCATTGATTGTGAAATTCAATGATGGAATTGAAGAGTTTATGCTGCTCAAATTTCCTGTGAAAAAGTCATTCCCGTCCAGAATCCCGTCATCATCATCATCAGTGTCATTAAAGTCAGGATTGCCGTCATTGTCAAGGTCGCGTGCTTCAAGGACTGTTATATAGATTAGCCTAAAGTCCGTTAATTGCGAATCATTCACAGTTACATTGAAAACATAAATTCCTGAATCAGACAATATTGTAGCCCACAGCAACGAGGAGTTTTCTATGATAAAATCTGAGCTGTTGATTGTCCTGTTGATGAAATCGTAATCTATGTCAGTCACGTTTATTGTTATGTTCACAAGCAGGGTCTCATTCACAGTAATATTCCTTACAGTGTGGTTTATTGACGGGGCAGCATTCCTTATCTCTATGGAGGCATTTACCCAATTGCTCCAATTTAGTCCGTCAAATACCCTTGCAGAGAAATTCCAAATCTGGCTTTTCGACGTGTTTTTGAAAGATACTGAAGTAAGGTTTGTCATGTTGCCCACTAAAACAGAGCCGTTGTACCATCTTGTCTCGTTGTCCTGTATTGTGTCTCCATCGGAGTCGGATAAAGAGAAAGAGCCCGTTAAAGTGCCGTTTGTGCGGTTGAGGAAGTCTGTTGAGGATATAGTTACTGATGCTGCAGGGATGTTATTGATTACAGTTATAGTCAAAACTGAAGTATGGTTGAAATTATTTCCTGAGTCATTTGCAAAAAACATAAACCCAATTACATCATTTCCTGATGCGTTTATTGTCCTGTTTGCAGAAGCAACTCCTGTAAGCCCGGAGAACGTGCCGTTGGAGACATTTCTCCATGTGCCTGAATTGTTCCAGCTGAATATAAATGCTGAAAGGGAAGTTGTATCATTCCATGTTGAGTTGAAATTTACAGCTTTTCCGGATGCAGGATTTGAATTATTTGCAACAATGCTCCCTGAATACGGTGGAATAGTATCAATCAGTATTGTATAATAGCCGGTTATCCTCAAATTCCCGAAAGTGTCATTTGCGTAAATTCTGTAAGTGTAGGAGCCGTTCACAAGGCTGCTGACATTCACTGCCCATGCTGTCAGGCTGCCCTGCATTGTGAAGTTTGTGCTGTTTGCTTCCAGCCTTGCATTATTCAGGATTTCTGATGCTGAAATATTTACAATGAAGCTGATGTTGTTGGTTGCTGTGGCGTTGGCTGGGGAGTTTATGCTAATTGTGGGCGCAGCAACATCAAGAAACTTGATTGCATCGAATATGTTAATCCTCTCCAGAGAGGCATTGCTCTTTGTGCTGCCGGAATCGCTTATTATTATGCCCGTATCATTCAATGCATCTTCTATCTGGGAAGGCGTTAAATTGGTGCGGTTCTGGATTCTCGCAAACTGCCTTACCAATGCAAAGGCTCCTGCAGCTGTTGGCGTTGCCATTGAAGTCCCTGAGGCAATAACAATGCCGGTGGCGCATGATGCCCCTAATGCAGTTCCCTGGGCCTGGAGCGAGCATATAGAACTTCCCGGCGCAAGAAGGTCCGTTATATGGTTTCGGTTGGTAAAGCTGGATATGGCATCTGCTTTAGTGGTTGAGCCAACTGCAGTGACATTCTGTATGCATGCAGGCGAAGATATCTTGGAAACATTTCCGTTATTACCTGATGCGGCAATCATTGAAATCCTAGACTCTATCGCGTTAGCTATAGCAGATGTAAGCGCAGTATTATCAGAATCACAAAAATTTGAGAATAACTGGGAAGTGCCGAGGCTCATGCTTATAACCGAGATATTGAATATTGATGCATTGTTAACACACCAATTTATGCCATTAACGAGGTCGTCATCTAATCCAGAACCATCGGAATCAAGCACCTTTATTGCAATGATATTTGCATCTCTTGCAATCCCTGTATAAGTGCTGTGGGTCGAAGCAACAATCCCGGCAACATGAGTTCCGTGCCCATGGTCATCAATCGGATTCTGGTCAGAATTTACGAAATCATATCCCCCTATAACTTTTCTGCATGAGCCGTCATTAATGTTGCTTGTCGATGTGCAGCCTCCCATTGAAGCGTGGGTATAATCAACGCCCGTGTCAATTATGCAGATAACTTCTCCTTTGCCGGTTATATTTGAATTATTGTATATCAAATTCCATGTCATCGAGGCATTTACAATGTTGATGCTGTCAGATAAAGATGCCCTAATCTCTCTCGTAGGATAAATCTCCTTAACGCTGCCATCATCCAGCAGTTTTTCAAGGCCGGAAGCTGTTATTTTTCCGCTTAACCCGTTAACTAAGCCGAATTTTGATTTTAGCTTTATATCATATTCGGTAAAGGATTCAATTCTAAAATCCCTATTATCTTGTGGTTTTTCTTCATTTAATCCGCCCAAAACCCTGTCCTGCTGCCTTCTTATCATCTCTTTCTTTGACTTTAATGAATCTTTTCCGGCAGAAGAAGCAGAAAATCCTTTAATCCCTGAATAATCATCTTTCAAAACAATAATGACATCCGCTTCTCCTTTCTCAGCAATCTGCTCCAGAACTTCCGGGTCAACCTTCACATCATTTTGCTGCCCGGAGATGGAGAAAGCTACAGAAAACGCAAGCATAACTAAGGTTAACGCCAAGACACTTCCTTTAACCGGTCCCACGCATCAAGAAGGAAAAACAGTAGTATTTATTCTTTATTGATTTTGCTTCAGTAAATTACAGAATAAAGCTTTTTTTGCCATCATATGCGATAATATTATAAACTTTTGATATGAATAGGCAGTCATGGAGATAATCTACTCCGACCACGCGAGAAAGCGAATGAGGCAAAGAGGAGTGACAGAACTTGAAGTCAGGCATGTGCTAGCCTATTCAAGGTATGTAAAAAAGTCATTTGAAGGCAGAAAACTTGCAGAAGGCTCTGCAAATGGCAGAGTGATCAGAATTTCCTTTATCGAAACGGAAAACTTTATAAAGATAATTACGGTAATGTAGAATATGGAATTTGAATACGATAAAGATGTGGATGCTGCTTATATCTATTTTGAGCGCCCTATAAAGGATAAGCAGGTTAAGAATACTATTGAGCTAAATGAGAATATAATCCTTGATTTTGACGGAAATGGGAAGCTCCTAGGCGTTGAAATTCTTGATGCTAGCAAGATTCTGAATAAAGAGGCGTTAGTTAAGGCAAAAGCTGCTTAAGAGGGTATTCAAGCCAATATGCTCGGATAGCTCTGCGCCTGCGCTTTCTTAACTATGCCTGAGCCAATGCCCTCCCCGATGTAAAAAGACTGCCTTGAGAATACACCTTCAAGAAGCCCAAAGAAGCCCCTGCTGGGGGAGAATTTCCTGAATTCCACTTCCTCTCCAATCTTTTCCTTCACGATGGCAATCACTTCATCCCTGCCGCCGAGTTCATCAACAAGGCCAAGGTCTTTTGCCTCATCTCCAAGGTAGAACAGCCCTGTTGCAATCTTCTCAACTTCCTCTTTCTTCAGGCCGCGGTTTGCAGCCACTTCATCTATAAAATAGCCCCTCATCCTGTCAAGGCTTTTCTGGAACAAAATCCTCTCGGAAGGCGTCATGTCCCTGAAAGGAGAGCCTATGTCCTTGTACTGCCCGGCGACAAGCCTTTCATACGTTATATTATGGTCTGAGATAAAGCCGCCAAAATTAAGATACGATGCTATGACCCCTATGGAGCCTGTTATTGACATCCTGTTCGCAACAACAGTGTCAGCTGAAGATGCTATCCAATAGCCGCCTGAAGTGCCTATTTCGCGAATCCATGCAACAGTTGTCTTATTCGCTGCTTTGACAGCCTGCGCAATCTCATCAGAAGCTACAGCACTTCCTCCAGGGCTGTTGATTTCAACCACAATTGCCTTTATGCTGCTGTCCCTGTCGGCTTTCCTTATCAGCCTTGTTATTTCAGAGGAAGAGGCAACATCATCAGAAAACAATCCAAAAGAGCTGTCATCTCCCATTATAGGCCCCTTTATTTCAATCAAAGCCGTATTCCCATCCAGATTTTCATAGTCCCCATCAATGAAAAATGAGACGCATGACGCCATTATGAAGCTCAGCAGCAGGAGTATAGCAAGAACTTTCAGCACAACTTTCCACTTCTCCGGCTTTTCTTTATTATTCTTCATCTTTCTTGAATGCCTGGAACACATCACTCCGCCCCTTTTTTAAATTATCTAAAATCTGGTCCTTGGCCATGTCCAGAAGCCCGAGAGCTTCCTGGGGGCTGATATTCTGGGTGCGCATCTGAGTCTTAATATTCTCCTTGTCAATGTCAAATCTTACAATGAAGTTTCTTCCTGTTTTTTCCATCTAAACCATCCTGAATTCTTCAATGACTCTGGTTTTGCCCAATATCTCTGAAAGCCTTTGCCCTTCCTTGTTGAAAAGCATCACTACAGGATCTATGAAAATCAGCAGTATGAACGGGAATACTGGCAGCAAAAACAGGCTTCTTACAAAAAAAGGCCATGAGCTGCCATGTTCTGAAACAACTTTAATATTGAACATCATCTTGCCCGGGGTCTGCCCGATCCTCTTTTCAAGCATGTAAAAATACAGCAGTGCGAGAACTCCTGCCATGACGCCTATTACTGTTAAAGTGCTCGTAAGGCTCGAGCTCTGCTCAAGCATCCTGAATGTTTCTGAAAATGAGGATGTTTCCGGAATAGCTTCCTGAAGGGCTGAACGGAAAGGAAAAAGAAGGACAAAATTGATTATCAGGATATCAACCGCAAAGGCAGCAATCCTTTTCCAGACTATTGCAGGCCCTGTGAATGTCTTTTCTTCCGGAAGATTAAGTTTTGGCATATGAAATGCGAATTTTTGTGCATATAAAAGGTTTTCTTTATTCTCAATTGCCCATTTCCAAAATTGTTAAGAAGTTTTAAATATAAGTTAGGTCAGAGATATACAAAGAATCAAAATGAAGCAGTCAAAGAAAAATTTGTCTTCAAAATTCAAAAAGCCCTGGCTGGCTGCGTTGCTGAATCTGATAATCCCCGGTTTGGGGTATTTGTATGTTGGCAGAAGAATAACTTTTGCAGTATTATTGGTATCTGGAGAAATATTGGCCCTCATAGGCGATTGGAAGGAAATATTCTCTGAAGAGCCAATATTATTTACACTGAATGAAACTCTGCTTACACTTAGCCTGCTGCTCACGTGGATTGCCTTTGCTTATGACGGCTATAAAACAGCTGAATCCTATAACATTGGAAAGTAATTGAATTCTGAACACCCCGGCTGCGTTCAAAATTTTGCATTAACTCGGGTTAGCGGCTTTCGTGCAGGTAATGTTTAATCTGAAGTATCGGTCAAGCCCCGTATGGGGCGCCCCCTGACCTCTTTTGCCGGAAAAATAGAATGCACTCATCTTATGCCGCTAACCTACATTTTGAACGCAACCGAGACCCCGAAAGATATAAATACTAACCGAAATCCTTCCTTTAAATGCGAAAAGGCAGGGGAGACTACAAGAAAAAGGATGACGGGCTGAGCGCTGAAGAGCGCGCTGCGCAGGAAATCTCAAGAATTAAACTGCCAAGAGGCAGGGAAGTTCTCGGATTATTGGACCAGAGATTAGGCGGCTCAAGGATGCGCGTTCGCTGCCTGGACGGGAAAACAAGAATCTGCAGGATTCCCGGCAGGATGAAAAGGAAGCTCTGGGTAAGGGAAGGAGACATTGTCGTTGTCGAGCCGTGGGAGTTCTCAGGCGATGAAAAGGGAGATGTTGTCTACAAGTACACCAATACGCAGGTTCAGTGGCTCAGGACAAGAGGGCATTTGAAGAATCTGGAAGAGATGGATGAGTTCTAGCAATAGTTTTCAATAATACTTTCAATTTTTAATCCAATTGATGTAGTTTTACTCATTCTTAAAATACAACGTTACCACTCTAAAATGGAAATATTTATATAGATTAAGCCCATTTTCCAGCTAAAATGAAATACAAAGGGCTTAGTTTTCTGGCTTTGACAGCTGCTTTTTTATTGGTTTTTATCGGGATGATACAGGCTGCCTTCAGCCTCACAGGGTTTTGGTTTTTCGCTGAATTTGTGATTACGGGGCTTTTCATGCTCATTGCGCTTGCAGGAATGGCCATGGTCATTAACAGGATAGGAGCAGGATGGGCATTGCTCGCTTTTGTAAATGCTTTAGTGCTTCTGAATGTATTCCTGCTGTCTTTGGTTTCAGGGCTGAGCGCATCTGTGCTGTCTCCCGGAGTTATTGCGGCGCTTGTCGGGCTGTTTGTGTCAGTTGCTAATGTAGGCATGAAAAGGAAGAAAGGCAAAAAGAAGAACGGCTCAAGGAAAAATTCTGCAAAGGCTTCCAAAGTTTCAAAGAGCTTTACACCCGGAAAGTTCATAGCTTCAGCAACAGGGACTGTTTACCATACTCCAAAGTGCGACTGGGCAAAGAAAATCCAGAAGAAGAATGCAGTATGGTTCAATTCTGCAGAAGACGCGAGGAAGAACGGGTATAAGGCGCATAACTGCGGATGAAGAGGTTTCTATGAATGAAAGTGCAGTTAAGCAAAAAACAACATCTGTCTATCCTTTTTATTCCGGAAGAAATGGGCAATATGGATATGCAGCAGTTACCGAAGGCGGTGGCACATCTTTCTACCTGCCAGAAAGTGCAGGCCAATTCCCAGATTTGGTGAAATATCTGTTGGAGGCAGCGGAAAAAAGCCCCACAACCATGTTTAGCATTGGTGCTCTCATGCCTAGGGAATTAGATTGGGCAACTGGGCTTGGGCAATACCACCTAATCACTTGCTTGAAGCCTGAAGAAAATATGGAACTTAAAGGGGCAGTAAACGGGTTTTATGAAACCCAAAGAAAGGTATAGGGAAGGAGCTTAGCATCTATTTCTTCCACATTACCAGAACCAGAGCCAGCACCCCCACAGTAATAAAGCTGTCAGCCACATTGAAGACAGGCCATATCCTGAAGTCCAGGAAATCAACAACATAGCCCATAAAAAGCCTGTCAATCAGGTTGCCCAGAGTGCCTCCGAGGATGAAGCCCAGCAAAACCATGTGAATTTTTTCAATTTTCTTCTGGGTTTTTATATAATAAAAAATAAACAATGTAACCGCTATTGAAACCGATGAAAGGAGAATATTGGAATCCTTCAGAATCCCGAAAGCAGCTCCTGTGTTATGGATAAGGGTTATGTGGAAGATGTTTTTTATTACCGGAATGGAATCTCCCAGAGAAAGTGAATTTGCGATAAGGTATTTTGTGAATTGGTCAAGAATTATTATGAAAAATGCGGTAATGGCAGGGAATGCGTATTTTTGATGCTTCATGGAATTAAGAATAAAAATCAAGCTTTAAAATACTTTCTTACTTCTGTTAGGATAAGGCGCCTTGGAGTTCGGTTGTTTTTTGGATTTTTAAATTATTGAAACAATGAATACTTATTATTGAGAAAAAATAATTCCTTTTTCTTCAGAACACATAACCCGCCTCACTCCAAACAGATGGCGGCCTTATCCTAACCTTACCATCTCCTTCTTGGTTTTTCTTCCTCGCCGCGGGCAATGGCCTCGATGTTTGCAAGCCTTTGGTTGATGCTGTCCATTGTTGCCCTTAAAGAATCAAGCTTTGCTGATATAACCTCATAATCTCTGGTGTTTTGGGGAGGATAGGAAGGCTGCTGCCACTGCGGCTGCTGAACGCTTTGGGGAAATGACGGGCGCTGTGGGTTTTCAAGCTCAAAAGGCTGCTGCTGCCATGAGCTTTTATTTGCGCCAGGATTGAAATTAGAGCTTGAAGAACTGAAACTTGAGCCGAATTCCGAGCCAAAACCCATGTCATTTCCAAGCCCTGGAACCATTCCCTGATTGGGATCAAAGCCTTTTCCAAGATTTGGCTGCCTGTCTCCCAATCCAAGGCCTGCAAATTCATCCTTTTTCTTCCAGAAAGCCAATCTGCCAAGTATGCCCATAATGAACCTCTTTTTTCATTCCTATAATCATCAAATATAAAAAACTATTCCTCCTGAACAGCTTCTTTTGCCTTTGAAATTGCTCTCTCAATGAAGGACAGTGGGACAAGCCTTGCAGTTTTGAAAAGAATCGTGTCCGGATAGACGTATATGTTTTTCTCCTTTACCTGTGAAAAGAGGAAAAGCGGGTCATGAAGGCCGAACACATAATCGGAAAGGATAGTGCCGAATAAGCCCGCTTTTGCCTTTGAATTTTCCTCCTTGTCCTCCAGGCCGAATTGGGAGCCGCTGCTGGTTAGGCCTTTCTCATTGAGCATGGCGTAAGGCATGCCAGATCTAAGGATATTTAAGGCATCTTCTCTGGAAAGAGGGATATTGTTTATCATGAATTCATTGGCTTTTATGCTCTCAATGGCTTCAATCCTGAAGACAAGCACCTTATAGTCTGCTCCGAGCAGTTCATCATAGCTGCCTTCCTGCAAAAGGCCAGAAAGGGATTCAAGAGTGTAGTCGTCAAGGTATTCCACTCCATTGTTCAAGCGGAACCCTGTCAGGACGTCATCCCCGTCAACAAGGATAATTTTCTTTCCCGAATCCTCAAATTTCAAGCTGTAGTCCTTTATGTCCATGACCAAGAATGCAGTTGTTATTGCTATTATGAGAAATATGGTTCCTCCCGTGTACATTGCAATCTTGAACAGCCTTTTGAAAATAGCCCATGCTATAATTATGACAAGAACGGCAAGGGCAATAAGCAGAAAGTTTCCGAGCACCATCTTTTTATCCTGCTTATGAGCCCATTTTAGATTTCCAGCAAAAGAAGCCAAGGGGTTGCTCCCAAGGTTTTAGGAAAACCTTGACCAAAACATGTATGGCTTACAGCCATACGCCGCAGCCATCACTCAAAATAGAAAGCTGCGGCATGGGGCTTCATGCCCCATATTGCCTGTCAACTGGGCGTAACCAGTTGGGCGAAAGCTGCTAACCCGAGCTTTAGCGAGATTCGGGACAGAGCCCCTGAAATAACTGCATTTCTTCCTTATGGGGCATTTTTCACACAGCGGCTTTGCTTTGCAGTAGTTTTTTCCCAGCTCCACAATCAATGCATGGTATTCATTAAACAGCTTTTCATCTTTTTTCAGGCTTTTTTCAAAAATTTCCTGCAGTTCATCGTATTTTAAGTCTTTTTTTTCGTCGAAAAATCTCGAGTAAAATCTTTTTGTGTATGCATCTATGACAAAAATCGGCTTTTTAGCGGCGTAGAGAATGATTGAATCGGCTGTCTCAGAGCCTATTCCATTTATTCCCAATAATTCTTTTCTCAGTTTTTCAATGTCATTTTTAAAAAACGATTCAATATTCCCATTGTAATTTTTTAATAAAAAATAAGAAAAATTTTTCAGCTTCTTTGCCTTCTGGTTGTGGTAGCCGGAGCTTCTTATGATTTTTGCGAGCCTTTTTCGGCTTATCTTTAATATTTTTTCAGTGTTAACGAGATTATTTTTATTTAACTGAATAATCGCTTTTTCGACGTTCTTCCAGCTGGTATTTTGGGTTAAAATTGCGCCAAAGCAGATTTCGAGCTTTTGCCTGGAATTAAGCTTTATCTTTTTATGGTACTTCGGCTCCAAATCTCCTTCTTTAGTGACGGGCCACCAGTGCTGCGGGCCGAAATGTGAGCATAGGGCTGAATACAATCTGATAAGCATATACATGGGATGCATGCAGATATTATAAATTTTAGCCACGGCTGTTAATCTGCCTAGGAGTTTATCTGCGCGTAATCGCCAAGCCTCGCTGCCCCGCATTTTAATTCAAGTGCCTTAAGATGGGCTATTTTAAGTGAATCCAGCTTTAGTGCGATTCTTTCTCGCAGGCCGTCCAGAAGATTCATTCTATCCAGTTCTCCCATGGTAAACAGGTCAACTTTTGTGCCATGCAGCCTATCTTCCTCTTGGAATAAAGAGCCAAACTCCTGATATAATGGCGCATATCTTTTCTCCATTCTCTGAAAAATGCTCTTTCTTGCCAAAAGCCTTTCCCTAATCTCTTTGGAATGGGGCGGACTCCATAAATTTTCATATACTTCTCTTCTGCGGCCCCTGGTCACTTTTCTTTTTCTTTCTGTCGGCTTTGCTATTGAATTATGCATGTACGCAATCTGGTCAATTCCTGCCCTGATATAAACTGAGGCAATCTCATACCCATCCATGGCCTGAAGGCCTGCCGGCGCTTCTTTAAGCTTATCAACACCTGCAAAAAAATAAATTTTTTCAAAATCATCAAGCCGTTCCAAAAATTCTGATGGAATGCCCTTTACTCTCATGCCTCTTTCAACAGCTTTTAACGGCTCCTTGTTTATTGACCTGTTCAGATAGTCACTTGCTACTAAATAAGAATCTCCAAATTGCACTCCTTTATCTCGAAAATAATGGACAATTCTATGGACTAACTCATGCTTGTAGTACGGGCTCTTTGCCTGCCTTATATCTTTACTGGCTAGGTTTTGAGCTAATTTTTCCGCAGCCGCTTCATCCAATCCTGACAGCCTTTCTTCTAAAGGCCGGTTGCTGAGAATTTAAACACAACACTATCCCATGCGCCAATGGCAGCCTTACTTGAGCATTATTCAATCCCGGCGGAAATGGCTGGAGAGCTAAGCGACAGATTAGAACCCATAGGATTTTTTTATGAAGGGCCTGGAAGGGACCAAATTTACAATGAGAGGGGTTTGATGGCTTTGCCCGCATCTATTGCTAGCTATGCGGATTTTGAGGGCCGTGAATCAGCGCGCCCCAAAAATTTTGCGTATAACCAAAAATTCGTAAACCTTCTGTTAGGCATTAAGTTAGTAGCGGTAAAAACAAGCCTGAACCCTGATATGCCCAATTGGGTGTGCACAAACTTCGTCCGCTATGAGATTTATAGGATAAAACCTCCTAAACCAAAACCGCATTAACCATCCCGTCCTGCCCGGGCCTTGATGTCACTCTCGCCTTGCCCTTTTCCGTGTCTATAACGGTGCCTTTTGTCATTATGTTTCTTCTGACAAAGTGCCTGTTTGCAGGATTCTCAAGAATAGTCTTTATCTTTGCCTTGGTGTAGCTCTTGGCCTTGGGGTCAAATAAATTTGCTACGTCCTCGCTGAGAAGCCTTACTTTCCTGTTTGAGCCCATAGTCCTTATGTTCTGCGCCCTTTTTGCGGCAAGGCCCGTAAGCGAAGGCTGCCGTCCAAGCTCATTCTGCCTTTTTTTCTTAAAAGCGACGTACTTGGCTCCTGTCTGCTTCCTGTTCGGCCTGTCTTGGGATGTTGCCATGCAACTGAGGATTAATACTTAATTTAAAAAGGTTTCGCTAATTAAAAATTAAAAATCCCAACATTTATAAACAGCCTGAAAATCCTTCACATCAGGTTTTGCAGGTGATAATTATGGAACAATCAAGGCCATTGGACGCATTGAATAAAGCGCGAAATAAGCGCGTTATGGTAGAGCTGAAGAACAACAGGCAGTATGTTGGCAAGCTCATAGCTTTCGACATCCACATCAATGTTGTGCTGGAAGATGCAGAGGAAAGGGAAGCGGGCGAGATGAAGAGGAAGCTCGGCTCCATATTCATAAGAGGGGACACAATCACTGTTATTTCTCCAGAGTAAGATAGAAAATGACCAAGGGAACATCCTCACACGGAAAGAAGTCCGGAAAGAAGAACATGATATACTGCCGCAGATGCGGCAAGAGGACATACCATATCCGGAAGAAGAAATGCTCAGCCTGCGGCTTCGGGAAGAGCGCAAGGCTTAGGAGCTATTCCTGGCAAAAGAAGGCATAGTTTGTTTTTTCTTGTGTTTTATTGCCATGTTCTTTTTCTATTGAATTTAGTGGAAATTAATCTTTCATTTAGGTAGATATTTAAACTTTAAATAAACAGCAAGATTATGGCAATAAAGCGCATCAAGACAGGCATTCCCGGATTGGATGAGATGGCCCAGGGCGGCTTTGAGGAATTCAGCGACATACTTGTATGCGGCGGCGGGGGAAGCGGCAAGACAATCTTCGCTACGCAATTCCTTCTTGAAGGCATAAGAGAAAATGAGACTGGCATCTATATCTCTTTTGAGGAGAGAAAAGACAAGTTTTTCAGCCACATGTCCTTATTTGGATGGGACCTTGAGAAGCTTGAAGAGCAGGGCCGTTTTGTGTTCATAGAGTACACTCCAAAAAAGATGCTTGAAGTTGTCAAGCAAAAGGGATTAGAGATTGAAAAGTCAATCAGGGAGCTGAATGCCAAGCGCCTTGTGATAGATTCCTTATCTGCATATGCGGCACTATTTAACACAGAAGCAGAGCAGAGAGAGATGCTTGTGGCGCTCTTTAACATGATAACCAACTGGAAATGCACCAGCGTCGTGATAGCAGAAGATGACCAGTCCATTGAAGACAGGAAATCAACCGTGATGGGATTCATGGCTGACGCCATAATCTACCTTTTCGAGATAATAAGGGAAGAGAAGATGGAGCGGGCAATCCAGATAACCAAGATGCGCGGAACAAAGCACGATTATCGCGTGGTTCCGATGAAAATAGATGAGAAAGGCATAACTGTCCACTCGCATGAGACTCTTTTTGAAGGAAGCTATAAGAGAAAATAATAATGTTTTTAAATAGACTGAAATCCTTAAATTTCCATGCGGAGGTGCCGGAGTGGCCAAACGCATTCTCTATTGAGGTGCGGTCCATACGGGACGGGCTTAGGCACGCAAGGGTGTGATGAGCATTCACATGTGATGACGTGAAGACACCCGTTAGCTTAGTGCTTACGCAGGTTCGAATCCTGTCCTCCGCATTCATACTCACAGTCCGATGCGTGCCCTTAATACTGAAGGTCAACTTAAGGAAGGGTGCCTTTTATTTTCTGCTGAGGCAAAGAACGTGTTCTGGAGCAGAAGGTATGGTTTTTCCTCAATAAAAAAATTCCAACGTTTCAACAAATAAAACAGATAAAAAACCACTGAGGCAGATGGCACCCTTAAGTTGACCCTGTCTTAATTCATGCCGAAAAGCTTAAATATAAGTAAGACTTTCTTACACGCATGGCAAAGCCAATAGAAAAGATGGGAGTAGCACGCTTAAGCTCAAAAGGTCAGCTTGTAATACCCAGCGGCATCAGGGCAAGGGCAAGCCTCAAGGAAGGCAGCATGGTCCTTGTAGCTTCCTATGGCGACATGGTTGTGCTGAAGAAGGTCGGGAAGCTTGTCAGCGATGAGGATTTGGAAAGCCTGAAGCGTGTTGATGAGGCATGGGAAGACATTGAGCATGGAAGATATAAGACCGGAAGCCTTGAGGAGTTTTTCAGCCAAGCGAGAGAATGGTAAAGGTTTTATGGACGCAGAAATTTGAGCAGGATGTAAAAGGCGTCAGGCATCCTGTGGTGAAGGAAAGAGTTCTTAAGCAGATTCGGAAGGTCAGTGAAAATCCTGATATAGGCAAGCCGCTTCGCTATGGGCTGAAAGGGGAAAGAACAATTTACGTGAAGCCTTACCGCCTGATTTATTCGGTTGAAAGAGACACTCTGATTCTGCTCAGGTTTGAGCACAGGAAGGAGGTTTATGAGTAAGGCTGCTTAGCCTTTAGAGCAACTCAGATAAATTTGCCCTTAAAGATTGGTTCGCCTGAAACTTTTACAGGCGTTCTCCCACTTGAAACGGATGTGCCTACCATGTTAAATTAATCCCCCTCATACGTATGTTTCTAAATGGTATTTATAAATATTCGCTACAAGACCTGGTGTAATCATCCTTTATCAGTATCTCTGTTACTTACATGTAAGTAGCATTTATATACTAGCACTTATACTTACATGCTATGCGGGGAGATAAGAGAGAGAGGATACTAAGAGTCCTGCTTAACAGCAATGAAGCATTAAGCAAGAACGAGCTGTCAAAAAGGGCAGAGTGCAGCAGGCAGTGGGTTATACTCTTCCTGAAGGAACTGAAAAAAATAAATCTGGTAAACAAAACAGCCCCAATTAATAGGGAAAAAATTATGCAGTATTGGATTAGCATCTCAAAAAAGCTGAAAAAATACAGGGAATATATGGTTAAAGGGCCATTAGACGTGCTCAAGAAATCCAAGCTGGATTACGCTTTGACAACCTACCATGCAGAGAACATCATCCAGCATTACCTTTTTCCTTCAAGAGCGGACGTTTACATCAAAGAAAGCGATTTTGATAAATGGCACTTAATTATGACGAAAAACGGATTATACGGGAAGGGAAATGTAAGGGTAATTGTTGCAGATGAGCACGTAATGTACGGAAAAAGAATCATAAACGGGCTTTCCATTGTATCGCTTCCTCAGCTTATTGTTGACTTAAGCAATGAGGGCGGGCCCTGCACGGAAGCCGCCGAAATGCTGCTAAAGGAGCTTTGAAATGTACAGGGAATTTGAAACCAAAACATCGTATAAATACTTGAAAGAAGTCATAGGAAGCCTGAACGAGCCTATTTGCATTCTTGGCGGCTGGGCTGTTTTCTTCCATGTAAACAAGGCATTTGAGAAAGTTCAGGGCAGGCCATATCTTGGAAGCAGAGACATTGACTTAGGCTTTAGCATGGGCAAAGACATGGCAAAATCAGCCTTATCCCAGTCAATAAAAACCCTGACGGAAAAGCTCGGCTTTAAGCCCTTAAGCTTCAGGCTTGTCAAGGAAATCCATACAGAGACAGAAGAGGAAATCAAAGGCAAGGCTGTGCCAGCCCATTTTATATTCCCTATGTACATGGATTTGATAGTTGACACAATACCAAAGGATTTCAGGAAAGTTTTTGGCTTCAGCCCGATTGATGAGCCCCTTCTTAAAGTGGTTTTTGAGAAAAAGAAATACGAAATCGTGAAGGAATTCGGCAGAAAGCTGCTTCTTCCAAAGCCGGAACTTCTTTTGGCAATGAAGGCAAATTCGCTTCCCGGCAGGGATAAGGAGCATAAAAGGACAAAAGACATCTGCGACATATTTGCTTTGGTATGGTACTCCGGCATTATCCTCGAAGAAATAAACTTTATGAAATATATCTCTCAAAGCAATCTCAACAAGATTCTTAAATCAATATCTGATGATGATTTTGAGAAGGCAGCCTTGCAGGTAGGGCATAGCAAAGATGAATTAAAAAGGGTTTTTAGCCGTATCTGCGAAAGTCAATGAACCTCTTTTTATGAGTAAAATTTGCCTACGCACTGAACTGGCATGCAATGAGCCTGTCCTCCGCATTTTTTTTCAAAAATTTTATAAGCAAGTAATGAGAAAATCAGCAGAATGCTAACTTTCATCGTTTCCATCGTGCTTTTGCTGTTCACACTTGCTGCGCTGCTGTTTTTCTTCAGCAATGTCCCTATATTCATTAATGTCGCCGCACTTGCTGTCATTATTGTGCTGATCCTGAGGGACCTTAAAGATGAGGAGCAGGAAAGGCATTATGCAATCGGGCTCATGGCAACAGCCGCTTTCTTCATAGCGAGCGGCTCCCCTGTGTTTTCAAGGCTGCTTGACAGGCTTGCTGCAGGAACCTTGTCATACTTTACTCTGGGATTTTTGCTCGTGCTCCTGTTTGCCAAGATAAGCCAGCTTGTGCACAAGAAATTCTTTTCCCGCGGCGGGCATGGGCATCATTAAGATTTTTCTCGTTTCGCCAAGTTAAGCGCCGCATCTTCGGCAGTTTTTTGAATGTTTTTGTATTGAACCATTGAGTTTCGTTTGTTGAAGAAAAACTGTTCCAATGCTCCAGAACAAGTAACCTGCCTCAGATGCATATTGGCGCTTAGCTTAACTTGGCTTAATTACTTCTACTCGAAATCAGCGGCTTTGTGTAAAAAGCAGGTTAGCGGCATAACGTCGAGCTTCTTCCGAAATAACATTCAACAGACAAGGGGGACGCCCCATACGGGGAATGTCTGTCTTCAATGAAAACAACAAAAGTGAGAAGCCGCTAACCCGAGCGTATGCGAGTATTTACACAAAGCCAAAATCAGCACAACCTTTTTATACCCAGAAAATGTCCCTTTTCCTACGTGGGGGTGGATTAATTTTGGACAGCAATAAGGATAGTGTAGAGTTCATAACAGAGCATGAAGGCTTCGCAATACACAGGCAGGTAGAAAAGCGCGGAAATCTTGTCTTTATGAGGGCCAAGAGAAGGAAGCTTGTTGAAGCATGAGAATAAAGAAGCCGCTGGCAATCTCGCTTATATTTATTATTATACTCAGTTTTGTACTTGCAATATTCCAGAAGATAGGCTGGACCATGTTCTGGCTGGAATCTGCAGCAATAGCATTTATTGCCTATCAGATAGTGCCCGGAATGAAGGACTGAGTTGGGGGTTCCGCTGCATCTTCTTTGCATATAGCCTTTTTAGCCGGTAACTGCGCACCCTTGATGCGTTTTGCAATATCCTCTCTGATACCTACTCCGGTTTCGATACAGCTATATCTAACCCCCAAAGAATGGTATGCATCCCCTGTATTAATATTTAATCTATATATAGAATATAGTGATATACATAGTGATATACATAAAAACCAAAAAAAAGAAGGCATTAAGCCTTCCTATACTGAAATCAGTTCCTAGCTTATGCTTTACCGAGAATCCTAAAGACCTTTGTTCCGCAGGCACCGCACTCGCCCTTCATGGCCTTCATGCCATTCTTCATGACAGTTTCCTTGCCGTTCTTGATTTCAACTTGCTTCTTGCACTTCATGCATCTTCCTTGAGCCATACATGTTCACCTCAGGTTTTTTAACTAGGATTTATGCTTCCTATAGTGCTTTAGAGCAGGGAGTATTTAAATATGTCGGAAATCTGTGAGTGAATCAGAATTTTATAATAAAATTGCACTACTGTTGAATATAGACATTAAAGCAAAATAAAGCCCTATTCAGCCTTCTTTTTCCACAATCCCAAGAATCTGCCTTATTTCAGTTATTGTATAATCTGCTTTTGCTTTCGCTTCAGGATTGCCGTATTTGGCAAAACAGGTCTTCATGCCTACTCTTGAAGCTCCCTTTATATCGCGGTCAGGCCAGTCCCCTATCATGAGGCACTCTTCAGGCTTTACTCTCAGCTTCCTTATAGCTGCAAGGAAGGGCTTCTTTGAGGGCTTCCAGCTCTTTGTATCGTCAAAAGTCACAACAACATCAAAGTAATTGCCCAATTTTATAGAAGCGAGCCTTATCCACGCCTTTAATCTTGGGGCATCTGTCACAATTCCGAGCTTTATTCCCTTTGCCTTCAGCTTCATAAGCACTTCGTCAGAATTCGGGTAGGGCTCCATGAAACTGTTCCTTACCCTTCTGTAAGCGACAATGCCGTGCGCAAGTATCTTATGGTCAACTTTCCCCTGCATCTTCTTGAGAAATTTCTGGAAAATCTGCTTCTCCTCAAGGCCGTACTGCCCGTAAAGATTGAAGAGAATTTTTATCGCTTCATTGTGCTTTGCTTTCAGCCCTGAGCCTATCATCGCAGAAATACTCTTCATCTTCATGAAGTCAATCAAAGTGTTGTCAAGGTCGAAGAGGACTGCTTTGATCATAATAGGAGAATATCGAATAAGATTATATAGTTTTTCCAAAAATGCTTTATTTTTATTACTACTGAATAATGGTTAAATATGGAAAGGTTTATATAGTTTTGATTATATTTTAGTGCTGAAAGATGGCAGCTAACAATGGAGGGGCATTTGAGCAAGTGTATAGTGCTATAGCCCAGAATAATCCCCTGTTGGATAAGCCGCTTAAATTTGTGAAATCTATTTTTCTGCCAGATGGTAAAGGCGGAAATCCTGAAAGCAAGTATGCCTATGGATTCGGAAGTATGAAGCATAGGAAAGTGATTGATCAAGTCGGTGGAATTCAGATAACGGTGTCCGACCAGCCAGAAGATAACCAAGTCAGGATAGCATTGGGCATTTATAG
>JAGVYR010000002.1 GCA_018303185.1 Candidatus Woesearchaeota archaeon | reverse complement strand
CTAACGCTAACTCGGATTGTTGATGAGTGCGCCGAAATTCCGCTGCGCACTCATTTTTTATTTAAGATGGTAGAAAAAACTTATGGAGGATTAAGCAAGACAATTCCTCTACACACTAACGTGTGTAGTATCCTTGCCTAGGACAATGATAAATAAGGATAAAAATTCCCGACGGAAAATTAAACTCTTTTCTGCTGCTGGGAAGGCTGCAGATTGCTTTGAACAGGTGGTTTAGGCGATGCCTGAGCAGGCTTATGGGTAGTGGCAACAGCAGGCTTATGCTGCTGTGCCGGATGCTGCACATGATGTGCAGGCTTGAATGTTCCCGCATGCCCCTGATGCACTATCCCTCCTCCTTTGCCCCTGTCATCCTCCTTTTTCTTCCTCCTCTTCCAGATTATCAGCGTAAGGAATATCAATATGACGACAAGCAGCGTGTAGAACAGGAAGTCTCCCGCTTTTATCAAAAGCTCAAATGTGCCTTCAAGGACTTTTATCAGCCCCGTCTCCCTTTCTCCGTAGAAAGCCCTTATTTTTACAAGCTCATTGTCAGCAAGGTCTTCTTCCTCCATGTCTTCAACTTTTACCTTAAGCCCCTTTGTATCGCCTTTTTTTATCAGGGCAACCCCGTCCATTGCGGCATCGCGCCTCTGCCCTGCAACCATCAGGTTCACGATTTCAATGTCTACATAGCAGTCAACCTGCGCTGTGTTTTCAACATCAACTGCAAAATTCCTGCTCCTTTTGTTGAACGAAACATCATTGATGGCTATTTGGCACTCATCCAGAACCCTTACTGACTCGGCATCCATGCTGAGCCTTATCTCTTTTTCCAGAGAGCCGGGAGACTCGCCGTATATCACGAACACATCCGCGGATATCTTTCCTTCAGGGAGCGCATCGACATCATATACAAGCGTCTTTACCTGGTTCCCGTCAATAAAGTTTGCCCCTATATCCCCGACAGTCTGCCTGTTTCCGTCAGCTCCTGTAAGCGAGTAAGTTCCTATGAAGTATATCGCCTGGTCGACGGTATTCCTTAGTGTGGCTTCAAGCTGGTTTGTCGCCCTGTTGTACCTTATGCCCTCTATCTCAAGATTTAAGTTGTATACAGGGAGATAGAACATATCCAGTGCCTCTACCTGCGCGATGCTTCCCTGCGGGTTTCTTGCGCCCTGGGCAAATTTCACAAAAACAGAAATGCCCAATTCCCTTCTCACGAATGTAGCCGTGCTGACCAATTCATTGCCTATCAAAACGCCTACATCAATATTGCTGCTGCGTATGTAATCCCTGACGGCCACAGGAACATTGTTTGTCCCTATAAAGACTACAGGCTCGCTTCCGGACATCAGTTCCTGCTCTATGAATTCGCCGTTTGTAAGGATAACCTGCCGGGCATTGCTCTTTTCCTTGTATTTTTTCACAATTTCTATGTTGTTCAGGAAACGGTCGCCTTCCTTATTGATTATTTCCGGATTGTATCTGGAGAGGGCGCTTGTGACTTCCCGGTCAGTATTGCCGAAGATAATCAGGCTTTCAGGATTCCTGTCCTGCAGGAAATCATCTATATCCCCTATATTGTCCGCATCGGCAAACAGCACATAGCTTTTCGTTATAGCCGCGTATGGCGCCACAGATACAGCGTTGTACCCGTAAGAAGGGTCAAGTATGATAAAATTGGCAGTGTTTTCAAGCTTTTTCGCAAGCTCAAGGTTAATGTTTTCATAGGTAAATTCCTCTGCGTTGTATCCCCTGCTTCGAAGAAGGCTTTCATATCCGACGACGAAAGGCACTTTTTCCGAGCTTATTACCCAAAGGCGCTCATTTGCGCCTATGCTGTTCAGTATTATGGTGGAATGCCTGTTGCTTACAAGAAAATTGGACTGCTTACCCGCAAGCACGCCATACTGCATCACGCTGTATACGTCTTTCCAGTCTTCAGAATTGGACAGTATCCTTGTAGGATCCTCCACTTGTGCAAGTGCAGGCATTGAGCCCAGAATTACAAGCAGCAGGAGAAATGATGCCCTGTTCACTATATATAATAAGTATAATAAGCCGTTGGTTTTCCTTTTCGCTTGCATTGCCGTTTACCTTAGCTGCCCCTAGTTGTTATGCCTGATAGGTTATAGGGAGCATTATTATAACGAAAGACCTAAGTTTTTAATAGCATTTGTTAGATCTTTCGAACATAATAGGGGCTGATTGATATTAAAAATTAACAGCCCCTATTGTATATTGTTATATGCCTTTTGCCTTTGTTTTATTATTTGCTTTTTACCAGGTGCTTTAGCACGCATATCTGCGTCTCAATGCGGCCATTGCATTTCCTTATGCTATCCGCAAGCTCTGATTCGGCAAAAACGCCTGCAATCCAGCTGGCAAAATCATTCCTGTCATGCGTGACGTGGTAATAAAAGGTGTCATCTGACATCATATCAAGGGCATCGGCCAGCTCAAGGATGCTTTTCAGCTCAGAGCCGTCTATTGCATGAAAATAAAGTTCCGGAGACAGCTGCCTGGGCTCAGGGCCACTATTGCCGCTGCTATCAGGGCCATTATTAGATTGGTTATTGCTCTCTCTTTTTCTTCTTGCCATCCACCCACCTCTTTTTTGACTTTCAGGACTGCTTTATGATATGCTTCTCGCAGTATTATTGTCTCTCCCTGTGCATTGCTATGCTTCACTCAGCACCTGGCTATTATAAAGTTTTCTATTCGCCGCTTCCGTCCTTTTGGACAGGTCATTGAGCGAATTCATGAAAGCTATAAAGCCCTCATACGGGCTGTCGTAAGGATTGAAGTACTTGTGCACGTCCCCATCTGCAAACCACTTGGTGCACATGTAATAGAAATGGTCTGAGGTGGTAAGCTTCCGCCAGTCGGCCAGAAGGGCTTCATCTCCCGACTCCTTGACCTTCCGCTCCATCTGGTACAGCTGGTAGAGGGAATCGTGCTGCATGCTGTTTCCGAGCCATGCGCTCAGGTCACGCTCAACATCGGCCCAGCTCACAGGGTGGTGCACATCCAGTTCCGAAACAGGGTCGTATTTCTCAACAGACTCTGTTGTTGTGACAAACTCATTGTCCGGATGCTTCAGCAGCTCGGGCGGAAGGCTTTCCAGAAACCTAAAAATCCCGGACTGCGACCACTGGTGCTCTCCGAAAGTCTCGTAATCCATAAAAAGATTGATTACATTGCCGTTGCCGTTGTTTGCGTTCACCCATTGGGCATACTTCTCAACAGTCAAAGGATATTCTTTCCAGCTTTTCTCGGAAAATCTGAATGCGATGTCATCGCTCAGCTTGTAATTCTTCAGCAGAAGCTTCATGTTTTTGCTGCCCTGCACCTTGTAGACAAAATTAGGGCTCCTCCACCCAAGCACATGGTCCGCGCCCTCTGCCAGTATTCCTCTGTAGCCCATGCCTTCAACGAAATTGCCCAGCTCGTTGTTGTAGATAAGCTCTGTGTTCCTGAAAACCTTCGGCTCAAAATTAAACAGGCTCTTTATCTTCTTCCTGTGCAGCGCAACCTGCTCCCTGAACTCATCCTTTGAGTAAAGGAAAGAAAGCGAATGGTGGTAGGTTTCATTCAGGAATTCGACGCATCCTGTGCCTGCAAGCGCCCTGAATGATTCCAAAACCTTTGGCTCATACTGCTCAAGCTGCTCCAGGGCCGTGCCGGTTATGCTGTAGGTCGCCTTGAACTTTCCGCCGGTTTTCTCAATAAGCTTGAGGATAAGCTTGTTTGCAGGAAGATAGCACTTCATCGCCACCTTTTTCATGACTTCGCTGTTCTTCTTATGGTCAAAATAATCAGAATTGTTGCCTATGTCAAAGACACTGTACCTCCTAAGCCTCCAAGGCTGGTGAACCTGAAAATAAAAGCATATGCTTACCATTAAATCCCCTTTTAGTCGCTGCACTCAAACCGGCTGCCATCAGCCGCTTAGGGCTTTTTTGCCGCTTTAGGCTACCTTGAAAGCTCGCTTATTAAAAATGTTACTCTTTTCATGGCCGCTATCTGCGCTGATTTCCTGTCTTTCGCCTTTTGAAGCTCTTCCGCAAGCTCCTCGTCTTTCAGCGCCTCCTTGGCCCAGTTCGCAAAATCATTCCTTGACTCGTTTGCATGATGGTAAAATGTGGAATCATCCATGCTCTCAAAATTCTTTGCCATATCCGCTGCACTCTTCATTACTCCTCCGTTCGCAAGCTTAAAGCTGCACTCATCGCCGCAGTCCAGCACTGCAATTTTCATTTTCACCGCCTCCTCGCTTATTTTTTGATTTTTTGTTTATTTTTTGTTCCAGATATTTATTGCATTATTTTTATTGGGATTTATTGTTGTCCTCGGTTTTCATTGCTCTTGCTGATTTTGGGTTTATTGCTTTTCGCCTGTTATTTTTTGTTTGTTGAAGCTTATTTTTGGTTTCTGCTTATTGTATTTTTGGTTTTCTTGAGATATTGTTTTGCTTTTGCTGTATTGTGGCTTGTTTGAAAGCCATTTGTGCCTTAATCCGCTCCGCAATTCATGCCGCGAGGCTCGCTTTGATGGATTGCGCTCGCCTCGCGGTTTTATTGCGCTAAGAGATTAGGTAGCAGCTCCTATTTGGAACTCTACTTGCCGGCAATCTTCCCCAGTTCTGCAATCCTCTTTCTGGCAAGCTTTGTCGCTTCTGCCTTTGTTTTGCAGCCCTTTATGCCCGCTGCAAGCTTCTGGTCATGCATTACGTCATTTATCCAGTTGCTGAAGTCGTTCTTCTCCGCATTTGCATGGTACTTAAACGTGGTTGCCTTCATCTTCTGCAGTGCGGAAGCAAGGTCATTCATATTCCTCATTATAAGCCCGTCATTGCTCCAGAATACCTTGTCTCCCGGAACATCTGCAAGGATTCCCGCCGCATGGTTCTTGTTCATTTTAGCCATATCCATCACCTTCTTTTAAGAGTTGTTTTGTTTTTTGATTATTTGCTGTTCTGAGCCTTGCTTTTTCATTTGTTTTTTATTGGGTTTTTATTTTTGGATTTTATTCTGATTTTTTATTTGTTTTTTGAATGCTTTGCCGGGCTTTGGCTGCCGTTTTTACTGATGCTTTGCTTCGCTGTTTTTTTGAATGCTTTTTGTGCCTCTTTTCACATTTCGCGCAGTTTTTTATTGTGAACCGTGTTTGGTATTGTCGGCCTCAGGCAAATCTCCTGTAAATATCTATGCACTTCCTTGCCGAATCGTCCCAGCTTATCTTGTTCAGCTCCATGTACCCGTGCTCCTTCAGCGTGCGGTGCAGTGCACCATATTTCAGCACTGCAAGTATCTTGTTGGCAAGGTCATTTATGTCCCAGAAGTCTGCAACAAGGCAGTGCTTTATCACTTCCGAGACGCCGCTCTGCTTTGATATAAGGACCGGAGTTCCGGCATTTATCGCTTCAAGCGCGGTTATCCCGAAAGGCTCCGAGACAGAGGGCATCACATAGAGGTCAGCCATGCTGTATGCCCTGTAGATGTCATCTCCTTTCAGAAAGCCAGCAAAAAGCACGTTCATGCCTATCCCAAGCTCGGCCGCCTTGGAGATTATGAAGCGCTCCATGTCTCCTTTGCCCGCAACGATGAACTTCACATTCGGGTCTTTTTCGAGGACTTTTTTTGCGGCGTAAAGGAAGTATTCAGGCCCTTTCTGCAGCGTAATCCTGCCCAAAAACAGCACAATCTTATCTTCGCTCTTTATCCTGAAGGCGCCGTTTCTCCTCTCGACAGCGTTGTGCACAACAAAAATCTTTCCGGGATTGATGCCGTAATGCTTCACTATCATCTTCTTTGTATAATTGCTCACTGCAATGACTGCATCCGCCTTTTCCATGCCCTCTTTTTCAAGGTCATATACGTACTGGTTGACTCCATGGCCGCCCGTCCTGTCAAATTCCGTCGAGTGCACCTGCACAACAAGCGGCTTTCCCTTCACTGCCTTCGCATTTATCCCTGCCTTGAAAGTCATCCAGTCATGGCAGTGGATTATGTCAAAGTCTTCAATCTCGGCAATTTTCCTTGCCTCTTCGCCGTACCTGTAAACCTCTTCGAAAAGTGAGGCGCCGTATATGGCCGGCATGCTCTTCCTGCCTTTCCTCGCCGCCGAAGAATAGCTCTCTGAAGTGAGATAAGGCCTTAATGCGGAATGTATCCTCTTTATCTTAAGGTTTGGTGAAATCAGCCTGAGAAATTCCTCTTCAGTGTCAACATCGTAAGGAAGTACAAATGTTATCTCAATGCCCTGCCTGCTCATGGCTTTTGTAAGCCCATAGCATGCCGTGCCCAATCCCCCGGAACTGTGCGGCGGAAATTCCCACCCAAACATCAGGACTTTCATCTTAAAATGGAATGAAAGCCCTTAAAACTCGGCCTTTCACTTTGCACCCCTTTTTTCGAATATTTTTATGCTGCTAAGCATATGTAAATATATCTAACTTAACTATGAATTTTTTTAATAATCATTAAATACTTTTCTTTCCACTAAAAAAAGACAACAGATTGAACTAATCTGCAATCAGTGTATGCAATTGCACCCCTGTGTAAGAAATCGGAATCTTTATATATTAGTCTCGTTTTATCCGTTATTCAGTAGGGGGGTGTAAACGGTGGTTATTTTATTTGACCAGCATAATTTACCGGGCAATATATTTGAAGTTATTTTTTCAACAACACAGCAGGTTATTGTAGGAAGGGTTTTGATAGACTACATGAAAAAGAACGGCGGCTCTGTCTCAAAGTCAAAGCTCGGGCAGTTCGCTACAAAGCTGAATGAAGGAAAGGTTATCACGCAGATTGACGAGGAGCCTTTCAGGGGGAAGAGCATCAAGCTTTCCTACAACAAGAGGCAGTTTTATGACCGCATCCTGACTCCGTTGAGGGCGATGGGCCTCATTGAATACGACCTTTACAACAAGACATACAAGATTTCCGAGAAATTCGAGAAGGCTCTTGTCGACATCAGCGGCATGTGGAAGACCGAGATAGTAAGGAAAGCAGTTGAAGTGAAGTTCGCTGATTAGAAGTTTTTGGGTTTATTTTTTTATGTCTTTTCTCTTTAATGCTGTTTTACTGATGTGATTATTTTGTTATGATTTTTGCCATGATTGCTGATTTTGTTTATTGGTTAAATTAGGATAATTGGATATGGATGATTCTGCCTCTGGATTTTTTTGTATTTTGTATTTTCAAAAGCATAACAATGATAAAAACAATATGTGAATAAATTAAAAAATAAATAAAAACCTCGGAAAAAATATTAAAAAATAATAAAACAAAAACCATTGGAAAAAATTAAAATCCAGAATATAAAGATATAATAAAAACAAAAAACTCTGCCTAAAACCTTCTCCTCCTCTCCTTAAGGATCTTCCTCAGCAGGTAAAGTATTATCAGCGCTATTGCGAGGAACAGCACCAGGGGTATTGCTGCCTGGAATCTGCTCCTGCCTTCCTCCGGAGGCACTTCCACATTGAGTATGCCGCCTTTCTCAAATGTCAGCTTGTTGTTGTAAACTGCCCTTCCCGTAAGGGAATACCTTCCGGATTCAGGCGGCGTGAAAAATACCGAAAACTCCCCGACCTCTCCCGGAAGCACTATTATTTCATCCGTATCAATCACTTTTACAATCTTGCCATCCAGCTTTATGTTCCCTTTGAATTTTGCATTGACTGACCGTGTGCCCATATTTCTGAACCTTGCCACTATCTCAACTGTCTCTCCGACTGTGGCCCACGGCTTGTTGAAAATGCCTATAAGGTCTCCATTGTCAGCTATGCCTCCTTTCTCCACTACACTGAAAGTCCTTGTGCTCCTGGTGTCGCATTCATCAGCGCTCATGTCTGCCCAGTACTGGCCTGCATCAAGCTTGTTCTCCGCCCTCTCAGTCAGGTCCGCCTGTGTTGTCGGCAGTATCATCCTTGAGATTGCTGTGTGCTCCATGACTATTTTCTCCTGAAGCTGGTCCCATATAGTGAGTGACAGAGTAGGATTCAGCCTTACATTCCCGTCATTGATCACAGAAGCTCCGAATTCAAGCGGAAATCCTATCTCAGCATCCCTGATAAAAAACCCCCCTGCCCTGCACTTAATTACCTCATCTCCGCCTACCTGTGCATCCACAAGCAGTATTACAGCAGCCTTGACTATGTTTCCTGCCCTGCCGCCTATGCCCCCTATGGAATCGGTTATGAACTCTATGCTCCCGGCATAGTTTCCATTCCTCAGGTCAGAAGGAGGCCTCACTATAACCCTGATTCTGTGCGGATTCCCTCTCGAAATCTCAAATTCATTTGTATCAGGGTCAAATTCGACCCATTCTTTTATGTCGCCTGCCACGGTAAAATGCCCGCTTATGGCATCCTCTGAATTTGTGGAAAGGGTTATTTCCCTCTGGGCATATCCTCCCGGCAGAAGGTTTGCGTACTGGACCCTTCCCGGGCTTATTCCGATGCTGATTGCATTGGCGGAGCCTGCAAGCAGGACAAACACAATGAGTGCAATGCATATTGCTTTTTTCATTTTATTCCTGCTATTTTGATTGTTTCCCTTCATTTATTTTCTCTTCGCTATTTTCTTCGCCGTCTTTATCGCTTGTTGCCTCCTCTGCCAAGACAGGCATTGGGCCCTTTATGCCTTTCTTATCCTGTCCGCCCCTGCCGGTTTTATTAAACTTTCTGGCATCAAGCGCAAGAAGCAGGGCTATGACTGCAATTGCAGCCAGTTCAAGCAGGAGCTTTGCCAGCACCCAATTATTGCTTATGCACGCGTTCATTCCGATTTTTTGGTAGAACCTGCAGTCCAGGGGCGCGCATGTGTGGTTGTAGTATCTTTCATTGAAGAGGCAGGTAAACTGCACGCATGTGTGGTTAAGTGGAAATTCATTCTCCCTGCAGTTGAGCGGCTTGCATGTGCGGTTAAGGACATATTCTACAGCAAGGCAGTTGAGCGGCTTGCAAGTGTGGTTGAATGAATACTCGTCTGTTTTGCAGTCCAGCTTGATACATTGCTTATCTTCGAGATACTCGTCAAACCCGCATATTATGGGCTTGCAGCTGTTGTTAGTTATGTATTCGCCAGGGCCGCAGCTGAGGGGCTTGCACTGATGGCTGCTGCAGTATTCGTAAGGGCTGCATTGGCTTGAGGAGCAGCATTTGTAGTCACGGCATGAATTATTAAGTATGTATTGGCACGGGCCGCACTTTACGCTCTGGCATTCATTGAACCTGCATACCTCGTCCTTTGCGCAGTTATTGTTTGAAAGGCACCTCACTACAGGCATTGTGAAGTTTAGGCCGTCATAGCATACCTCAAAGACCTGGCTGTCGTATCTTGCCTTGATATACCTGTCAGTCACTGCATTCGTTATGCAGGCATAATAGACAAACAGGTTTCTGTAATTTGCTGGGGGGGCTTTGCCATAAAGTTCAACCACTGCAGGCTTGGTGGGATAAGAGGTTACATAATCCCCTTTCTCTGAATTAAGCGGATTGAAGTTGGAATCCCATTCTGCAATTTTGGAATTGTTGATTGCATCATAGATGCTTACGTGGGTGTAGTCTATCGACCTGAATCCGTCGTTGGTTATAGTTACTGTCCATGTGACCGGCTTGCCTATCACGCACGTTTCCTGACTGCACTTCGGCTCAATGCCGAAAAAATCGCTTCCGGCACCGCTTACCGCAAGCGAGGGCATTATCAGGGCTGCTATAAATGCTATAAATGCTGCAGTCTTCCTTGCTTTAAGTTGTGTTGGCTGTTTCATTTTATCATTCTAGCACTGTCCCAAAAACTACAGTTCCGTTGCATGTTCCGCTGATTGATGCGGGCAATGAAAGCTTCCAGTAAGTCGTGTTTCTGTCCATTTCGTATGCAAGGTCATTTGTTCTTTGGGGAAAAGTGATGTTTTTGGCTGTTCGCCTTAATTCTGTAAGATTTGTCATGGCATCAAAAGATTGCCCCTTTATGGCCGAATGCCGCTCATTTGTTATGCTGACATTTCCCTTTGTGCAGTTCATTGCTATCCTGTCCCCTTCCTGCCTGCCATATCCAAATACCGATATATTAAAGTTGACATTTCCAAGGTTTGTTATGTTTATCTCCACATCCTGCAAAGATGTTCCAAGAGGCAGGATTGCTCCGTAATCTATGATAGATGGGCTGATATCTACCGCGAGCAGCTGGCTTATGGAGGACATGCTGTCATTCGCAACAGAGGCATTGCTTCCGTCTGTTGCAGTAACGTTGCACTGCCATGTCCCGTTGTTTGTGAAATACGCCACGCTGAATGCGCAGCTGTAGTTGCTCTCGAACCTGCTTGAGCTTGAATTTGTGCAGCTTGTGTTCGTGTAATGGCTGTTCATGTCGTCAGCAGCTTTATGCCCGACAGACTGCTGGAAGAAAGTCGCATTTACAAGGGATATGTCCGAAACCGTATTGAAGTCCCTCACAGTGGCATTGCAGAGCACCGTGAGATTTTCTCCCGGCAGCAAATCTATAATGGGGCTCATTGTGACATTCGCTATTTTAGGCGCAAGGTTCTGTATATTGATGTTAAGGGCAGTGTCAAAAGGGACTGCATCAAACCTCATTCCGTCCGAACTGCACCTTGCCGTAACAGTAATGTTTGACTTGCCCACTGAGTAGCCCTGCACTTTCCATTTTGTGATTCTGGAGCTTCCAAAAGGGATGGCGCCGAAAGGGTTTGTGTAGTTCCCTCCATATGACAGGTTAAGCACATTCTCGTTTGAAAACGAAATTGTTGCATTGCATTTTGTTCCGTCGGCGCCAAGGATTGTTATATTGGCAGTCACATTGAAGGAAATGCTCTTGTTCCTGAATTCGTTGTCAGAAGGGGCCAGAATTGTGACATTGGGCTCGCTTGGCCTTGTCCTGTTAAGCTTGATGTTTATAGTAGTGGTGGAGTGCGCAAGAGTTGTGTTGGAGGTTCCCCAGTGCGTTATGTTCCATGACCTCAGTATGATGAATTCATTGTCCTCTCCGCTCACAGTGGCGGAATAGCTCCCTCTTTGTGATGGCGAGGGGGGGGCGCTTACAAACGTGAGCACAAAGTCTCCTGTAACTGTCGTGTTTATTGTTACAGGGATTCCGTTCTGGACTCCGTTTGAGCTGTTAGTGAGCACTTTTCCCCTTACGTTGTGCGGTGAGGGAGGTGCAGCAACAGTGCTGGAAAATATCAATAAAGCCGCCAAAAGTATAAGCATGCTTAGCATTATTCTTCTTCCTCTTTTTCTTCTTCCTCTTTTTTTTCCCATCTTCATTCTCTCTTTCTGTACTTAAATCTTGCCACAAGCAGCGCTGCCAGCAGCAGTGTGAGCACGACAAGGCCGCCGGTATATCCGTCTCCGGCCAGATACCCAAATACAGCGTTGCCGGTTATTCCGAAAAATCCTGAGCCAATGCTCAGCGTAAGCTTGGTATCCTGGTCCTTAAGCAGCAGGTCAAATTCTTCGCCGTAGTCAGGGAATGAAATTTTAATCTTGTCGCCTTTGTTTCCGCTGGCAAGAATGTAAATCATGCCTCCGTTTTCTCTGTTGCTGCCGCCTGTGGCCCCTTCTGTTTTTTCTCCGGTCGCTGCATTTTCAATAATAAACCTGGTTCCTGCCTTGAGCTGCCTCAGGCCGCCGAAGTAATATGCCGTTCCTGATATCCTGTATGTTTCCTTAACTCCTGTTGTTTCAGGGCTGAGGAAATCCTGCATATCAATTCCTTTTCTCGAGCTTATTGCAAAATATGAAAACCCGGGAGTTTCAGAGGTGTAGTGTATGTAATCTTCCTTCTCGCTGATGACGTATGTCGGAAGATCATGCCATTCGTCATCGTGATACCTTGAAAGCACGACATCTCCGGGCTTCAGCCTGAATTTTTTTACCCATTCCGTTGGAATTGTGAAATTTATTATTGCCTTTTCAGGCTTTTCAAGATTGGCCGCTTCTATCACTAGGTATTTGTAGACCAGCCGCCCAGGGCTTTCAACTTCATCAGGCCTTCTGGGCATTTCTTGCACTGTAACCCTGAAATCGTCAAGCGGCAGCCCAACAATTACTTTACTTTTCCCAAAATCATTCCCGAATTGATTGGGTGGCGTGCCTTTGCCGGCTCCTCCGCCACCTCCTCCGCCCCCGCCTCCACCGGCTGAAGGCACGGGAGCGGGCCTCAATTCCTTGGGAATTTCCGGCTCAGCCCTTGCAATTACCGACAGGGAAAACTCCTGCTTTGCAGAAATGATTCCATCCGATGCAGCTATGCTGATATTATGGATGCCTCTCTGGTTTCCTTTAGGCTTCCACTGAAGCTTTCCGCTGTACCTGTCAATAGACATTCCGTCTGGATTTTTTATAGGAGTGTATTCCAACGGGTCATTGTCCGGGTCTGATGCGTTTGCGCTGTAGTGGTAAGCTGAGCCTAAATAAACGGACAATGCGGGGCTTGATATGAACATCGGAGCATCATTGGCATTTTCAACAGATATGGAATATGATTGAAGGGCAAATCCAGTATCATCAGAAACTTTAATGCTTACATTTACAATGCCTACATCTGCATTGGAGGGAGTCCACTCAACTTTGCCGCTGTTTTTGTCCACATTCATTCCATTCGGCCCTTTAACCAGTGAGAATGCCATTGCATCGTTGTCTGGGTCATTTGCCGCAACATTGTATGAATATGCCGCACCTTGCTTTGCATTCTGGCTTGGAATTGAGGTTATAGCAGGAAGGTCATTTACATTTTCAACATTGACTGTAAAGCTCTGGAGGGCTGCTGATTGGCTGTCATCTGCCTTTATGGAAACAATATGGCTGCCTACATCCGCATTGGAAGGTAGCCATGTTATGATTCCGCTGTCCTTGCTTATCAGCATTCCATTGGGGGCCTGCGTAAGAGAGTATTCAAGGGCATCATTGTCGTCATCGGCTGCATTCACATCATAATAGTATGCAGTGTCCTGCCTTGCTTCTCCCACGGGGATTGAGATGATTATCGGGGCATCGTTCACATTTTCAACCTTTACAATATAGCTTTGATTGGTAATAAAATTTTCGTCAGTGGCAGAAACTTTGATTGCGCGCTCCCCGACATCATCATTGCCAGGCATCCAGCTTATTTTTCCGTCTGAACTGCCTATAGACATGCCCATCGGATTTTCTGAGAGTGAATATGAAATAATGTCCTCGTAGTTTTCATCAAAAGCGGCAACCTGGTAGGCATAACCTTCATCTTCCGTTGCCTGCTCAATTGGCATCGAGGTTATGTTCGGCGCTAAAGGAGGGTAAGTCATATTGAGCATTAAATTCATGCCGTACATCACCCCGCTTAATGCGAAAGTGACATTTGACTCATGATATTTGTTCCATGCCTTTAGCAGGATAGTATCTCCATTATCTCCGGTTATGGCTGCAGAATACCCTCCCGAGCTTCCCATCCCTGTCTTTCCCTGCACTATTTTTCCGTTATCAAGGTTCGTTACATAAAAGTCAATTCCTTTCCTTACTTGCGTTATCCCATCAAGCTCGTATATTGCTCCGCTTACTCCTTTTGGCACGGGAATTGCATAGGAAAAATTTGCAGCGGTTGACAGAAACAATAAGCCAATGGCTAAAAAAAACATTCTTTTCCGATTCTTTGCATTTAAAAAAACCGCTTTCACTTTCCCTTCTTCTCCGCTTTCGCCTTCTCAGCATAATCAAGGCCGGCTATTGCCATCTCAACCGCATGCGACCTGTTCCTGTATTTCCTGTCCTTGATGAGAGAATTCAGTATGGAGATGATTTCCCTGTCCAGCGTGACAGATATCCTTTCCTTCATGCAAAAGTATTACTTTGTATTATTAAGTAAGATAAAGTATTATTCTGGTATTTAAAGGTTTTGGTCAAAAGAGGTTAGTGCAAAATTCTCATTTTATTCGGGTTGCCATCGTTCGCACTTTATGTGCTTTATACTGGTTGACACCTCCGCAGGAGCCGTCCCTCCGTCAACTTAATGAGTTTTTCACTGGTGCTCACAAATCAGATGGCAACCTTCATTTCGCACCAACCTCGGTCAGATAACAAAAATATATTCCACAAATCACCACTCATCCCAAGTTATATAATAAAATAAGCATGATAATTAACGGACTGCAAAAGAAGCAGGCTGGATTTTGCAGGATGAAAGCGCTCATAATACTGCCGTATGACGGATTTTTCATGCCTATTGAGGATTTGCTCATAAGCATCTCGAAAAGATTCGGGGAAGAGAAAGTATGCTATATCAGCCTCAACAAGACATATACTTACCTCAGCGGGCTGCTTGAGAAAGCAGGCGTCAGCCCAAAGGCTGTGCTTGTGGTGGATGTAGCAAGCAAGGCATTCAATCCAGAAGACGAATTCAGGGACGGCAGGGGCTGCATATATCTGGGCCCACAGGATGTCATAAGCGGATTGAAAGGAGTGCAGGAAAGATTAATGCGGGGGGAATTCATGCACGTGATAGTCGATTCATTGTCTTCCCTGATGGTTTACCACACCGTGAACGAGGTCATGGATTATATGAAAGGCCTTGCAGACATTTCAGCAATAAAGGGAATAAGCCTTTACTTTTTTTGCGGAATATCATATTCGCCTGTCATTCTCAACGGCCTTGAGCGTGCCCAGGTCCTGATGGCAAAGCAGCATGACAATGAATTCCTCCTGAAGTTCGGGCTTGATATGCTGATGGAAATTGAAGAGAAGATAAAAAAAGCAACAGAAGCCGGTGACATGGCAAAATCCAGGGAGCTGTACGACCATGCAATGGGCGAATACAGGAAAATCAGCAGCAATGATATTGATGAGAATGTCAGGAAAGAGGTTTTCAGGCGCTTCTCAGAGTGCCGGGAAAAAATGAAGGCGCCCTGAATCCAAAGCATCCTTCCTGAAATTTAACAGCTTCAGTTCACAGCAGGCATTATGTATTTATGCGGATTATTCTCCCCCTACAAATATCTCCTCGGAAGGGAACACTTCAATGCCCTTGCCGGAAGTGATGCTGAAAGGAACTATCTTTTTCTTATGGGCGGCCCCTCTTAGCTTGATTATCTCCGTTGCGCTCACTCTCGTGTTTCCTTTCCTTATGTTATAGAACGCAATTACTCCGTCAGAAAGGAATTCTTCGACGCCGCTCTTGCTGAACACATTCATGTCAAGGTTTATTTCTGTTATCAGGAAAGATGTTGCGCCTATCTTTTCGAGTTCCTTGAAAAGCTGCTCTATGTATATCCTGTAGCCTTCCTCCCTGCCGGCAAAAGCCGCTGCGACAGCCGAGAGGGAATCAAATACTATCCTGTCCGGCTTGAAGCCCCTGGGAATGAGGTCGCCTATCTCGTCTATCTCTATGAGCAGCTCGCCGCGGGCCTTGGCAAGAAGCGCCTCTACACTCCTCGATATCTCAAAAGGGTCCATCCTTTTTATTATGAGGCTGCCTTCCTCTTCAAGCTTTTCCGGGTTCCACCCATAGTTCTTCATGTGGCTCTTAAGCCTTTCATCGCTCTCTTCAAAAGAAAGATAGATGCATTTCTCGCCGTTTGAAGCGCCGTGGTTTAAAGTCTGCAGGCAAAATGTTGTCTTGCCGCTCCCGGGCCCTCCTGAAACAAGCACCGTAGTTCCTTTCGGAACGCCGCCGGTGTCTATAAGATCGTCAAAGCCGGGAATGCCGGTCTTCATGAATTCATCTTTAGCCTTCTTTATTGCTATCACCTCTTTTTTTATTGCTTGGCGGCGTTTCTAAATAAATGTTTCTATTGTCTCCGACATCAATATAATGAAAATTTATCCATATATTGATTTTTTTATCCCATAACCTGCGTGGGGTATAAATACATAGTCTCACACTAGATTTGGTATGGCTAACTATGCCAATAATCGTTCCGGTATTCGTGCGAGCATTCGCAGCAAAATAATTGAGATTGTGGAAAATTCTGATAAGCCTGTTTCGACATTGGAACTGGCATCCGGCATAAGGAGGGCTTGGCACTCTGTCAATACGCAGTGCCTGAAGCTCCAGCTTGAAGGGAAGATAAACGGATTCAGGGTCGGAAACATGAACTTATGGACAGCAAAAGCTGTGCAGGAAAAGAAAGTGTAAGCGCTGCCCTTGCAGGGCACAGATGAAAGTGGAAGCGAAAAAAAAGAGGCTGCAGATATTGGCGATTTTAATGTACATTGCATCATCTGTGCCGTTATTGCTCCTCATGGCTGAAAATTCAGAGGCTTACGCCGGCAGGGTATGCGGCACTGTCTCTCCGTGCAGCTGCGGCGCCAATTGCTCAGGGGGCAATGAGCTTTTCGGCAATTCCCAGGCATACTGCGACAGCAATCCCGTAGAATGCTTCAACACGATAGACAGCTGCAGGGACGGAAACATAGTCAATCTCAACTATGTGAAAGATGTCCAGATAACTTCCCAGAACGGCTCAGTATTCAGGGAAGGGGATGTGATTGAGATAGATGCGACATTGTTTTCCTCAAGCTCAAACAGCGAAAGGGTTGTATTTGCGCATGCCAACGGGTCAGAAAGCTCGAACATGAACTGGTCTGTCATCTTCGGCACCGCATTCGGTGTAGCCGATCCCAATTACCATATGAAGTATAATTTTACGATTCCGAGGGCAGGGCAGCACAGCATAAGGGTAATTGACATATTCAACCAGCCTTCAAACATAACATGCGGCCGTTCCGAGGGTGCTGATTTTCCTGCATACTCTGACACTGAGGACATGGTATTCACTGCACTTGCCCAGCCCGCTCCAGAAGTCGGCTTTGCAAATCCGACTCCTGAAAACAGCTCATCCCAGACAGCTGTTACCGTTGTAATAAACGCGACCTATAATGAGACGCATCCGGATACTTTGATACTTTTTTGGAACGGCACAAACCAGTCCCAATCCTATTCCGGGACGCATGCTGCAATCACAAAAAGCAACCTGCGGCAGGGCGATTACACGTTCTATGTCTGGCTTAATGACACTTTCGGGAATTCCAACCAGACAGAAACGCGCACAATAACAATAAACACTCCAACAGACATAACAATTGATGCTCCTTCTGCAGGCCAGCTCACAAAAAACAGCTCTGTAATCCTCAACGTGACTGTAACTCCCACAGACAGCACTAAGAACATCACATGGATTTATTATCAGCTGAACCAAAACAGCAACATTACTCTGACAGAAAGGCTGAACATATCCTCTGACATGCCGGACCCCGACGGCATATTAAATGAGACACTGATATCCCATGCAAACCTGTCGCAGTCCTTTGTCCCTAACCAGCTTATGGAGGTAAGAAACATATCAATAAGGGTGAAGAGGACAGGGCTCCCAAATGCAACACTGCAGGTAAGGCCGGGAAGCGACAGCCCATCCGATACTGTTCTTGCCAACTTTTCCATAGACAACAGCTCTGTAAGCAGCGCAGGATTCTCATGGGTGGGCATCTCCCTGAATTATACAGTTACCCTGCAGGGCGGCACAAGGTACTGGCTTTTCCTCAGCCCGAATGGCAGCCAGGAAGACTATTATGAATGGGAAGCGAGCGACAATAATATATCAGCAGGCGGATATGCGCTCCAGAACACCTCAAGGGACCTGCTGTTCAGGATATTTGACTTCTACAGGTACAGGGCAGCAATAACTGTGTCGGAAGGGGAAAACAACCTCACAGTCTATGCGAATAATTCTGACAGCCAGGTTGCCGGCTCATCTATAATCTCCTTCACTTTGGATACAGTGCCTCCGGTATTCACAGGAATAAATGAATCGTCCGATCTTATTGAGATAGGGAATAATATTATAATAAGTGTCAATGCAAGCGATGCGTCCACTGCGGTCAATAAAGCAATTTTTGAGCTGAATAGGGGAACAAATTACACAATGGTGCTGGACACTGGCACAAGGTACAACATTACTTTCCAGGCTTCCGTCATGGGAGTAAACAATTACACATTTTACGTCAATGACTCGCTGGGCAACCTGAATATCTCTTCATCTTTCAATTTCACAGTGGCTGATTCAAGCCCTCCTATGATGTCCGGCATTTCAAATTCTCCCAGCACAGAAGATGGCCTTGACCCGGATGTCCCTGTAAATGTGACAGCAACAATAACGGACTTTGGCAACGTAAGCTCTGCAGCCCTACAATACAAGCTCAGCACTGATTTGGATTGGACAAATGCATCCATGCAGAACTCTGCAAACCTTTACTTTGGAAATTTCACTCCATCTTCCGCCGGAAATTGGTCCTACAGGCTGTGGGCAAATGATTCCTCTGGCAATGCTAATTTCAGCGCCAATTCGACGCTGAACATATCTCTGGACTACAGCTGGACGCGCACCCCTGCCAGCCTCGGGGCAATGTCCGGGATCAAGGGCAATGAAGTCGTATTGGGCAATATAACAATCAACAACACCGCTGATTTCGCGCTTGGGTTTGACATAACACTTTCGCAGTCCTTTGCCAGCATCAACAAGACAGCGCCATTCACAATAGCCGCAGGAGGCCATGAAGTGATAAGGCTGAATGCGACCGCGCCTCTTGCAGAAGCTGAATACACCATAACGGCAACTATAGATGCCCAGAATGCCACAGCCTCTCCTGCCAGCCTCCAGGCCAATGTAACCCTTGCTTCAATTTCCTCAGGACCGTATCTTTTCATAGAAATCCTGCAGTATAATGCATCTGTTTCAACCGGCGACTTCATAGATCTTATAGCTAAAATCAGCAACATAGGAAATGAGACCGCAACGAATGTGGAATCCAACTGGACCTTGCCGAGCGGCTGGACATCCATACCTGCAGACAACAAGACGCTTGGCAGCATCGCCGTGAACAAGTTCGAATACCATAACATTTCAGCGGATATCACATCAGATGCCGCAGGCGGCACAAAGGCAATTTCTGTTTATGCAGTGAGCGCTGAAGGCGCCAACAATACGGCTTCAAAGACAGTAGTAGTGTCCGCTAATGCAACTGCAGCCCCTGCAGCCGCAGCTGCTGGCTCGTCAGGCAGCGGCGGGGGAGGCAGCGGGAGCAGCGGTGGCGGGGGAAGCCTGCCGGCAGCAAGCGACACAGGCATATTGGTAGATGCCCCAGGCGAGATAAGGATGTTCCCGGAGCAGAAGAAAACCTTCCGGATTAAGATAACGAACAATGTTTCAGGCGCTGTTTCCGGAGCATTCCTTGAAAACATAAAGGTGTCTGTCAACGGCTTCCTGCTTACAAAGATGGAGATAATCCCTGCATTCATAAAGAAGATAGGGCACAAGGAAAGCGCTATTGTGAACTTTACAATTGATGTGCCGAAGTACATGAACAGGCAGAACCGCACGCTAATTTTGGCATTTGCGGGAAATGTGACCGAGCTGGACAGGTACAACAATACAAGGTACAGGCGCTCATTTGAGAAAAAAGTTGTGATGAGCCTGCTCATTATAGAAGCGACAAAAGATTCTGCCATGGAATCCGTTTCATCTGCGAGGGAGAGCATTGAATCCCTGAAACAGGCAGGCATCAATACCGCAAAGCTTGAACAGCTTCTGGCAGGCGCAGTTTCTTCATTGGAAGAGGAAGACTACAAGGAAGCCATAGGGGTAAGCAGGAACATCATTGACCTAAAGGAAAAGGCAATGGAAGTTTCGGGCACCATAAGCGAGACATCATCAAGGATTCAGGGCGCAGAGGCAAGAGGAGTTGATGTAGGGGAGGCAAAACAGCTTCTTGGGCTTGCAATGGCGGAATTCAATGCGGGAAATTTCCTTCAGGCTGAGGAGTATGTGAACAGGGCTTTGGTTGCGGAGCGGCTCAGCTCGAAGACAGAGGAGGCTAACATGCTCAGGAGCCTGCTCCGCTTTTTCACTGATAATTGGCTGTCGCTTCTTGCAATACTTTTTGTTGCGGCAGTGGCAGGGCAGGAGATAATGAAGAGGCGCTCGGTCGGGGCAGTGTCCGAGATGATAAAAATGCTCAGGAAGCAGGAAGAGTCCATCATAGGGCTGATGAAAAAGGCGCAAAGCCAGTATTTTGTGGAGAAGCTCATGAGCGAAAGGGTCTATGGCAGCACAATGAAGGGGCACGTGAGGCACATGGCAGAGCTGCAGAAGGAGATGCTCAGGCTGAACTCAAGAAAAATAAGGCTGCTGAAGAAGATGAGCGATGTCTCGGTAATCGCGAAAGAGAAGATCGAAATCGGAGTGCTGATGAAGGAACTGCAGTACAGGTACTTTGTAAGCAAGACGATTACAAGGGAAGCCTATGAGGTGAGCATGGCAGAGTACAGGAAAAGGATGGCAGAGCTTGAGCAGTCGCTTAAGGCCGCAGAGGAGAAAAGTGCAGGAAGGAAGGATGCAAAGCATCGCGTCCAAAAAATCATGGGCGTTGCTGAAGGAAATGATGAAGCCGCAGCAGAAAATGCAACGGCGCATGTGAAAATTCCTGCGGAATTCCCAATGAAAAAACGCAGTGGGAATTTCCGCCCTGACAAAGGTAAGGGTGCAAAGGCGCGCAGGCAAAAGGACAATGAGAAAAGGGAGGATATTCAGGGCGGCATTCCTGATGTTTCTGATGGTTCTATTGGTAATGAGATTAGCAGAGAAGAAAAGCCCGTTGCGGCTGAACCGGAAGAAGGCAAAATTCCCGTACTTGATACAAGCCTGGAAGGGATAAAAGCTGAAGGGGCAGGCTACCAAAAAGAGAAGCAGGAACAAATAGCCCAGTCAGAGCCTATTATCAATGCAGATATCACAGCAGAAAATCCGGAAATTCCGGAGATAAAGACAGAAGATATTGCAGCTGAAGATTCAGAAAAAGATATGCAAGATGGCAGTCAGGAAGTGCCTATGGCAGAGGAACATGAAAATGAAAAGCCATGGGGAAGCAGGTACGCTGACGCTGATTCAGCCCATGATGCGGAAAGCAGCAGTGATGCGAGCAGCATGGCAGCTGAAAGCTATGAAGCAACAAAAAAAGACAGCATTGATTTGGCTCTTGAATCGCTGGAGCGCGAGCTTGACAAGCTGAGAGAATGGAAGATAATAAGGTAATGGCGGCAAAAAAAGAAAGATGAAAAGAAAGATGGGCAGGGCAAAAATGAAAGGAACCGGACTGCTGCAGAAAGCTGCAGTGATTTCAGTGCTTTTGTTTGCGATAGGCTATGCCATAATCCCTGCATCTGCCCAGAACCAGTCGTCTGTATACACATTGGCTCAGGCGAAAGAGTCCATTAAAAATTCGCAAAACGCAGTCAACTACATGCAGGGCCTGGGCCTCAACACAGACTATGCCCGGGACATGCTCAATGATGCCAATATTTTCCTGGAAAACGGCGATTATGGCAGCGTAATTGAGACAGGCGGCAGCATAATGGCGCTGAGGGATGATGCAGTGTCTCTCAGAAAAAAAATCAGCAATTCTCGCGAGCTTCTTGAAGATGGAAAAAAGCTTTCCCTGAATGTAAGCGGCATTGAAGAGCTTCTTAATCAAGGGACTGCCGATTTTGAGATAGGGAACTATGAAGCCTCTTCTCCTTCAATTGAAAAAAGCCTTGCCGGCATAAGCTCGCTTCTTGGGAAACAGCTTGAATCTCTCATTCCGGCAGCAGACAGCCTGCAGAATCTTGCTTCAGGGCAGGGCATTGAATTGTCGGCTGTCAACTCTGCCTCTGAAGAAATCCGCAAAAAACTCTCAGCCGGAGATTTCACAGGAACTTCCGTGCTTAAAAGCAGGATCCTTGCCCTGAATTCCTCGGTTCACGGCCTTGTTTCAATCAGGGAATCGGTGCGCTATGCGGAAAGCATGAACATAACCCATGCGAGGTTTAATGACCTTTACAATGAGGCGTTTCTTTCGATAGAGCTTGGGCAATATGCGAACGCGGAAAAGGCCGCTGATGAGTCTGCAAACCTTAGAGGTTTTATGGGTTCATTCCAGGAGGAAAGGAAAAACGCAGAAGCACTGATAGGAGAGCTGCATGCCACGAATCTGGATGCGTCCGGGCCGGAAAAGCTGCTCGCTCAGGCTGATGAAAAATTCCTGCTGGAGGATTACGGGCAGGCCGAAAGCCTTGCTCGCAGCGCTGCCATGGGTGCCCAGGAAGTGAAGGCGTCCTCCCTTCTTTTCGGCGTTGTCAGCAAAAGCCGGATTAAATTCAGCCTGCTTGAATTCCTGAAAAAATACTGGTGGGCCGCTGCGCTGGCTGCCATTGCTGCCGGAGTTTCCGGGATATTCATTTACAGGATTCTGTCCGCAAGGCTGCTGCGCATGAAGATATCCTCGCTGAGAAAAGAGGAGAAGGCAATGATTGAGATGATAAAGAAGTCACAGGCAGATTACTTTGCAAGAAAGAGCATAAGCAGGGAGTCCTATAACCTTGCTGTGGACCAGTATCAGGAGCGCCTCCTCAGGATTAAGGAGGAGCTGCCTGTGCTTGAGTCATTGCTGGGGAAGAGAACAGGGAAAGATTCAGGAAAAAACAACGCAGAAGAAACGAAGGTGTGAAAAGATGGATTTGCAGGCAGAGATAAAGGGCAGCAATCTTGTGCTGATTGTTACATCAAAGGAAAAATACCATGCAGAGCTTATTGAAGTGGTGAAAGCGGCCGCTGCAAGCATGGACAAGGTATGCTACGTGTGCTTCAACGAGCCGTACAGTTTCGTGCTGGAAAACATGAAGAAGAACGGCATTGATGCGGGAAAGTTTTTCTTTATAGACACCATCACGAGGAACGTTCAGGAGCCTCCCCCGGCAAAGGACTGCATCTTTGTCTCATCCCCAAATGCGCTGACAGAGATAAGCATGGCGCTTTCAAAGGCGCTGAACGAGCAGCACTGCAGCGGCATTCTGTTTGATGCGCTTTCTGCCCTCCTTGTGTACGAGAAAGGCCACACTTTGATACAGTTCGTGCACAACGTGATAACAAAGATAAAGATCAGGAACGGAAGGGCTATATTCATCGCGCTTAGGGACGACCTTGAGTCTGAGCTCATAAAAGACCTGCATATGTTCGTTGACAAGGCGATTGATGCCGGCAAATAGGCTGTAGATAGGCTGTGCAGGTATCGGCGTGGCTTGAGCCTATCCTCTTTTCCCCGGCTTGGGATTCACTGCCAGCACAGATGCATAAACTTTCTTTGTCCTGAAGGCTGCTATCGTGAGGCATAGCATCGAGATCAGCAGCAGCCCGTGGCTTATCCCGTAATGGAAAAAGAGCTGCATACTCTCGGACAGTGGCTTAAGGTCGTGATAGATATGGTCTATTGACCAGAGCATAATGGATATTGCAGCAAGTATAAACCATTTGTACGGCTCGCTGAGGCTGCCGCCCTTCAGGAGCTTTCTTGCTAAAATAAGCTGGTAAATTGTGTATGCCGCCAGCAGGACAAAAGCGAATAAAGGCGCTTCATAATAAATGAGTATTGACATTTTTTCCATCCTCCTCATATCCCGATTCCGGTTTTTTCAGGCTCGGCCGCCTAGATAGTATTGTTTCCGCGTTTTTCGGGCCCATAATCTCAGAAAGCATGTGGTGCGCCATGTTGTAAAGCTCCTGCGGATGCCCTTCATCATAGAATGCCTCTATTGTATCCTGTATGGATTTTCCGAAAATAGGGGCAAGAATTTCAATAATCTCGCTTTTGGCGCTCATTCATCAGATTACTTGCCCCTTCTATTTATAATTTTTTATAATTTTCGGCTGCGTTCAAAATGTAGGTTAGCGGCATAAGGTGAGCGCATTCTATTATTCCAGCTAAAGAGGTCAGGGGGTTGCCCCATACGGGGCATGACCGATACCTTCCATAAAACATTACCTGCGCGAAAGCCGCTAACCCGAGATTTGCCTGCGAGAACGCTCGCCTTTGCAGCAAGCTCGGGCAGGCTCGCGTTCAGGTGAAGCGAGATTTTGAACGCAGCCTTTTGTCCGGTCGGCAAGCAGGATTAATGCAAGCCAGATGTTTTTGTTTAGGTTAGGATATGGCTGTCTACAGGGCAATCAGTTCATTTTCCTTGTCCACTACATATATATAGAATATTTTGGACCTTGTTTCCATGCTCTGGTATGAGATCCTGTCAAATGACTTTGGGTTTTTTGCCTTTAGGTGGCGCGGGACCGAAAAATGCACTGTGACTCCTTCATTGCCCCTCCTTATAACTTCCGCCTCATCTCTGCACAGGCCCGCGGCAAAAAGGTGCACGTTCCTGAACGAGTTTTTGAGCACTGCAATCTCCCCATTGCCTGCCTCCAGCCGATACACTATATTGCCGTTGGCCAGCAGCCTGGAATTAAGCACAGTTGCCATATTGTACTGATGATAACTTTTACTAAAAATTGAAGTTTATGGATAACTTATTCAATAAATTTATCCCATAATCAGGATAAAGCTTTTATACGGATTAATAAATTGTCATGATAACTTACTAGTGGTATTAAAGATTTTAATACGTGTAAGCGCAGGGCTAATGCATGGGCACCATAATCGGCACAAGATCAGTGAAAGACAACAAGATAATTGTTGAAGTTGAAATGGACTATGAAGAGTCGCTTCTGCTGAAAGGGCATATAAAGAATGTGCACATATTCTCAGAAGATTCTGCAGACATAAGGACAAACCTCTCCCAAAGGGGCAAAAATGAAGCCACGAAATATTTCCTTGTGCCGAAGCAGCTGCGCAACAATCTTAAGTTTAACGAAAAGGTGAAATGCCAGAAGCTTGAGACAAACACGAAGATAATATTCGTGTATGTGGTTGACAAGATCAGAATATGATAAGGATGCAGCATGGAAAGGGAAAAGACGGGGATTAGGGGAGTGGATTCCATGGTTCAGGGCGGCCTGCCCAAGAGCAGCATAATCGGGCTTTCGGGGCCCCCCGGAGTCGGCAAGTCAATCTTTGCGCTTCATTTCCTGCTTGAAGGCGCGAGAAAGGGCCAGAAATGCGTCTACATAAACCTTGAGGAGCCGCGCGAGAATATTGACACTATGATTTCGCAGTTTTCCTTTGCCGATGAATTCATGAAATTCGTGAAGCAGGAGAAGATTGTGGTAAAATGCTTCACATATCCCGAGTATGAAAAGATTTATTCCGACCTTCTGCAGAAGATAAGGGAGGACAGCAGCATACACCGCCTTGTGGTGGACAGCTTTAATGTCTTCTTCACTGCAGTCTCGCATCCTGAGGCTTTGTCCATACCGTCCGAAGTGAACATAAGGAGGATGATAAACCAGGCATTCTCCATGCTGAGGAGAAAAGGGCTCACATCCATCCTCATACTTGAGATGAGCCGTGACAGCAGGCACGGCTTTTACTACAATATACCCTATCTTGTTGACGGCACCATAAGCCTTGATTTTCTGGAGCTTGGCACCATAGAAAGGCGCATCTTCATCCCGAAGATGAGGTGGACAAGCCAGCACAAGGAAAGCAAAGCCTATGAGATTACGGGAAAAGGCATAAAGGTTTTTGAAGAGAAGGAGTAAAATGGCGGAATGGTACTGGCAGCTATAAGCGTGTACATTGTTGCATTATACTTTATCATAGTTTTTATCATCGGCTATCTCTCCTCAAGGCGCGAGAGCAGGGAAGGGTTTCTTATCGGGGACAGGAGCCTCGGGCATTTTTCGCTTGCTTCAACAATCTGCGCGGGCTTCATAGGCGGGGGCTTTCTGGTTTTATTCGTCGGAATAGCGTATACATTCGGCCTTTCCGCAATCTGGCTCACGGCAGGGCAGGCCTTGGGGCTGGTATTTTTTGCCATGTTCGGAAAGAAGATAAAGGAAGCGGCTGATGAAAAAAAGTTTTATACGCTTGCGGATTATTTTTATGACAGGTACGACAGGAAGACAGGGCTTCTGCTGAGCGCCTTTGTGTTCCTGTTTTTCCTTGCTTTTATTGCTGTGCAGTTCATTGCGAGCGGCCTGATTCTTAGCGGGATTTCAGGCTGGAGCTACGGGATTTCTGTCCTTTTGGTCGGCGCAGCCATAATGTCCTACATGCTTCTCGGCGGGTTTAAGGCGGTTGTGAAGACTGATGTATTTCAGTTCATTTCAATTGCTGTCCTTATGGCAGCCATAGTTTTCTCCCTTGCGGGAAATGTCCCTCTTTTTCCTGCCGGCCCTGAATTATTCTCAATAGGCGCTGTCAAGGCCCTGTCTTTCATGATTTTCGGCGCGTTTTTCGTCATAATAGCGGCTGATGTGTGGCAGCGTGCCTATGCCGCTAAATCCGTCAGGGTGATGAGAAAAGGATTCCTGCTTGCGGCTGTTTTTATGCTTGCCCTCGGCTTTCTTGGCTCGCTTCTTGGAATTATGGCAAGGAGCCTCTACCCGTCAATAACTCCTGAGAATGCGCTTGTCGCAAGTTTTTCCGGATTGCTTTCTCCGTTCCTTGCCGGGCTTGCGCTCGTGCTTCTTTTTTCAGCCATAATGTCCACCCTGGATACGCTTGTGTTTGTCGCGGCAATGTCCGTTTCCAATGACCTGCTTCCGAGGCTCGGCAGGGCTTTTGACGCTGTCAGGAGCACCAAGGCTGCAATCTTCATTGTATGCTCCCTTGGCGTGCTGATTTCCCTTCTTGTGAAGAGTGTCATTGCCTTTGCATTCCTCTTCACTGCGTGTATGCTCGCACTTGCCCCTATAATAATCTGGATGCAGTTCCGCCCCCTGAAGAGCAATTCCGTGTTTTTTTCACTGCTGGCAACCCCGCTGTCCGTGCTTATTGTATACTTCATGACGGGGCTGAAGGAAGAGCTTTCGCTTGTCTCCTTTTTCGTGTCCCTCATTGCGCTGTTTTTGGGGCAGAAGATTTTTAAACAGCCGATTTGATTATTAAGCGGCATGTCATCTCACAAAGTCCGGGATTTCCTTTTCAGCAGGCTTTTTTTCCCGAAAGTCGTCACAATAGACAGGCCGGGGATAATAGTGAGCAGGACATCCTCAAAGTACGGAGGGAAGGGGAGCAGGAAAAGGGTTTTGTATTATTTTGAGGATATAATTGTTGATTTGGAACTGGCTACGATTGAAGTTCTTGGCAAGAAAAAAGCTCTTGATCTATGGTACGAGGTGGGATTCGACAGCGGCATAAGGTATGCGTTATTTGGGGATAAAAAAGGAATTTCCCTTAATAAATTCCCTTACATATTAGATTTTATCATAAAATCCTTGCAGTCTGCGGGTGCTTCAGCATGCGATAATTACCAATATGACGAAAAAAAGAGTATTCTTAGGACTTGGGGCTATGACTCTGTAGTTTCAAGAAAAACAGGCAATGAAGCCCTGTTTGCAGGCATCCTTGATGGTATCTTTTCTATGCTTTTAAGGCTTAAGGTAAAAACAAAATACAAAGTTGAAAAAGGAAAGAGTATCTTGGAAACCTGCATATATACAAATCGTCCCTTTAGGCCAGAACTTTCTGAACTTGAACTCACAAAAGAATTATCAAGTCTTAATTTTCCACGAATTGAGTATAACTTTCAGCTCAAAACCATATCCACAAAAAAATTAATATATTTTAAAGCTATAGATGTGAGCCATAGCGGGAAGTTTGTATTGAAGAATTTTACCTTAATTCCCGGTGAAATAGGTATTTTTGGCATAGCGGCTATGCATTTGCGTAAAAGGGGGCTTTCTGATTTATGTAAAAAGCAAATCACATCAAAGGCTGAGTCTATTGCTGATGGGCTTTTTTCAGATTTGAATTCAGTATCCAAAAAAGTGGATTATTCGAGAGCAATATTCTCTGCCACCGGATGCGGTCTCCTCAATGTCACAGAGCAAAAAGGTATCATAACTGCAAAAATCAGGTATCCTCCGAGAACGCGGTATGAATGCCCATACCTGCGGTATTTATTAACCGGATTCCTTCAAAATATCTACAACGGCATACGCTCTATGAGCTTCAACGATGATGTCTTGTCCAACCAGTTAATTCTGAAATTTAAGAAACTCTGATTTCTCATACAATTTATGCTTAGCCAGCAGCGCAGCATAATTCAAACCATTTATTAAGAGGGTTGTTTTTGGGAATTTTTTTATGGTTTCCTTATCCACGTGTTCGCACCTCAATATCTTCAAAATACTTCGTGGGTCTTCCTTCAGCATCTCAAGCTGCTTAATCTTATCTTTCTGATTTAGCCTTGTTGCCAAGTGTTTTAGGTAAGTTTTCAGGAAAATTTTGTTCCACAACTTTGGATATTTCTGAAGATTTTCTTCTTTAATACACTTCGCCAATAATTTGGAAGTTTCCAGTATGGGCCTTATACCTTCTCCAGCACTTGTAGTGGCATTTCCAAAGGAATCACCAAGAAATGCTATGTTACCCATTACCATAGGGGTAGAAGGGTTGCATGGTATAACCAATCCCGGTATTTTCTTATGATGTGGATTTATACACGATTCAAATTTCCATTCCGCAACAATCATTTCTTCTCCTAAAGGGTATTGTTCCTTAAGTCCTCCATCGCTGGTTACAATATACGTGAAGTAATCGCCACTCTCGACTGTGGGAAATTTTTCTATTTTTTTGCATACCCAGTAGCAGTAGGGCATTTTCAGCCTTTTTTCCCTGCGTATAAAAAAATTAGAGCCGCTGCAATCTACCAAAAACTTAAATAGGTATATACCTTTCTTTGTTAATACCTTATTTTTTCCCAAAGTCTTTATGCAAGTATCGTTGGAATATTTGACACCAGATCTCTCAAATAGGCTTTTACATATTTCCTTGTAGTTTACTAAGTAAAAAGGCACATCGAGTTTTATTTCTAATTTGATGCTTTCTTCTTTCAAATGATTTTTTGCCTGTAGTATCAGGCCCTTAAATTTTTTTACATACGGCAAGTTATATCCCTCAATTACATTCCCATAGGTGTTCCTATATCCATAGCCTGCATGTGACCCTACTCCATATTGTTCAATAACCAACACTTTAATCTCAGGACAAATCTGCTTCAGGTTGTAAGCCAATCCTGTCCCGGCAATCCCCGCCCCGACAATAACAACATCATAGCTTTCCATTTTCAAATTCCGCATTCTTCTCCAGAGGCACGGCCTCGTTCAGGAATGAAAAGGGCTTTCTCGGCAGCTCATCCATTATATGGCACATCATGTTCAGCGACCTTCCCAAAAACGAAAGGTAAATCCCGTGCTCAGGCTCAAATCCAAGGCTGAGGTAGGCAAGGGCAAGCGCAGCGTCTATGTTCGGAAATATCCCCTTTTCATCCCTGAGCTTTCCTGCAACTGCGCTGTACGCCTCAATGTATTCATTATCAAACCCTTTTTCAATTTCCTTCAGCAGCAGTTCAGCCCGCTCATCTTTCTCGTAAACAGGATGCCCGAAGCCCGGTATTTTCCTGCCTGCTGCAATCTCTCCCGAAACGAAATTCTCCGCATATTCCTTTATGCCGTGCCCTGCTTCTTCCTTTATCTTAACAAAAAGCTCCATGACACCTGCCACCGCTCCCAGATGGTCTGTGCCAACAGTTGAAAGCCCCGCAATAAGGCCGTTGATCACTGCAAAATTGCCGTTCTTGGTGGTGGAAGCCGCAAGCCTCGGCGCCAAAACAGAGGGCGCGTGGTATCCAGTCCCCATGCTTACAGTCATCAGCGCCCTCAGAAGCAGCTTCTTTTGCCTGTAGCCGGGATATTTTCCGGTCAGCTTGAGCATCAGCAGGTCTATGAAATCCGAATCAGTGGCAAAGAGGTCTTCCATGGAGGCCCATCTTGAGGCGGCATTGTCATACCTTGCCATGTTTATGTAATGCCTCACTTCTTTCCCGTTCACAAGCTGGAAGTCTATCTTGCCCCTTTCTCTTTCCTGCTGCCTCTTTTCACCTAATGACTGCAATTTTCTCGCCCTCCAAAGGCATCTCAATCTCCTTTACCGTTTCGGCTATTATTTCGGCTGCCTCCCTTATCCTTTCCTCTCCTCCGACGGAAATCCTTATGAATTCAGGCATGCCGGCATATGAAAATGGAAAATTCGACCTTCCGCCCTTCACAATCACATTTTTTCCGGCAAGCTCCGCAGCAAGCAGGTTTGCATCCCTGCAGAAAACAGCCCTGAACATCCCTCCCTCGGGCTTTTGGGAAAAAATGCCGTATGGCTCAAGCTTTTTCAGGTAGCTGTCAAGGATTTCCTGCCTTTTTTCTATTTCCTTCGGTATTGTGTTCAGTTTTTTATTGCTCAGGTAGGCTTCAAGCAGCGCGTCTGCTATTATGGCTGAAGGCATGCTGACTCCCACATACTGGTTAGCCACAGCAGCCCTGAAGTGCTTCACTTCCACTTTTGGCAGGGCTGCAAATCCCAGCCTTAATCCCGGAACGCCGAATCTTTTCGAGAGGCTGTCGACTATTACTGAATTTTCCATGTCAAAGCTGTTCCCTATCCATTCCTTTTTCGTGAAAGCCCTATAGACATCGTCAATTACAACCTTTATCTTATGCCTTGAAGCAGTCTCATTGATTTTCTCTGCCTCTCCCCGTTCTATTGAGCACCCGTAGGGGTTGTGGGGCACATTGAGTATTAGCATTGATACATTTTTTGCCCTCGCCTCAATCCTTCCTGAAAGTTTATCTGAGAAATCCTGAGGCATGCACATTATTGGCTCTATCAATGATTCATTCCTTGCCACGCTGCACCAGTACGGGAAGCTCGGCACCGGGAACATGACTTTTTCACCTGCATGCGAATAGACAAAAACCGCATGGGAAATTGCATCGGCAGCTCCTGCCGTCAGCACAATCTGCCCGGGATTGAAGTCCATTCCCGTTTCGGCCTTTATCAGCTCTGCAATTTTCTCGTTGAGGGGCATGTATCCCTGGCAGCCGGGATATTTTGAAAGGGAGCTGAGCAGCTTTCCCGCGATTTTTTCTTTCTGGCCCATTGCCTCTTCCATCAGGGCATTTCTGCACTCTATCTCCCCAAGCCCGAGGTTGTACTTCGCTTCTTCATTTCTCCTGAAAGGCCCGAAAAACCTGCTTACATCAGCCGCAAGCTGCGCCCTTGCCCTTGCTGCCGTCATTTTGCACCCGCCGCCATGTCCCTCATCCTTCCGGCGGATATGACAACTATGTAGATGTAGCACATCGCCAGCGCCGCCGATATTACCATGAAGTCGGATGTTTTTTCAAGGATGAGAGAGAGCATGAATACGAGCAACGCCATCCTTGTCAGCATCAGCGCAATACCCTCCTCATTCTTCGAAATTTTTGACAGGGAAAAGAAAAGGATTACAGCCAGCGCTGCCGAGTAAAATATATAATTCGCTGAAAGGCCGAAGATGAAGTAAGAGGACATCATGGCAACGAAGGAAGCTGTAAGGAGGGCTTTTGTCATCTTTGTTCCGCTGCTGAATCTTGTGGCAAGCGTTGCATAATCCCTTTTTTTGTCGCTTTCCCTGTCCTTGAGGTTCTTTGTCTGCGTTATCAGAAAGCCTATGAGCATGAAGAAAGCTGCCAGCGGGACTGAGCTTTTTATTGAAGCGCCTGCCATAAGCGAAGCGCTCATTGATGGGATTGCGAAATGAGTCACTGATATTACCGCTGAATCCCCGAAAAGGATTTTTCTTGAGAGCGTGTTGTAAAAAAAGCCCAGCGCTATCCACAGCAGTGCGGCTGCAAGCATTATTTTATCTGAAAAGGAGATTGCTATCGCCGCTATGAACAGCGCCGTTGAAACTTTCCCCGAATAATGCGGCATCCTGAAATCATTGTCTCTTACGGCATTATGTATGCTTGCGCCGGAATAGATGAGTATGTTGGCAAGCATAAGGGCTGCTATGCCCATATTCAGCTTTCCCGCAAAAGCCACTGAAACGAGCATCACCATCAAAGGGGTTAATGTCCTGTATGCCCTCGTAGCTTTGAGAAGTACTCCTATTTCCAAAAAATCACCCCTTTTTGGCTAGATAAGCTTTACAGTAGTATTAATAAATTATCAAGATTTAGGGATAAACTTCAGTAAAAATTTATCCTGTTTTTTGATATATTAATCCCAAAACTTGAATAATTTTTATATCTTGGTTGATTGATTATACTGCAAAAAGGGGTGTGTCATGAAGCATTACGGGCAGTTTATCTCTATCCTTTCAAGGGAAAGGATGCATTTTGAGGACATCACTTCGCAAGTCAGGGAAGCTGTCTCGAAATCCGGCATTACCGAAGGGATTGCGTGCATATTCTCGATGCATACCACTTCCTGCATCCGCATCAATGAGAATGAAGAAAGGCTCTTGTACGATTTTAAGTCTTTTCTTGAAAGGCTTGCGCCTGCCTCGGCAAGATACCTCCATGACGACATAGAGAAAAGGGACTGCCCGAAGGATGAGCCTCTCAACGGGCATTCGCACCTCAAGTCTTTGCTTTTAGGCGCTTCTGAAACAGTCCCTGTTGTCAACGGAGAGATGCTGCTGGGAAAATGGCAGTCCATCTTCCACGTGGATTTGGACGGGGTAAACAGGCAGCGGAAAGTGATGGTAAAAGTGATGGGTGACTGAGATGTTCATGGAATACATAGATTCAATGAAGCCGTTTGTGGACAAAAGCATGCTTCGCTTCTTCCCTAAGGAACTGAGCCATGATTGGATTGAGAAAAATCTTGGCTCCCTGAATTACGGCTATGACAAAAAGTCGTTTAACATGATTGCAGAGCCTATCTGGGATCTGCTTGACCGCGGAGGCAAAAGATGGCGGCCCGTATTCATGCTTCTCTGCTGCGATGTGCTCGGGGGGGGCTCCAAAGTGATGGACCTTGTGCCCCTGATAGAGTTCATCCACAATGGGACTTTGATGGTGGATGATGTAATGGACAATTCAGAAAAGAGGCGCGGGAAGGAATGCATCCACAGGCTTTTTGGCGTTGATGTCGCTATCAATGCAGGAAATATGATGTACTACCTTCCGTATTTGCTGATAAAGAAGTCCGATCTTGACGCCAAGAGGAAATTGCTTTTGCATGAAGTCATTGCAGAAGAGATGATAAAGCTGCACCTTGGCCAAAGCCTTGACATTTACTGGCACAACAACAGCGGCTTTGCCACGGAAGATCTTTACATGCAGATGTGCGCCTACAAGACCGGGACTTTGGTGAGGCTGGGCGCAAAGATAGGCGCCATACTTGGCGATGCGGGCACAAGGAAAAGCAGGGCTGTTGCCGACTTTGCAGAGGCTATCGGCGTGGCTTTCCAGATACAGGATGATATTCTCAATCTGACTGCGGAAATTGGCAAGGAATTCGGCGATGACATCTCCGAGGGAAAAAGGTCGCTGATGGTAATAAAAGTCCTTGAAGATGGTTCTGAGCCTGACAGAAGGAGGCTGCTCGAGATTTTAAGCCTGAAGACCCGCGACCTGAAGCTGATCAAGGAAGCCGTTTCCATCATTGAGAGGAATAATGCTTTGGATTATGCCCGCATGAAGGCAAGGAAGCTTGTTCTGAAGGCATGGAGCAGGCTTGACTTCGTCATTCCGGATTCTGAAGCGAAAAAGAAGCTGAAATTATTCGCTGATTTTGTGGTTGAGAGGAAAATTTAAGGATAAACTTTCGCTGAAAATATCCCTTTCTGCATTTTTTTATCCTGAAATGCAAGTAAGGTATTTATGTCCCTTTTTGGATTGAAGCTGCATGAAGATAAGGCACAAAATTACCCTTGCCGTTCTCGCAGTCGCGCTGATAAGCACTGCCATATCTGGTATTGCCTTCTATTTCGTGCTTGAAAATGCTCTTAACGAGAGGATACAGGCGCAGATGCGGGGCATTTCTGCCCTCAAGGAAAGTGAGCTGGATGATTTTTTTACAGGCCTTGCCGGTGAAGTGGAGCATGTTGCAACAATTGACGTCATAGCTGAGCATGCTTCAAAGTCAGCATCTTCTGTTGAAATCTCAGAAGAAGAGCAGGAGGTAATAAACAACAGGGTTTTTGCAATACAGAAAGGCAGCCCTTTCAGGCCCATATTGCTGCTGTCTTCCGAAGGAAAAGTGATAGCCTCCGCAGACCCGTCTTTTTTCGGCGATGACAAAAGCGCTGAAGAGTATTTCATCAATGGAAAAAAGGGGATTTTTGTGCAGAATTTCTACATGGATTCGACGATTGGCGGAATTGCAGTATCGGCCTCATTTCCTGTAAAGGACGAAAATGGTAATCTGACGGGAGTTGCAGTGGGCATAACAGGCCTCAGCAAGGTAAGGGCCCTCATGTCCGAAAGGGCAGGCCTTGGGGAGACAGGAGAAACATATCTTGTAAGCAAGGAAAGCGTGCTGGTAAGCGAATCAAGGCGCAATTCCGAATTTTATTCTAAAAGAATTGATTCCAGCGCGGTAAGGGAGTGCGTTTCCGGGCTGAGCAATTTCGGGCTGCATAGCAATTATGCAGGTGATGAGGTTATAAGCTACCATAAGTGGATTCCCGGGCATAGCGTTTGCCTGCTGGCTGAGATGAGCCGCGAGGAGGCTTTCATGCCCTTAAAGCAGATGAAGCTTGTCCTTGTTGCGATAGTTTCGGCATCCGTGCTGGGCAGCCTGCTTTTCGGCTTTTTCCTTGCAAGGGAGCTGTCAAAGCCTATTGTGAGGCTCAAGGATGCTGCAAAGGAGCTTGGCAAGGGAGATTATAAGAAGATTGAAGCTGTTACTGAAGATGAAGTCGGGGAACTGACTGACGCCTTCAATTCAATGGCTTTGAGCCTTGAGAAATCGACAAAGGATCTTGAGGAAAAGGTTGCGAAAAGGACAAGGGAGCTGCAGCTCAAGAACGAGGAGCTGGAGAAGTTCAACAAGGTTGCTGTCGGGCGTGAATTGAGGATGGTTGAGCTGAAGAAAAGGGTGAAGGATCTGGAGGAAAAGGGAGGTGCATAGATGAAGATTGAGCAGAAAAAATGGGACAGGGGATGGAAGGACATTTCTTCCAATGGTGTTGATGCGCAGCTCGTGCTTGCTTTCGGCGCGGCATCTTTGCTTCGCGATAAAAAATATTTTGATGAGATAAAGGCATTTTACCCGTCTGCACATATAGTGATGTGCTCCACCGCAGGCGAGATTCTCGGGACAGAGGTTTCTGACGGGACAATCTCTGTCACCGCTGTCCGGTTTGAGAAGGCAGGGATGAAGTTTGCTTCTGCCCGCATAGGGAATGCAGAGGAAAGCTTTGATGTCGGCAGAAAACTGGCCTCTTCCATTAAGAAAGAGGGGCTGGTGCATGCAATGGTGTTCTCTGACGGACTGAAAGTTAATGGTACATCCCTTGTTAATGGCATCCTTGAAGTGCTGCCGGATGTCTCTGTGACAGGCGGCCTTGTCGGTGATGGTGCTGACTTTAAGCATACATTTGTTGGGCTGGACAGGGCACCCGAGGAGGGCAATGCCGTGTTCATAGGCTTTTATGGCAGTTTGAAAGTTGGTTACGGCTCATTAGGGGGCTGGGACACGTTCGGTGTTGAAAGGAAGATCACGAAATCAAAGGGCAATGTTCTGTATGAGCTGGACGGAAAGCCTGCGCTGAAGCTCTACAAAGATTACCTCGGGAAGCAGGCCGCAGGGCTTCCCGGCACGGGGCTTCTCTTTCCGCTGTCTTTGAAGCTGAAGGCAAAGAATGGGGAGGCCGAGGTTGTCAGGACCATTTTGGGAGTGGACGAGAAGGGGCAAAGCCTGACTTTTGCAGGGGACATGCCTGAAGGCACAATTGCAACCCTTATGAAGGCAAATTTTGACAGGCTCATAGACGGTGCAGGCGGCGCAGCTTCCATGAGCATCAAGTCCGGAAAAGCCCAGCTTGCTGTTTTGATAAGCTGCATAGGAAGGAAGCTTGTGCTTAAGGAAAGGGTTGAAGAGGAGATAGAGGCTGTAAGGAATGTGCTGGGCGAGAAGGCTGCGATAACCGGCTTTTACTCCTACGGCGAGATATGCCCTACTGCGCCTTCGGAGAAGCAGTGCCAGCTGCACAACCAGACCATGACAATAACGGTGCTTAGCGAGGATGCATAAGATACTTGAGAGGCAGCTGAGGAAGTATTTCGGCAGCGGTGTGCCTTCGGGATTGAAGGATTTCCTTGATGCAGTCAGCGATACCTACATCCATTTTGACGAGGACAGGACCCTGATGGAGCGCTCCCTTGAGCTGAACTCAAAAGAGATGGGAGAAGCGAACAGGAGCCTGCAGAATGAGATACAGATTGTGAAGGCCAGGACTGAAGAGCTTGAAAGGTTTCAAAAGGTGACTGTCGGGCGTGAATTGAGGATGGTTGAGCTGAAGAACAGGATAAGGGAGCTGGAGAAGGAGCTTGGCAAAGCATAGCGGACCCGATAAAGCCGCAGCTGGAACTGCGGAGCGGGTTAAGGATAAAACAAAGCTGGAAACATCAAGTGCGGGCCGATAACGCGGCAAAAAATCAAACGAAAAACAAAGGAAGGCAGAGAATAAAATAAAAAGCAAAACAACGAGAAAAAACACAATAAAAATTAAACATTAAAGATGAAAGAAAAAAATAAATGCAAAGAAACCCAATCCAAATTTCTTGCGGAATTTTCAATAATGATGCAGAAAAGAACAGCGCAAATTCAATATGCAAAACCCCAATAAAAAACACTGTCCAAAATGATAACCTGGGAAGACAGATTTTCAATGGGCAATCCGCTTCTTGACAGGCAGCACAAGGAATTCTTCAGCAAGGTCAATGAGTTCTACGACAGCTGCGTTATTGGCGTGGGGGAAGCAAGGATAGAGGAATTTGTCATTTTCATGGAAAACCATGCCAGGGAGCATTTTGCCGCTGAAGAGGCTCATTTTGCGGACAACAATTACCCGGGGCTTGACGGGCACTGCGTCGAGCACCTTTCCTTCCTTGAGAAGATTGCAGCCATAAAGAAGAGGCTTGACATGGGCGAGTATGAGGAGGACTTTGCCATGGAAGTCGCAAGGTTCGGCTCAGAATGGCTCTCCTCCCACACAAGGACAGCAGACTGGAAGTTTGTGGAGTGGATAAGGGAGAGAGGATAGTTATGCTGGCTTCTTATTGCCTGTTTTTTGGTATTGAACTGCCTGTTTTTTGGTAAGATTGGGGCGTTTGAAAGGCGGCAAGGCCATGTCAGGATGGCTGCATTTCAGGACAGGGGCAGCAAGTTTGGAGCGAAGCGGAAAACCATCGCACCGCCATAGCCGGCGCTTGGACATTAAGAACTTTACTTTACACAAACATAAGCAGATGAAACAGCAAAAACCTGCAATTTATCCCAAAAAACAGGTAATTTATCCCAAAATAAGCGTGTTCTTTAATAAGTAATGGTGAAATTAATCCTGCATGGATAAAAAAGGCCTGATTGTGCTGCTGTTGCTGCTCATGCTCACTGCATCATGTGCATTAATCCCGCTTGAAGGCCCTGAAAACAGAACGCAGGCGGAAAGCCAGCGGATAACAACTATAGTGGTGGACCATGGATCTTTTAAAGGAAATATCTGAAAACCGCTTCGTCCTCGTAATGCTGAGCGAAAAGGAATACGAGGAAAAGCTTACGGAGCTTGTGAAAAGCGTTGAGAAGAAAAGCGCCATGATATGCTACGTCTGCCTCAGCCGCCCGTATGCCGACGTTATAAGATACCTTGATGAAGTGAACATCAACTTCTCAAAATTCTTCTTCATTGACGTGCTCACATCCCATTACAGGAGCCCGGAAAGGGCTGAAAACTGCATCTTCCTCAAAGAGCCGAGAAAGCTCAATGACATAAGGGCTGCAATTCACGAGTCAATAACAAAGCACAGCTGCAGCGCGGTAATCTTCGACACAATGTCCTCATTATTGATGTACGAGCAGAGCCACGACATACTCAAATTCACGCACGAGCTTACAGTGGAGGAAAGCATGCAGAACACAAATAAAGTTTTCATAATACTGAAGGAAGACATGATCCTGAACGACAGCGATTCCCTCATCAAAGACGTTGAAATGTTCGCTGACAGGACAATAAACCTTGAAAATGGCAAGAACTGATTTCGAGAAAAAGATACTTGCATTCCTCAGGAAGCGCAGAAAGCCTGCGACAATGAAGGCGATATGCTTCCATTTACGGACGGAAAACAGAGTCACGATAAGCAAGTACATAAGGATACTGGAATCGAAGAAAAAAGTCTACTCTCCGAACAGGCACGAAAGAAGGAAATTATGGAGCATAAGGATGAAAAGGAAGGGAAGCTTTTACGCAGTGCAATGATGCTTGGCTGTTCCCAGAGACGCGGCATGGCTGCCCCGCCCCCTCTCGTCAAAACATAGGCGGGGCGGCAGCTGCTGCAGGGAAAAGTTAATAAACAAAGGAAAAAGAGGAAGGAAAAATGGCAAATATAATGGTTGTTGACGACGAGGAGAGCCTCAGGGAGCTTGTAGCGGCGATTTTCAGCAGCAGCGGCGACCATGTAACCGCAGCCTCGTCAGGGCAGGAATGCCTTGATATGCTGGAAAGGGAAAAGCCGGACATCATACTTATGGATATGATGATGCCCGGGATGTCAGGCAGGGAAACAACAGAAAAGATCAGGCAGAGCCCTGCAGGAAAGAATTTAAAGATAGCCTTCCTCACTGTTGCCCGCTTTTCAGAGACAGGAAAGGATGCGCTTGAAAAGCTTGATGTGCTTGACTACATAACAAAGCCCTTCGACAATGACGAGCTTGTAAGAAGGGTAAAAAGGCTTCTTTAGCTCCTCTTCTCATCCCCTTTTTTATTTGCTTCCTTCGCCCAATACAGGATAAATTTTCAGCGTTTTTTATCCTTTTTTATCCCTTGCAGCCATTTTGCTTGACTTCAGGAACTCTGCAAAATAGTATGGCCCCATCGCCACGAACATCACGCTCAATATTGACAAGCCCTCGAAGACCAGCTCTGCCGTCCTTGTTTCCTCTATGCCTTTTAATTCCGCCATTGCCACCCACAAAAAAGACAGGCAAAGAAGCAGCAGCCCGAGCTTTATGAAGTTAAATGCCTTTCCCAGGGCCCCGCCGATTTCGCGGGTCTTGGGGATAAGAACTGCCATGCCCGCAAGCGACACCATAGCTATGGCAAGCTCGGGTATCGCATCTGTTAAATCCGCTTTGATTCCTTGCGCAGAAGCAGTGCCGCTTAAGCCTGTCAGTACGGCCAGAGCCATGCCTGCTGATAAAATTGCTTTTTTTCCCATTTTTCATCCTCCTCCTTTAATGCAGCCTGGCATTCAGCCTGGGAAATTTCTCCAGGATTTCCTGCAGCAGCGAGTCTGCGCTCTCCTCTCCGATAAAATCCGTAAGCAGGCTGTGCGCCGCATTGAATATCTCCTGCGGATGCTCATTGTCATATAGGCCGGAGATGGTTTTCTCTATCTCCTCGCCGAACAAAGGCTTCATTATCCTTATCACTTCCGCTTTTATATCCAAAGTCATTTTGATCGGTTTCACAGCCTGCTGTTTTTCACGGCAGTGTCTGGAATTGGCATGCCTGACTCAATTTTTTCGCCGGGCTCCGGCATATAGGGCGATTTGGCTGCCTCTGCTTCCTTGAAGATACTTATTTCTTCATTCTTGGCGTCTCCTCTGTTCAAGGGTATTGTAAAGTAAAACACAGACCCTTTTCCCACTTTGCTTTCAACCCATATTCTGCCCCCCATTGCTTCCACAAAGCCCTTGCACAAGGACAGCCCAAGGCCGCTGCCCCCTATCTTCCTCGTCAAAGGATTGTCAACCTGGTAAAACCTCTGGAACATCTTGCCAATATGCTCCTCCGGAATTCCAATGCCGGTATCGGCAACGCTGAACAGCACGTCTTCTCCCTGCCTATTTACACCCACGGAAATTTTTCCTTTCTCGGTATAATGCACCGCATTATTGATGATGTTGGAAAGCACCTGTATTATCTTGTCCCTGTCAAGGGCAATTGCAAGAAGCCCTTCCTCAACATTGTATTCGGAATCTATTCCCTTGTTCCGTATTATGATATCCATCTGCTCCCTCACTTCATTTATCAGCTCGTCTATCTTTATGCTTTGCCATGCTATTTTCAGCGTCCCGATGTCCATCCTTGACAATTCAAGTATGTTCGTTATGAGTTCGCTCAGCCTTTTCGTGTCCTTGAATATGACGCCAAGGTATTTCCCCCTCAGCTCCGCATTTTCGGATATTTCCTTCTTCATAAGCAGGTCGGAGAAGCCCTTTATGCTTGTCAGGGGCGTTTTCAGCTCATGCGCCGCTATGGAAATGAACTGGTCCTTCTGCGCGTCCAGCTTCTTCAATTCTCCAACGTGCCCTTTCAGCTTTTCCTGTGACTCTATCAGCTTCCTGTTAGCCTCCTCCATGTCTTCAAGGATATTCATGGTCGCCCTCTTGCTCAGCTCCGCTTCCTCAATCTTCCTGTGAAGCTGCCTTGTCCTGTCTTCAACCTGCCCTTCAAGCTCTTCCTGGTGCCTCTCAAGCGCAAGCCTTGACCTTTTCAGCTCAGAAACCATGGTGTCGAAGGATTTTGCCAGCTCGCCGATTTCGTCCTTGGTTGCAATGTCAGTCTTAAAGTCAAGGTTCCCTCCCGCTATGACCGCTGTTCCCTTCTGCAGCTCCATGATAGGCTTTGCGACCATCCTTGAGAAAATGAAGCCTACGCCAAGCACGGACACCACAAGGGCGATAGTGGCAATAATCTCGAACTTCCGCAGCCTGAATACAGGCGCAAAAAGCTCTTCTGTCCGGCGCTCCACTATCAAAATCCACCCAGGATCGGCAATGTTTTTTATTCCCTTGGAATGGGCATGCGCAAAGAGCTCCTCTCCCTCTCCGGGCTCGTCGCCTTCGGATACGAAATACCTCCGGCTTTCTTTTCCGGATACATCGGATACATGATGGGACAAAAAGTCTGATTTGTCCTCAAGGAACTCATAATGTTCCGACGAATATATAAGCTTCCCGTCTTTGGTAAGCAGCAAAAAGCTCGTTGCGTTCTCTTTGCCGGTTCCTGCCGGACTGAAAGACTCTATGGCATTTATGATGTCCTCTATGTTAAGCACAATCTTCATAACACCAAGAAAATTCCCGTCGCTGTCATCAATCCTCATCCCTATGTCAAGGGAATAAGCATCCAAGCTTTCATCATAATTCACTTCGCTGAGGTATACCTCGCTTTTCCTGGCAGCCCGCCACCATTCCTCATCATCCTGCCTGTAGTCGGAAGTCCTGCCTGTCTGGGCAATGTTCGCGCCATACTTGTTTGTAATGAACACTTCGCCATAAACCCTGTAGCCATATTCTTTTTCAAAGAAATCCGTCCTTCTTTTCATGTCAGCTGCCACGCTGTTGTTCATGCGGCTCTGCATAAACGGAGTGATTTCATCCTTCCGTGCAGAAATCCACTCCCTGTCCTTCTGCCCGATATAGCCCTGTACATCCTCAAGCTTCCCAAATTCCTCATTGGACGCCTTCAGGCTCTCTATGACCATTGGGCTTTTTGAGTATAGGCGGAATTCCTGGAGCTTGGCAGCTATATTTGCATTTATATTCTCCATTATTATTTCCGCCAGCGATACCACGCTCTGGCCAATGGACTCTTTCATCGCGTTTTCGCTTGTTTTGAAGGAGATATAGCCCAGAAAAGCCAGAAGCATTGCTACCAGCGAGAACACAAGAAGCATCTTATATGTTATTCTCATTATTTCCCTTCCCTTTCAAGCATGCCCTCAAGTTCCCTTATTTTCCTCTTCAGCTCAATCATTCTCAGCTCCCTTCCAACTGCAACCTTGTGGAATCTCTCCATCTCCTGGATTTTCTGCCTCAGGGTTTCGCCCTCAGCTTTCAGTTTATCTTCCATGGCTTTGCGCTCTGTGATCTCACGCTGTATAGCCAAAAAGCCTATTATCTCTCCATCCTTGCCCAGTATAGGGTTGGCAGAACTCTGCATTACCAGCAGCCTGCCGTCTTTTGCCTTATTGGTTATTTCCCCTGATACAGCCAGCTTAGACAGCAGGGTTTTCCAGAAATTGTCGTAAACATCCTTCTGCAGGATTCCAGATTTTATGATTCTGGGAGTTTTGTCCAGATATTCTTCTTTCGGGTAGCCGTATGACTTCTCAAACTGCGGGTTGGCGTAAGTGATGTGCCCTTCCCTGTCTGTGATGAAAACAACCTCATGCGACCTGTCAATGCCCAGCTTGAATTTCAGCAGCTCGTCTTCTGCCATTTTTTCCTCAGTCACGTCCTTTACAGTTGTAATGAATACATCCTCTCCGTTGGGCTTTGATATCTTAACCGGAAAAATGAGCGCGCAGAACCTGTCTCCGCTTTTTTTCTTGAATATAAGCTCCCATCCCCTCGAAATCCCTTCAAGCGTTTGCCGCAGGGCGTGCTCTATCTCTCCATAATTTTCCTCAGCCCAGTATTTGAACGGCGCCGTTTGCCCCAGAAGCTCTTCCCTGCTGAAGCCGACCATGCTGCAGAACTTGTCATTCACTATGCTCTGCTTTCCTGAAGAATCAACAGCTGCAAATCCTTCCGGCAGCCTGCTTATGGCATCTTCGAAGAAATCGTAATCCCCTAAAAGATCTTCCTTCTGCTTTTCTTCGCCATGTGCTGCCCTGCTTATTTCCAGCACGTATTTCACAGCCCCGTCAACCTTCAGCGGGATTGACGTAACTTCATATTCAGTCCCGTCGCTTCCTTTCTCAAGCTTCGTTTCTGTCTTTCCTGTCCTGAATGCCTTTGCAGTGGAGCAGTTCTCATCCGCTTCATCCTTTCCGTTAAATGCCCTGAAATAAGGCTCTCCGTGGACATTGTCAAGCCTGAAGCCCTTCAGCTCAAGTGCCTTGTTCACCCACATTACTCTATAGCTGCTGTCAATCAGCGCATACCCGTCTCTGGAGGCATCTCCAATCTCCTTTATAATGCCAAAAACATGAGAAGTGCCACTATCCATGGTATGCCTCTTTTTTTATGTGCATCAGTTCATTTCTGCCTGCCGGTGTTTAAATAACTTTTTGTCGACGGCTAATATTGGGATAAATAAACGCTGTTTTTATCCGCTTTTTGTTTTTTTTATCCAGAAATAAGCCGGGAAATTGGGAAAATTTCGGGGCGTAATTTTTCAGGGCATCATTTGTCTGTATTTGGCTCGTGCACCCATGTTGTCCCTGCGCCAGTGTCAAAGTAATATCCCTGCCCGGGCTCAAGCCTTGTGAAGTCAGGATTATTAAAGGATGGCCACCATCCCCAGTCTCCGTCAAAATGCACAATCACTTCAAACTCATCTGTAACAGGATTGTAGCGGTCAATGGCTTGCACGGAGCCTGCAGGGCTCACACCGATTGGCCAGTAAGGCGGCTCGGGCTGCAGCCACAATGGAGCGGAAGTTATGGGCAGGTTCGAGGCATTCGGCGAAAACCATGGCACTATGCTCCAGTTCCTGTCACCTTTTACAGACAAGTCCATGGTCAGATTGCTTGCAGGCACGACTCCAGCAAACGTGAGGTTGCATGTCCTGTTTATCTCAGCCCAGTATCCCTGTCCGGGCGACAGTGCTGTGAAATTCTCGCTTCCCGCGGCCGCATTCCATCCAGTTCCGTTATATACTGTCCTGGAATATTCCCCTATTGATGCATTATAGAACCACAGCGCCTTTATGCATCCTCTCGGCTTCACAGTGAAGTCAAAGCCGCTATTGCTGTCGTTGTCAAGCCTGTAATTTGTGAGATTAAGCGGGATGCTTATCAGCTGCCAGTCAGACAAAGAGCCTGAATTATTGAGCAGCCGGAATTCATATTTTCCTGCCATTAATACAGAGGTTGTATTCACGCCGCCCCTTACCGCTGCAATTTTATAGAATCTCTCTGATTTTGAGCCTGCAGAGCTGTCAGTATAGTTTGAGTCAAGTATATTTGTCACGTTTGCAACAGCGCTGAATTCAGACGTGAAATTATCGGCAATGAAAATGCTGTAGTAGTCTGCATACCCTATGTCTGCCCAGTCAAGCACTATGCTCTCGTTGTCATCTGCAATCGTCGCGTTGAATGACGATGCGCCCCTGACAACGGTAAAGTTCCTTGTTTCGCTGGAGCCTGTATTGTTATTGTCATCAATGCATGTAAGGTTCCACACATTTGCCCCTTCGGCAAGATTGATTGCAGTCACATTGGTATATGCCCTATCGAGGCTCGGTATCGCTTCCAGTGCAGCCTGCCCGTTTATAGTGAGGTTGCAGCTTACATTGCTGTCAATGCTGTCATGCGTAGTCCAGTTGAAATGCATTCGCAGCGTTGTGCTGTTAAGTCCGTTGATTGGGCTGTGCAGAGTAATGTTCGGCGGAGTTATATCCCTGCCTATCTCGAATCTTGTGCTGCCGTAGCTCTGGTAATAGTTGCTTGCCTTCGCCCATACTACTGCCGAATAATTCCCGAACTGCTTGCCTTGCGTGCTTATGTTATAGGAATAAAGGCCGCCGCTGCTGGATACATTTGAATCCCTCTCTATCCATTCTTCTTCAGCCATTTCAGCCAGTGTCGGCTCAACCGGAACTTTCTTCCTGACAGTGAGATTGTCCCATCTTCCTCTTGTCTGGAATTCTCCAACTCCGAAGCCTCCTGCGCCTGATATCCTGCTTGCGCTGGAATCATTGTATGCCAGCAGCAGGTTTCCGTTGACAAATCCCTTCAGGATTGTAGTGGAGCTGTTGCTGTATGCCTCAAGCCTCAGGTTGTACCATGCATTAGTGGAAGGGAAGGTAGTACCGGACGAGGCCAAAGTAGCTGGAGCCCCTCCATTGAGCCTTCGCTTCAGTGCAGTCCCTTCTATGTTGCTTGATGTGTAGAAATAATAATATGTTTCGGCGCTTGGGTCTATGAGGCCTGCTATCTCCAGCCTGTTGGAAATGCCGTTCCTGCTGGAATAATAGTGCGAGACTTCAACTATCATGCCGTCCGCAGGAAGGCTCTTTCTTACGCTCTTTCCGACAGATGAAGCAGAGCTGTGGTTAAGCGTCGCTGCTGCAGGGCTGTATGTCACCATGCCGTCTACATCCTCTGTAAGGTCCTCGTAATCCGCACCGAGCGTGTAAAGGGAAGTTGTGTTTATGGAAAAGTCGTCATAGTAATAATACACTCCGGACTTGTTGATGGGCGGCCCAACAACACCAGCGTTTCCATAGTAGAGATAGTACCTCATATCTGAGCCGTTAAGGCCTATTTTCTGCCTCGTCTTGAAGAGCACGCTTGTCGCTGCGCTGTTCATCCCCGTAACAAGCCTGTCAAGCTCTGTCCAGTTGCCTGTAAGGTTGTTCCAGAATGCTATTCTGAGGTCATCGCCATCCGCCTGCATCTTTCCCAGGGACACGAGCTGCGCGGAATTGAACGTGAAGTTCACAGTATAATTGGCCGGAAGCTCGCCAAACCATCCGCTGCTGTAGTCATTGCCGTTTGTCACATTTACGGGCTTCCTGAACTTATAGCTGATGTTCCACCATGGATAAGTAACATTGGTGATATTGGCATAGATGAGGTCATTTGTCAGGTTTGCAAGTATGCTGTTCCCGAACACGTCTGTAAGCTCAACGCTTATGGTCGCATTTTCTCCCCTGTTCCTGTCAGGATCAGTCTCGTACCTTTCATTAGAGGCAACGCTTACAATAAAATTTGTGACCTTGAAGACTGTCAGGTTGAACACGTGGCTCGCTCCTTTATTGTGGGCAGTGCTGTTGTCAGTGCAGTTTACCTGCCATACATATCTTCCGTCATTCATATTTGTAACGCTGAATGATTGTGTGTAGTTGCTCAGCACAGAGGCATCCGTCTGATTTATCGTGCCGTTTATCATGATGCTGCAGTTCTGTATCGGAGACAGCGGCTCTGTAACATTATAGGTAAACAGCACATTTTCTGATGTAGATATCGAGTTATTCGCAGGAGATATCAGCGCTATTACGGGCGCATCGGTATCAGGATGGACGCTTATATTGTAAGTCAGCGAGCTATTTTGGTTTCCGACGGAATCATAGCATCCTATTCTCCAGTTGTAGTCTCCTTCAGGGATATTAGTGACAGTAAAATTGTTTGCGGCACTTTCAGTAATAGTGTGATTGGTCTGATTCAGTATGCCTTCAAAGTATATGCTGCAGTTCGCAACAGATGATGTCTCGTCAGTTGTATTGTAGATAAACGTGACATTTCCAAAGAGCACTCTTGTATTGTTTAAAGGGGACACGATATATATGCGAGGAGGAGCCCTGTCAACAGTCACATTGAAGCGTGTGTCATTCTGGCCGATATTGCCCAGGCTGTCGTTTGCGTACGCCTTTACCTGGTATTTGTTGCTGTCAGGAAGCGATGCAAGGCTCCATGTGCACGAAAAGCCGCCTGCAGGGATGTAGTCAATGCACGCCTGCTTCCACGTTTCAGTGTGGTTCTCCCTGTATTCAAAGACTGTCGCGTTTGGCCCAATCCCGAAATCCGACACTGAAGCGCTCACAAGATAGCTGCTGGAAGTTATGTTCGTGAAATTGACAGGGGCAGTAATTGTGGTGACAGGCCCTATATTGTCCAGTGTAATCACTCTTGTCTTCGTGGAATTGATGTTGCCTGCCTTGTCCCGTACAGTGGCATTGTAATAATAGGTTTCATTCTTGTCCTGCATCTTTGTAAAGTTAATCTTAAGCACAGTGCTTGTATAGTTTGTCTCATTAACCAAAACTAGGTTGGAATTATACAGGTAATAGGTTATATTGGCAAAATTCGGCTCCTGCACGGAAACATTCACAAATATCCAGTCTGCCCTTGCATACGAGTTATTCCTTTTTGTTCCTGTATCAAAGTCTATCCTGGGCCTGTGCGTGTCCGTGTTAAGGGTGTAATTCGTGGCATTGAACGCAAAATTCCCTTCAGTGTCATTGCACCGCACGTTCCATGCGAATATTCCGTCAGCATCAAGCACTGTCCTGAACCTCACCTGCACTCCCGACAGCAGGCTTGAATTCGTTATGTTTGCAGCCCATGCCCCGCTCGCGTTATGGTAGAGAGTGCAGCTGCCTATATTCACGTCTGTAGGCGTGTAATAGAAGGACACTGCAAGGCTCGCGCTCCATGAATCATTCACAGGGCTGTTTAGGTTTACTCTTGGAGCTGTATTGTCAATCCCTATCTGCCGCAAAGTGCTGTTCGTAAGGCTGTCAGAGTCCGTCACATTAAGCCGCATGTAGCAGCCAAGGGTCTCCTGCACGCACTGCGCCTGCACCTGTGTGTTGAATGTGCAGTTAGACAGGTTGCTGCTGCACAGCAGGCTGGGAGTTGAGAACGCAATGGAATCATCAAGCTCAAATGAGTACCATGTTATATTTTTGTCATCCCTGCTTGCTGACGCATTCAGCACCTCAATTCCGTGCAGGTACTCTCCTTCCTTGGGGTATGTAGTGCTGGCATTAGGATGGTCATTCACCGTCAGGTTGGTTTGCTGCGGTGAGGAGTATATGCCAATGAACTCGCCTTCTGCCCTGCAGGCTATGCCCCATGCGGTTCCGCCTGCATTTCTTGCAGTTCTTATTGTAAAGTTAAAGGCGCAGGCATCATTTCCGTCGCCTTCGGTAAGGTTGCCGCAGTAGAAGCTGTCATTCCTGTTCACAAGGAACTGGGAAGAAGTTGTTATGTCAGCCCCCAGGGCAGTCAGGTTGTATGTAGCATACATGTACACGTCAGTGCAGTTCTGCCTGCCGTCATTGCCGTTGCACACTGCCTTGCATTCTTGCTCAAATGAATAGTTTAGCTCAGATTCTGATTCGTTCACCTCAAAATTCTGCTGTGGCGAGAACAAAGTCACATTCAGTGTGGCCACGCTCGTCGTATTTAGCAGTATTCCTGCGGCAGTTGTGTTGAAGTTTCCTGCTGTGTCATTTGCGATTGCAATGGTCCAGTTATACACGCCGACTTTAAGTATGCGGAACTCAACCGAATAAACATTGTTTCCGTTTACAGAATCGCATGTTGTTGTAGCATTATCAAACAGCCTGACATCCCTTATTGTGCCGTCGGGCTCGCGGAGCCTTGCAAATGTCTTGTTGACTCCTGAAAGGCTGTCCTGCGCAGTCATATTGATGCAGACGTAATTGCTCACATTAACCGTGCTCATGTTTATGCTCATGTTGCTTATTCTGGGGAATCCCAAGTCTGCCTTGAGAAGCCTTGTGCTGCTGCTTCCTTCGTTGCTTACAGCATCGCTGCAGTTTATGCTCCAGTTGTAGAAGCCTTCGCTGAAAGTCTCTGTGAAATTGTTTATTGAGGACTGGAAGATTGTCCTGTTTGTCCTCGTTACGCCGTTATTCAGTATGAGGCTGCAGTTCTGCACTTTCAGCAGCAGGTCTGAAGGAGTGTATATCAAAGCGCTTGTTTTTGTCCTGTTGTTGAGCCATGTCCTATTTGCCGGGCTCACAAGAGAGACTGAAGGCGGCGTCGTGTCTATCCTTATCGTCCTGTTCTCAGTCACATTGGCATTTCCTGCGCTGTCATTTATTCTCGCATTAAACCTGTATTTGCCGTCAGTTATTCCGGTTATTGTAAAGTTTGTATAATTAAGCGCCTGGTTGTATGCCCTTGTCTCCCTGAGCGTGCCGTTGAGGAATACCTGTATAAATCCTGTATTGTTCTCCTTATGGGTCACATTCACCAAAAGGGAAGTGGAGCTCTGGTTGGAGTTATTTGCGGGCGTCGGGAATACAAGCTGCAGCCTTGGAGGCACTGTATCAACTTTGATTGTGAAATTATTTTGCGCCCATGCGGAATTTCCCGCAGTGTCATTGCACAGCACATTCCATGTGAAGCCGCCATTTCTTAGTGATATGCGCACAATGTCAGCAACTCCAGAATTTATGCTTGAGTTGGTCTCATTCGCTGAAAAAATTCCGCTCTCATTATGGTACAATATGCAGCTCCCTATGTTGCTGTCGGATGCCATGTAACTGAATGATATGCTTCCGTCATTATCCCATGAGCTGTTTGCCGGCGAGTTGAGCGTTACTGCGGGTGTGAATGCATCGAGAGTTATTCTTCTTGTCTTTGTTGAATTTCTGTTGCCTGCAGCATCAAACACAGTGGCGTTGTAATAGTACATTTCATCAGTATCTGCCAGATTTGTGAAATTAATGCTGCTGTTTGTTGAGTTCATGGCGGCATAGCTTGTCTGGTTGACAAGGCTCAGGGCTGAGTTGTACAGGTAAAAGGTAAGGTTTGCTATCGGGTTCTGGTCATAAGGAGTTACATTGACAAAAATCCATTCCCTGTTGAAATAAGTATTATTGTCCGATGTCCCCCCTGAATATTCAATCCTGGGCCTTACATTGTCAAGTGTTATTTTTCTTGTTTTTGTCGAGTTTATGTTGCCTGCCCTGTCTCTCGCTGTGGCATTATAATAGTATGTGGCATTAAGGTGCTCAAGGTTAGTAAAGTTTACTTCAAAAGTGGAGGTTGTAAAATTTGTTTCATTGATAAGGGCAAAGCTGCTGTTGTAGAGGTAGAATGTTATGTTCGCGAAGTTAGCCTCATTGACCGATACATTGACAAAGATGGAATTCCTGTTGAAGTAAGTATTGTTTGCGGCTGTTCCGCCTGCATAGTCAATTCTTGGGTTTGCGGAGTCAAGGGTTATCTTCCTTGTCTTGGTTGTATTTTTGTTTCCAGCCTTGTCTCTCAGTGTCACGTTATAGTAATAGGCCTGGTTCGTATTGAAAATATTCGTGAAGTTTATCTTGTATGTCCTCAAAGTGAAGTTTGTCTCATTAATTAAGCCAAGGCTGCTGTTGTAGAGGTGGAAGGTGATGTTTGCAAAATTCTCCTCTGCATAGCTCACATTAACGAATATCCAGTCCCTGTTGAAGTAGGAGTTGTTCCTTGCTGTTCCTGTGCTGTAATTCATTCTCGGGAATACTGTGTCTATATTAACTGTGTAGTTGTGCGTCGAGAAATTCATGTTCCCTGCATAGTCGGAGCAGTTGATGTTCCATGCGTAAGTCCCGTCGCCCAGCTGCATCCCGCTGAAATTATTTACTGCGCCTGTTAATGGCCTGTATTTTTCAGCCTGCTTTTGCCATGTTCCTGATACATTGATGAACAATTCGCATGCCTTAAGATTGGAGTCCGTCGGCGTATAGTTGAATTCTAAAGTGCCTGCATTGAACCACGTATCATTGGAAGGATAATTAAGCTCTATCGTCGGGAAGGTAGTATCAATGGTAAACCTCCTCGTAAGGCTCACATTCGTGTTAGTGGAATTGTCCTTGCAGCTCACGTTCCACAGATAGCTGCCGTCATTGAATCCTGTCACCGTTATGTTTGCATAAGTGCCGTTCAGTGCCTTGATGTTTGTCCTGTTGATTTTATTGTTTATTGTTATGTTGCATACCATCCCTAAATCCATATTATCAATAGCCGTGAAATTGAACTTAACCCAGCTGGCAGATAGATTTTCAAGATTTATTGGAAGATTAAGATTGACTGCGGGCGTAGTATTGTCAATGTAGAAAGTGTAATGGCTTGAATTAGTGCCGTTATTCAGCGCATCATCCGTGCAGTTTACCGTCCATGTGTATGTGCCTTCAGAAAGGCTCCTGAGAGTGAAGTTATTTCTCGCTCCCTTGGTTATAGTGCTGTTTGCAGCAAACACCTCATTATTGAGGATGAGGCTGCAGTTCAGTATCTGGGATGCTGCATCATTTGGAATGTAGGCAAGTGTTATGTCCTGCCTCTTCCATGTGTTGTTTGCCGTCAGCAGCTTTATTGAAGGAGGAGTCGTATCCGGAACTATGAGGAACGTGTCTGAGGCCGTTGCATTGTTGTACCCCCTGCTCTGGGCGAATGATACCGCAGAATAATTCCCAAGAGTGGTGTTCGTCTTCCATTTAAGCTGCCATGCCCCGTCTATTCCTGTGTCGTTTGCAGCCTGCAATACAAAATTTTGTGTCTTATCAGCTTGGGAAGATATCCCTACCGGCGTCACCTTTAGGGCAAGTATCCTCGAATTATTCGTATTCAAGGCTGCTGTGGCGTTGCTCTTGTGGGTTATATTAAACCTGTGCAGGCCCGGATCAAGAGTGAGGTTCCTTATTGTAAAAAAAGTCAGCCTGTCACTCGCGTCGCTTCTTCCGCCGTGCATATACCCATGCTGTGTATTGTCTACAAGGAATTTCAGCGTTCCGTGGTTTGCATCTCCATTTCCTGCAGCCGACAATGACATCGCTGTCCCAAGGAAAAGGTAATCATCGCTTTCCTGCACGTTAAATTCTGTGCTTACTTTGTCTGCTGTAGCGAGTGCCGGCGCGACGGTATTCTCCTCGGCACTCACATTCGCAATCTGGAAATGGTCTTCTATCCTTATTGCGGAGATTCTTGCCCTCCTCATGTTCATTGCACCGGATTCAGACCTCCCCTGGACTGCGAGAGTGTGCGTGCCTGCAGAGAAATTGAACAGCCTGAATGTCATGAAGCTTTCGTAATCTGTCGTCGCCTCTCCCTCCATAAGGGATTCCCCGTAAGATTTTCCGTCCACTGTCAGCTTTCCGAATACAGAGCTTCCGGCAACAGAAGCCTGGTACTCGGCAGAGCCTATCACAAGATAAGTTGCCCTGCTCGGAACATTAAGGCCGTATTCGACAATATTGGCATAAGAGGTTGATAATGGCTGCTGGGCCGCTGACTCATTGGTCTCGTTATGCGGAATTTTGATTGCGGCAATGCGGGCATTCTTTATTATTGTCGTGCCTGTGACTGCCCTATATTGCATAATGAGCGAATGGTTTGAGCCGTCAAGATAAGCCACTTTGTGTGTTGCGAAATGGTGCTCTGTTGTGTCTATAGCGCCTTCGTCAGCCTCATCAGCAGTGGCATCCAGAGTAGCTTCTACTGATCCGTCAATCGTAAGCTGTGCCTCTGCCCTGTTTGCGGCAGCAGAGGATGCTATCTCTGCAGTTGCCAGAATGAGGTAATATCCCGGGGAAGGGGTAAAGTTAAGCGTTGCCTTGTCCTGCATGCTCGTGAGCGCTGTGCTGGATTCCGCATTTGACTGCGCATAGAAGTAAGTGCCAATGTAAGGCAGGCTCGAAGCTCCCGCACCCGAGTTATTGTAATAGGCATAATATCTATCCCTGCTTGTCTCATTTGGATTAAGGCTGACAAGGAACTTGACATAGCACCATGTCGCGTCATTTCCTGCCAGCAGCACATGCGGTATTTGGGATTGCTTCAGGGACTCATTGTCAAAGTAAGTTATCCTTAATTCAGTGCAGCTGTCTATATTGTTGTCCAGCCCCGTAATATTCGCTCTTATAGGCTCATCAGTCCTGTTCGCATCCTTTGTATTATTAATCAGAATTGGCGCCCTTTTCTTCCAGCTGGAATTCCACCATGGCACTGAAGTGTTGCCTTTCACTATGTCGGTCGTGACAGAAGCGTTGATGTTAGTGCCGAAGATATCTTCAGTTGTAGTCATTATTGCTGCATTTTCTCCTTTCTCATAAGTGTTTTTGTTTGCGGAAACATTTATTGCAATACTGGTTGTTTCCCTTACTGTCAGGTTAAATGGGCTGCTTGCACCCACATTGCTCTGGGGGGAATTGTCAGTGCAGTTCACGCTCCATGTATAATTGCCGTCTTTGACATCATTGACAGTGATTGTGTTTGTGGAAATTTCCGATAATAATGAAGTGTTTGTAGTGTTTGTCCTGTTGTTAATTATGACAGAGCAGTTGTGTATGCCCGAAAGCAGGTCTGAGGCGTTAAACCTGAACTGGACGCTGTTGGAAGTGTATATGCTGTTGTTTGCAGGGCTTACCAATGCGATAATCGGAGGCGTGTTGTCAGGGGCGACAGTAAGGTTAAATGCTTCTGTCTGGTTGCGGTTGTTTGCATAATCATAGCATTCCACGCTCCAGTTGTATACTCCATCAATGAAAAGGCTGGTTGTGAAATTATTTCTCCTGTTTTCCCCGACTCTCGAATTTGTAGCATTGATAGTTCCGTTAATTACAAGGCTGCAGTTCCTCACCTCAAGCAGCGCATCCGTAACATTGTAGAAGAACGTCACGTTCCCGTCAGTATCCTGTGTGTTGTTGGCAGGGCTTACAGCATAAACTTTTGGCGGGCTTCTGTCTACCGTTATATTGGTAACATTCACAATAAGACTTGTATGGTTCAGAGTGTCATTCGCATATGCCTTTACCTGATATTTTGTGCCCTCAGAAAGGCTGCAAGCCTATAGGATTGTTGCAGATTTGCGTCCATGCCCCTGAGTCTTGTGCCCTGTACTGGAACACCGTCTTGTTTACTCCTGAGCCTGCATCTGTTGCCGTAGCATTCACTTTAAAGGTAGATGAGGAGATGTTCTGGAAATTTATCGGCTTGTTCAATGACACTGTTGGGGCTGTCTTGTCTGTCTTAGCTATCCTAAAAGGAGTTGTGTTGACATTTCCAAGGAAATCAGTGCAGTTAATTCTCCATGAATGGTGCCCATCGCTGAAGTTGTATATTGTGAAGTTCAGCCTTGTGTTCTTCGTTATTGAAGTGGATGTTTTATTTATGGTGTTGTTTATTATTATGCTGCAGTTTGAAACTATTGAGAACTGGTCA
>JAGVYR010000023.1 GCA_018303185.1 Candidatus Woesearchaeota archaeon | reverse complement strand
CAGCGAGCTTTCGAGGAAAGGCATTGAGCGGCTTTATCTCAATCCCGGCACTGAATCTGAAGAGCTGATAAAGAAATGCAAAAGATATGGAATCCAGCCATTGATGCAGTGCAGCATTTTGGCAATAGGGGAGAAGCCTTCTGATTATGGTTAAATTTCAAAGCTGATAAGATGCGGCAATAAACGATTTAAAAAATAAAGGAAACAATAAAATAAAGACCAATATGCTAAAAATATTTAAAACAAAAACTCACATATGCTCAAGAGCTTTCTTCATCAAAGGCAGCACAGCTTCCACTTCATCCTTGAACATCCTTCCTAATTTTGAAAAGCTCCATTCGCCGTTCTGGCTCATGTTCTCTCTTGAGAGCTGTAGCTTCTTGTCGCCGTCATTATATGAATAGACTCCCACTTTTATCCTTGAAGTCTCGAAGCTTGCCGTCTCAGAAAAAAGTTCCTTGTCCAGATTTTTGTCAAATGCCATTTTATCACCAAAATGAAGGATTAGGGGCTGTCTTTTAAATGTTTTTATATGGATTTTGATGCAGCCGATTTGAGGGCGCCGCCTGCCTTTGCATTTATTTGATTCGGTTAAGGCAAAGCCGTCAGAGGCTTCGGTGGTTTTTTATCTATTATTTTTTTGAAACAATGAATTTTTTATTGTGGAAAAACCATTCCTTTTGTAATCAGAACGCGTAACCTGCCTCAGCCTCAAACAAGGGGCGGGCCCGCCTTAACCTTTATTGTACCCTATAATAGGGGCTGTTAATTTTTAATATCAATTAGCCCCCTATTATATTCGAAAGGCCTAGCAAATGCTATTAAAAACTTAGGTCTTTCGTTATAATTCAGAACTTTTCCGCAACCTTTAAATACCCATTATAACATAAAATATATTATTTATTAAATTATAATATAAAATACATTTTATAATATATTGTCACGAAGGCAATGAAAAAACCAATAAGCGCGACAATTGATGAAAAGCTCATAAAGTGGATAGAGAAAGAGCTCAGAGAAAATAAGTCTTACAGGAACAAGTCGCACATCATTGAAATTGCCCTTGACAATATGAAAAGCAAAAAGGAGGAATAGGCTCATGGCTTTATTCAGCGAAAGCAAGAAGCCCTTCAGCTACGACGTTGTAAGGGAAGGGGAAGACACCATACTTATGGTTGACCTCGAGCAGTATTCCAAGGTCCCTTCTTTGGAGGATGATCCCGTCATAATGTCGAAGACATGCGACATGATGATAGAGTCCGGCAATATAACAAAAATAGTCTACACACAGAAAAGGAATTATGAGTATGATTTTTCGCAGACTGAAATATTGCAGGAAATAGCAAGCCTGTACAAGCGCCTTGCAAAAAGGAGGGACTTCTTCAGTTATTCCGCAATAATGTCCGACAGCACATGCGCAAGATGGGCAAATACATGGTACTCGGAAACCCAGAATATTATCTCCAACCTTTTGAGGGCAGACCCCGTAGGGGCCTATGTGGAATTGATAAGGCTCTCAAGGGAAGAGAGAATCAGGCTGGAAAAGTCTGTCGACACACAGTACAATGCCTGCGGCCAGAAGTTCATAACACTTGTGTCATACCTTACAGGGCTGCTTGAAAAGACAAAGCTCATAACGCTGCTTAAGCCGCATCTTGCCGGCTACAGCATAGGGGACAGGATGGTTTACAGGCGCGTCTTCAGCCCGGTGATAAGGCCCGATTTCATGTTCACAAGGCTCATGTCCCAGATTCCGCACAATGCTGAAGAGCTCGACTCATATGCAATAGGGAACGACACGGAAGTCACGATTTTTGAACTTCCTGATTCAGTGCATTACCTCTACCACATGGTGCCCCCTGAATTCAGGCTTTCAGAGGAAAAGTACGAGATATTGGACACAGCAAGAAAAATCATGTCCGAACAGAAGCCCTCAAAGAGTGATTTCGTAAATCCTGAAAGGATGAGGCAGGTTTTTTCAAACGTTGGCCAGGATCTTATCGAAGAGCTTGCCTCTTACAGGAATATTTCCCTGAAAACTGAGGAGCTTGAGGGATTGACAGAAATTTTAGTACGCTATACTGTGGGATTTGGCCTCATAGAGCTTCTGCTCAAAGACGAGAAAGTTCAGGATATAACAATGAATTCGCCTATGGGCGAAGTTCCTGCCTTCATAGTGCACCAGGATTATGCGGACTGCAAAACCAATATTATCCCTACGATACCTGAGGCTGAAAGCTGGGCATCAAAGCTGAGGCTTATCTCCGGAAGGCCATTGGATGAAGCCAATCCCATACTTGACACAGAGCTTGAGATTCCCGGAGCAAGGTCAAGGGTTGCTGTAGTTGCCCCTCCTTTAAACCCGTCAGGCCTAGCATACGCATTCAGGCGCCACAGGGACAAGCCATGGACCCTGCCACTATTCATAAAAAACCGCATGATAAATCCTATGGCTGCAGGAATAATATCTTTCCTTGCTGACGGCTCAAGGACGCTGCTTGTTGCAGGGACGAGAAGCGCAGGAAAAACTTCCCTGCTTGGCGCTGTGCTTGTAGAGCTGATGAGAAAATACCGCATTATCACTATTGAGGATACTTTAGAGCTGCCCACTGATGCACTGAGAAAGCTGGGCTTTAACATACAGTCTATGAAGGTTGCCGCTGCCCTCTCCCAGTCAGGAGCGGAAGTCCCTGCAGATGAAGGCATCAGGACAACATTGAGGATGGGAGACTCCGCATTGATAGTCGGAGAAATAAGAAGCAAGGAAGCTCTTGCCTTGTATGAGGCTATGAGAATAGGCGCTTTGGCAAATGTTGTTGCAGGCACAATACACGGAGACAGCCCTTATGGAGTTTATGACAGGGTTGTGAATGACTTGGGCGTTCCAAAGACAAGCTTCAAGGCTACTGATGTTATTATAGTAGCAAATCCCATAAGGAGCGCTGACGGCCTGCATCGCTGGAGAAGGGTTACGCAGATAACTGAGATGAGGAAGCAGTGGGAAAACGACCCTATGCTTGAAAACGGCTTCTCGGACTTGATGAAGTACAGCTCCACAACTGACCAGCTGGAGCCTTCTGATGACCTGATTAACGGAGAAAGCGAGATACTGAAAGCAATTGCAGGCAATGTAAAGGAATGGTCGGGCAACTGGGATGCTGTGTGGGACAATATAACATTAAGGGCAAAGACAAAAGAAGCCCTTGTGGACCTTGCGGAAAAGGCGAAAATGCCTTCTCTCCTTGAGGCGGATTTTGTCGTAAATGCAAATGATGCATTCCACAAGATTTCAGACAAGGTGAAGGATGAAGTCGGCTCTTTGGATTCAAAAAGGATTTTCCTTGAATGGAGCCAATGGGTGCAAAGGGCTGCCAAGAAAAGCAGCATAAAGTAGCTATAGAATAGGATATTAGTGTGCCTAAAAAATGAAGGTTGGCATCAATCCGTGAGCGTTTGATTGCGTTTTCCCGCACATGCGGAAGGAGTTGTTCCTTACGGGAGGGAACCGCACATTACAAAAACAGCAAAGAAGCGAACCGATGCCAACCCACGAAGTGATTTTTTAGGCACATAAAATAAATTCAAAAAAAGAGGTGACAGCCCGCAAGGGCAGGGCAATGCCCCCGGAAATAAATCAGGAAAGGCTGAGGAATCTTGTAGAGATATACAGGCAGAACATAGAAAGGGAGCTTGGAACAAAGGCTGCAAAAAGCGAGAATATCTCTTCAAAGGAGTATCTTGAATTCAAGAAGCAGTACATGCCCAAGCATCTTTCCCTATACGAAAAGCTCTGCAACTTTTCAGAGAAAATAATAAAGATAAGCCCTGACAGGAAAAAGGCTCCCCTGATACAGGAGAACATAGACATATCCCATCTCAATGTAACCCCGACAGGCGTTATTTCTTTTGCATATCTTGCCCCTTTGGTAATTGTATTCTTCGGTGTTCTTTTTTCATTTGCGCTGCTGCAGTCAATGTTCTTCGTGATGTTTTTCCTCCTCTTTGGATTGGCAATAATAAGGCCTCTCTCAAAATTTCCCGAATATACAGCAAACGGCTGGCGCCTAAAGGCTTCCAACCAGATGGTTTTGTGCGTTTTCTATATGGTCACGTATATGAGGCATACTTCCAACCTTGAGAACGCCATAAGGTTCGCTTCCGACCATCTTGCGCCGCCTCTGAGCCTGGATTTGAAGAAGGTTATGTGGGATGTTGAGACTGAGAAATACTCCTCTGTAAAGGAAAGCATGGACCTTTATCTGGAGACATGGAAGAAATGGAACCTAGAGTTCATTGAAGCCTTCCATTTGATTGAATCTTCCCTGTATGAAGGCTCTGAGAGCAGAAGATTAAGCGCACTTGACAAGTCCCTTGATGTTATACTGGATGAGACATACGAAAAGATGCTCCACTATGCCCACAACCTGCAGAGCCCCATAACAATGCTGCACATGCTCGGCATAATACTTCCGATACTAGGCCTGGTGATACTTCCTCTGGTGGTAAGCTTCATGGACGGCGCAAAATGGTACCATATTGCAATCATCTACAATGTCACGCTGCCGATAGCCGTCTATTTCATGGGAAAAAACATACTCAACAGCCGCCCCACAGGATACGGCGAGAATGACATCTCCGAGGAAAATCCTGAGCTGAAGAAATACAAGAACATAATAATAAACCTTGGCGGGAGCGAGATAAAAATAAATCCCATTGTTTTCAGCGTTACATTAGGCATCTTCCTTCTTGTGATAGGGTTAAGCCCGCTAATTCTGCATTCAATAGGGGCCAATGATGTTCCTTTTGGAGGAGAGGACTTAAACAGCCCGTGCGGCGGCAAATTCTGCCTTCTTGAATACCGCTACTCTAAAGACGGCGGCACGCTTCTTGGGCCGTATGGGCTCGGGGCCGCAATACTGAGCCTTGCAATTCCCCTTGCGCTTGGCCTTTCTGTAGGCCTGTTCTACAAGCTGCGCTCAAAGAATATAATCAAGATAAGGGAGCGCTCCAAGAAGCTTGAGGAGGAATTTGCTAACGCCCTTTTCCAGCTGGGCAACAGGCTTGGGGACGGATTGCCTGCAGAGATAGCTTTTGACAAGGTCGCGAATGTCATGGAAGGCACTGTCTCCGGAAGCTTTTTTGAGCTTGTAGGCTCCAACATCAGAAGGCTTGGGATGTCAGTGCAGAGTGCCATATTTGACCCTTCCCACGGCGCTCTTGTCAGATTTCCCTCAAATTTGATTGAAAGCTCGATGAAAGTGCTGACCCAGTCATTGAAGAAAGGGCCGATTATAGCCGCGCAGGCCCTGACGAACGTTTCACGTTACATAAAGGAGATTCACAGGGTCAATGAAAGGCTCAAGGACCTGATGGCGGACATAATATCTTCAATGAAATCACAGATAAAGTTTTTGACGCCCGCAATTGCCGGCATTGTTATAGGAATAACTTCCATGATAACCACAGTGCTTGGGAAGCTGGGGCAGCAGATTGGGCAGGTGACTTCGCAAGGAGGGGCGGAAGGCGCGAATGTAGGCCTTGTTTCGCTTTTTGGCGAAGGCATCCCGACTTATTACTTCCAGATTGTTGTCGGCGTTTATGTCGTGCAGATAACCTATATACTGACTATACTTGCCAACGGAATAGAGAACGGCTCTGACAGATTTTATTTTTTATATTGCCAGCAATAATGGCGGCTGTCCTCCTGCACGAAATTCGTGATTTCGGCATCCCGAAAACCTTCGGTTTTCGTGGACTTCGCTCGTCGTCGGACACCCCGCAGGGATAATCTCACTTCGTTCGTTAGTTCGAGCGAAGCTCAAACCAACCCCCGTCCGACCAGCGCCATTGTTGGCCTTCTATTGCGGCTAAGTTAATTTAATTCTTTATTAATTCTTTAGAAAAATAAAGGTGGGGCCGCTGGGATTTGAACCCAGGATTTAGGTTGGGCAGGATTTCTGCTTCAATCACCTACGTCTTCAGCGTATTGAGCCGCAATATGCGAGTGCTCTCCTTAGCCGAAGGTATGGGTTACATATCCTTCCCAGTCTGAGCTACGGCCCCGCACTAATCGCGAATTAAACCTTGATTTAAATATGTTATGTTTTAAGAACTAGTCTGTCTTTTCCCAAAAAAATTTCCTCTCAGGGTTTAGCCCTGAGCGGATGGTCAAGATAAAGAACAAAAAGAGGCTGAAATGGGCACTCAGGCAATATGAAACGGGAAAATCACAACAAAAGCATCTTGCAGAGATGTTGAACATCTCTCCTAGGAGATTCAGGCAGCTTTATGATGCCTATAGGCATCATGGCGAAGCTCCTGCAATTGGAGAACAGTTAGGAAGGCCATCAAAGAAACTTAGCGAAGCGCACAGGGCCATCATAGTGGAAAAGCATAAGAGGTATTGCCTGAATGCCCTTTACCTTGAAAAGGTAATTTATGCCGAAAACCAGATAAGGATACCGCACAACGCCATCCATATGGTGCTACTGGAAGAGGGCTTGGCGAGAAAGGAGCCAAACAAGGGCGGGAGAAGGAAACCCTGGATAAGGTATGAGCGCGAGCATAGCCTCTCAGCAGGGCATCTTGACTGGCATGAGCCGGAAGAAGGGGTGAAGGTCTGTGTTGTGCTGGACGATGCGAGCAGGAAGATACTGGCAGGAGGCGAGTTTGAGCATGCGACAGAGGAAAACAGCAGGAAGCTTGTGCAGGAGGTTTTGGGCATGTACGGCTTTATCCGGACACTGCGCGAAGCAATCACGGATCACGGCTCCCAGTTCTATGCGAACAAGCGCAATAGGGAAGGGGGAGCTGACCACACCTTTGAGAGGTTTCTCAAAGAGGCAGGCATCAGGCATATCCTCTGCCGGTACAAGCATCCGCAGAGCAACGGCAAAGTTGAGAAGTGGTTCGATCTGTATAGGGTGCATCGGAAGAGGTTTAGGGCATTTGAGGAGTTTGTGGAGTGGTACAACAACCGGCCGCATGGAAGCCTTAACCTCAGGCGGGCAGAGACGCCAGAAAAGGCTTTCTGGCGCAAGATGCCTGAGGAATATTATTACAGCCTTGCAGCCAAATATTTTGGGTGGTAAATGATGAAAATAGGAACTGAGGAATATTATTACAGCCTTGCAGCCAAATATTTTGGGTGGTAAATGATGAAAATAGGAAATTATTTCAAAGAGGAAATAATTTCAGGAAAAGACATTTTAAGAACTAGTCCTCAATCTCCTCTTCGTCAAAGCCGGGCTCGTCTTCAAGCTCCTCTTCATCATACTGGCGCTTTTCCTTTTCTTCAATCACTGCTTCAGCCTCTTCCAGTATCTTCTTGTCGCCTTCCTCATCCGGTGGAGAAGTCATATCCTTCTTTGCCTGCTCGCTTTCTCCTACGACTTCCAGCGTTCCGAATTTCCCTGTGCCGAGCTGCAGCTCGCCCTGCCATTCAGAAACGTATCCATTGGTAATCTTTACCTTGTCTCCTGCCTTAACCTTGTCGACATCATCATTCCATAATGTAAGCTTGATGTCGCCTGTCTCGTCCTTTGCAACTGCATTGGCAACCCTGCCCTTCTTGCCGAACTTGTCAAATTCTCTTGGCTCTGAGACGTCAACTATGTCAAGGGCTAGGTCCACCTTGCCCTGCCTTGCCTGAAGGTCTTTTACGTTCATTATATATAGAATAGAAACAGTATATTTAAAGATTATGGAGATTTACTCTGCCTTGGCTGTGACTTCCTTGCCCGCTTCTGCAAGCTTTATTTCCGAATTAAGAAGCCTGCTGAGCTTATCTTTCAGCTCTGTAATCTTAACTCTTACCTGCTTTGTAGTGTCCCTGTCCCTTATAGTTACAGACTTGTCATCCAAAGTATCAAAATCAACTGTCACGCAGTAAGGGATTCCAAGCTCGTCAGCCCTTGCATACCTTCTTCCGACACTTCCGGACTTATCGAATACACAGTTGAATTCTGCTTTTAATTCATTGAATATTTTTTTAGCTTCATCATTGAGCTTGTTTACTAATGGGAAAACCCCTGCCTTGATTGGAGCCAATTTAGGATTCAGCTTCAGGACAATATTTCCCCGTTCCTTGTCATCATTGTACGCATCAAAAAGGAACGCCAAAAAAGCCCTGTCAACTCCCTGTGAGGGCTCTGATGCGACATAGGGCACTACCTTCTCTTTTGTATCCTCGTCAAAATAGGTTATGTCTTTCTTTGAATGCTTTGAATGCTGCTCAAGGTCAAACTGCTTCCTGTCCGCGTTCCCGTGTATTTCTTTCCAGCCGAAAGGGAATTTATACTCTATGTCAAAGCAGGCTCCTGCATAGTGCGCAAGCTCGTCCTTCAAATGTTCTCTGAGCCTTAAATTTTCTTTCTTTATGCCCAGATCAAGAAACCATTGGTAAAATTCAGCCAGCCAGTACGCATGCCACTTGCTGACGAGCTTTTTCTTATAAAGGTCATCAATCTTCATTGCCTTGTGCTCCTGCTTCTTCCTCTGCATTTCAGCAGTAAGCACATTCAATTCCGTGCCTTTCGCTGAATCATAAAATGCGCAGTCATCTGTCTTTGCAGGATGCGTGAAGAACTCAATCTCCATCTGCTCGAACTCGCGGCTCCTGAAAAGGAAATCCCTTGGCGAGATTTCGTTCCTGAACGCCTTGCCTATCTGCGCTATTCCGAAAGGCAGTTTCAGGCGCGAATTTTCCTGCACTAGTTTAAAGTTGGCAAATATGAGCTGCGCAGTCTCAGGCCTTAAGTATGCAGGATTTCCTGATACTGGCCCAACATTTGTCTCGAACATGAGGTTGAATTTCTTTGGCTCTGTAAGGTCATTTCCTTTCGGACTTTTCAGCTTGTTTTCCTTGATTATCTTTGCAAGCTCTTCCGCAGAAAGCCCTTCTGCCTTTATTCCAAGCGCCTGCTCGATAAGATGGTCTGCTCTGAACCTTTCCTTGGTTTTTATATCCTCAACAAGCACGTCCTCAAAGCACGCGACATGGCCGGAAGCTTCCCAGATTTTTGGATTTGCGATTATTGCCCCGTCTATCCCTGCTATATCGTCTCTTGACTGCACGAACCTCTTCCAGAAGCTCTGCTTTATGCTGTTCTTCAGCTCCACGCCCAGAGGGCCATAGTCAAAGAATCCAGCGAATCCTCCGTAAAGCTCGCTGCTGGGGTACACAAAGCCCTTCTTCTTGCAGAAAACGGCCATATCTTCAATAGTGATTGCCATATCTATCAAGGATTATCGGCTTTATATAAATTTTATTGATATAAAGGATTCAGGTTAGGGCGCGTCTGCTTCTGCGGTTTTTTGAAGTGGCTCATTCGGTTAAGGCAAAGCGCAAAAGGCATTGATTGTTTTTGCCAAGCCGAGCGCCTCGTTAGCAATTTTTTATTGGCATTTTTCCGGTTAAGTCATGGCCGCCTGAGGCTTTAGTTGTTTTTTGATTATTTTTTTATTGATTTTATTCAGTTAGGATAAGGCGCCTTGGAGTTCGGTAGTTTTTTTGATTCTTTAATTTTTGAAACAATGAATTTTTTATTGAAAGAAAAACCACCCCATCCAAATCAGAACTCATAACCTGCCTCACTCCAAAGCAAATGGCGGCCTTATCCTAACCTGTGCAAAATATACTCAGCCTCAACCAAATGGCGGCTGCCTTAACCTTTATTGAGAAAAATCATATTTAAAGCTTTTCATAAGGAGCCGGAAAAATTGCCATCGGAAAAGGGCTATTTTTTATCTGCTATTTGCGGCTTCCTGGCAAGCCTGAAAGCTAGAAAACCTACGAGAAGCACTGTGCCGAGCATCACTGCCCAGATAACGCCTTTCTTTTCTGTCAGCCTGCTGTCTTTCCCGTCGCACACATCCCCGATTCCGTCCTTGTCTGCGTCTGCCTGCAGGTATTCACTGCCAATATATGTCCTAGGATTATAGTCATAGGCGCAGTTGTCATCAAAGTTCATCACATTATCATTGTCAAAATCCTCGCATGCGTCCCCTATGCCGTTGTTGTTCTGGTCTTCCTGTTTCGGGTTGCTGACACCCGGGCAGTTGTCCCTTGGATTTATTATCCCGTCACCGTCGCCGTCATCGCACACGTCCCCTGCGCCATTATTATCGCTGTCATATTGCTCCGGATTTATTGTGCTTGGGCAGTTGTCGCATGCATTTCCTATTCCGTCATTGTCTGAATCTTCCTGAGAAGGGTTTGCAGCGCTTATGCAGTTATCTTTATAGTTAGCCGCGCCATCCCCGTCCCGGTCTTCACAAACGTCCCCTATGCCGTTGTTGTTCCGGTCAAACTGGTCACGGTTGCTTCCCAAAACGCAGTTGTCGCACACATCTCCAATCCTGTCATTGTCAGAGTCTTTCTGGTCAGGATTCTGGATGCTTAGGCAGTTGTCTTTTGAAAAATGAATTCCGTCATTATCGAGGTCTTCGCACGCATCCCCTATCCCGTTCCTGTCCTTATCGCCTTGCGCTGGATTGCGGGAGCTGATGCAGTTGTCCTTTGAGTTTATCACTCTATCTCCGTCATTGTCATCGCATGCATACCCTATGCCGTTCAGGTTGTCGTCAAACTGATCCGGATTGTCTAGAGAAGGGCAATTGTCGCATTTGTCCCCTATGCCGTCATTGTCTGAATCCTGCTGGTTGGAATTTGCTGAATCCGGGCAATTGTCGCATGCATTTCCTATTCCGTCATTGTCCGAGTCTTCCTGTGCGGGATTGGATGCTGTCGGGCAGTTATCCTGAATCCTTCCGTCAGCATCAGTGTCAGAGCTGTATTCCTGATTGGACTGCTGGAATCCCGGTGAAAGCTGCGGCGTGCTGCCCTTTGTGGACAGCGATGAAGTGTCGTATGATGCTGCCTGCGCCAGCCTGTTGCCGTAATAGATTCTGTAATCATTTCCGGACTTTGCAAAGAACACTGCTTTTCCGGATGATGCGCCGTAAACCTCTATCTCATTTATCACAAGGCTTTGGGTATGCCAGAATGAAAATCTCAAATACTTAAACTGCACGGGAGGGAAAACAACTGTTCTTTCGGCAGCGGCTGCATAGGGGGTTTTTCCCTTGACTATGCTCCAATCATTGAGGTCATTGCTTCCTTCAACCTGTATGTCTGTCCATGTGTACTCAGGATTAAGAGTCCATATCTTTGCCCTGTCGGAAAGAGAAAAACCTTGAAGCTCAAGGGTAAAATACGCAAAATAAGGGTCTGCCTGCGAGTCTATCTGCCAGTATGCATTGTCATTGCCGCTGTAGTCCCCGTCAATAAGGCTGTTTGGGCCGAAGCTTATTCCTCTGAAATCCGGTCTTGATGAAGATGCTTCTGCAATCTTGCCGCCATGAGCCAGCTCCTGCACTCCCGTTATCAAGGCCTTGATAGGTATTTCAGCATTGTTTTCCATTATCCTTATGTCAGAGCCGTCAGGCTTCATATGGTCGAGAATCTGGACGTCAAAATTTACAATAGCAGGCTCACTGACTCCGGCAGGAACCGCTATTTTCTTATAATAGGGATATTCAGCCTGATTAATCGCAGCTGAATAAAGGGAGAAAATTGGCACCATTGCCATGAAAACTGCCAGCAATCCGATAGTTTTTCTCATTGTGTTGCATATAAGCTCATTGCATTATTGTTTTGTTTGTATTGTTATATGCCCCCTATTATTTTTATATTGTGGTTATATTGTTGGTGAGATATGCCTCATTATACAAATATAATCTCTTATCTTTTTACAATCTCTCATCCTTTGTATAAATAATCTAAAGATAGTCCTTGTATTTATTGTAGAGGAATGCTCCTGCAAGCGCCAGGACTCCAAGCACTATGAAGGAGATTATCCTGAAACCCGTCTCAAGGTTGCTCAGGTCATAGATAAAAACCTTGAATATTGCAAGCCCGAACAGTATCAGCCCAAGGAGCCTGAAGAGCCTTATCTGCCTCATGAACCCGAACCCGAGGATGAGTATTGCCTGTATTACAAAAGCAAGGGATGTCCACAGCTTTTTTTCATTGATTGATGCGCCTAAATCCCATATCTCAAGCCACATTATTACTGTTGTGAGGGCCGTTGCCGCAATGGAATAGGCAGCGGTGACATATGCCACTGTGGAATTTTCAAAGTTTGCAAACTTATCCCTGTTCCTGTAATAGAGGCCGGATATGGCATAGAAGATTATTATTGCAGCTAAAAATGAAAAAAGCCTTGTGCTGTCGAATATGCTCGAGGCATTGAAGCTGCTGAGCGCCCATGAATCATAAAATATCAGCCTTGCAAGCGTTATGGCGCCAAGGACCGAGCTCGAGATTCTTATGATATTTTCCTTTAGCCTGAAAGCGAGGATGACGAGTATCAGTGTGAGCGCTGCCCATGATATCGACACATAGGCTTCATTGAACTGCAGGGGCACCGCAAGGGCAAGATAGCCGAAGCACAGCACAAGCGATGTGTTGAAATACGGGGATATCTTTTTGCCGTAGGATATGTATGCTCCGATGAGATAGAATATCGACAATCCAGCAGTAAAGATGCCCTTATAGCCGTCTGCTATTTCAAGTATCGCTGCCATGTTAATGAAGTAATAAGCAGCGGAATTGGCCAGCATGCCGATGACATTCTCCGCAGTGCTTTTCTTATCGTAAGACAGGAACAGCATCGCATTGAAAAGCAGGAAATAAGCCATCAGTGCAAGGAAATTTACAAGCAGGGTTGAAGGCCCTAAATTCCTGTCCAGCCAGCTCCAGTGCACTAAGTATGTGAGCAGGATTGAGCCTATTGCGAAAAAGCTCCACCTGAACTTCAAAACCATGAAGAGCACAGTCAGAAGCAGCAGCAGAAGCGGCGTGATTATTATTGCAGCCTTGCTGAAATCAAGCAGAAAGAGCATAAGATAAGTCACAATAAGCGTCGCACCAATTACATTCCTAGAGCTTACCAATGAATCTATCCGCTCTTTTGCGCTTTCTTTGAACCTGAAGGCCATCACAGTAAACATCGCGAGGTAGATTGCTATGAAAATCAGGTGCATAATGTCCTTACGGCTTCCTGAATAATTGCCTATCCACAGAAGATGTGTCACATACATGGCAACAATTCCGGCTGCTCCGAGTGTCTTCCAGTTCTTGTATGTTGTGAGAAAGGTCAGGCCTGCGGTAAGGGCAACCGCATATATCAGGAAGAAAGTGTTTACAGAGCTCGTGAGCAATGGGACAATATAGCCGAGGAAAAACGCTTCTGCGGCTATAATGGCCGAATCGTACCTTATGGAAAAAAATACAGCTCCTGCAATGACCGCTGTCAGCGCTATTACATCCGCAGTCAGCGGCAGCAGCCCGTAGAACCTGTAAGCCGCGAACATCGCAAAATAAATTATGGCAAATCCCCCTCCGGCAAGAGTCATCGCGTAGTTATGGTATCCTTTCCTGTCAAAAAATTCTCCCGCTGCAATTACGGCAATTCCTGCGATTACTCCAAGCGCTACCTGCCCTGTAGGGCCTATCCACCTATTTTGTATGGCATATATGACGAAAAAAGCTATTCCCAGCACAATGGAGATAATGCCTATTCTTGGAAGCCATTTTTTTCCTATGTCCTCCTCAAAGCTCTTTTGCGCCTTGGCAGGGCCTTTCAGCATCTTTGGAGCGGATTTGGCGGCAGCTCTTGAAGTCCTTACTGGTTCAGGCTTTTCTTCGGCTGCAGGCTTGCCGGAAGAGCTCTTAACAAGAAGCACAATTCCGGCTATAATAAGGGTAAACATCAGGAATCTGTTGAGCGGGTAAAAGAAATATGTAATGCCCAATGGGTCGATAAAGAGCAATATCGCGACGGCAATCAGGCTCCATCCCCACACTTTCCTCTTGTCTGTGCTGTAGGATTCCTTGCCTGTCTCTTCTATAGCCTGCGATTCAGCCTGAAATCTTGAGTCTCCCCTGATATCAGCCAGCTGCCTTTCGACTTTCCGCAGCCTGCCGTCAAAATTGACCAGCTGCCTGTTGAGCCTGTCAAAATATTCAGCCCAGGGGTCTTTTCTTCCAGAAGCCATCAATAATCCTCTTAAACCTCTTTTTTAATATCCTGCAAAATAGGTTATATAAACATTTCTGTTTGGCAGTTGGTAAGGTTAGCTTAAGGGGGTGCCTGACTATTTCTGCTGAGGCAGAGAACGTGTTCTGGAGCAATGGAACGGTTTTTTCTCAATGGGCAAATACAATGTTCCAGCAAATGAAACGGATAAAAACCGCCGAAGCAGATGGCACCCTTAAGCTGACAGTGTTCAGCTAGGCAAACATCTTCCTGAAAAAATCCGCCATTCTGCTCCAGAAAGTACGTTGCGGAGGGTAATTCTCAGGATAAATTTCAGTTTCGGATAGCTGCGGCTCGCTGGGGCTGTCTCTTGTTTCCGGCTGTTCTCTTTTTTCACCGCCTGTGCAGGCGCCGTCAGCGCACGCCTGCGGGCATGTAAAGGTTATTGAGCGTAAATCATAAATTCCATTGTAATATTCACAGTAATATTCCTCTAAATCCCTGCCATCCAGGCAAAAATCCTCTTTCGATATGTCGCCATAGAATATTTTTCCCTTTGTATTCTCATCATTTCCATTGTCAGTCTCTTTGCATCTTTGCGCCTTGCTTTCATAATTGCAATAGCAATAGGTTCCGCAGTGGTAGTATTCCGTATAGCCCTTCCCATTGCAGTTATTTTTGCATGATTCGGCATTCTCATCCTGTGAATCCGGAGGATGGCCAAAATAGCCTTTGGGGCACAGTGTGCCTGTATATTCCCTCAATGTAAATGCTGAGTCGCTTTCGTCGTAGACAGAAGGGTCATCTTTGTCATAAACCATTATCCTGTAATCGCTGCCTGTGCCTATCCTGTCATAATTATAGGAGGATAATCCAAAGCCTAAGGATTTTCCTGCAGGATGCGTATCAAATTCAATTTCGTATACTGTGCTCTCTCCTTTCAGCAGCTTAATTCCAATAGCCCTCACTTCAGGGCTTGCCCCATATTCAGCATCAAAGCCGCCATAATCATACTCAAAGAGCTCCCCGCCGTTTGGCTTGGTGACTTTGATATATTTTTCAGAATTGGCAAAGGGAATTATCGCCAGCACAGACAGCAGCAAAGTTGCAAAAATCAAGGTCAGTTTCAGCCTTTTTTCCATAAGCTCTTTATTTTGTGCTATGTTTATAAATTTTTAGGGTTTATTGGCTTTGTAGAAAATAAGCATAGTGCCAATATGCGAGCCCTGTGAAAAGCTCATAAAGGCGAGCAGATGCCAATCCGAGCGTAAGCGAGTCTTGGAACAAAGCCGGATTTTTTATTTCCCCATCCATTCAGCTTCTTCCCTGCTCAGCTCAAGCTCTTTTGTAAGCTCTTCCCTGAACTGCTTGCTTTTCCTGAAAGTGTGCTGCATGTAGGGCAGAGAGCTTTTCAGCGCATCTTTGACTGAAGTATGCGTCCTTTCTGCAATCTTCTCTGCAATCGCCTTCTTTTTCATGCTCTTCTGCTTTGCCCACCATAATTTCAGTATGCGCCCTGTAGGCTTGTATTCGGTAAATCCCCTGTATTTTTCATCTTTTGACAGGGCGATTCCCGCTGTTATAAGCTCGTTGATATACACTAAGAAGCGCCAGTGCTGCCATCTCCTGATGCGCCTGTTAAAAACATCTGCCCTGCTTAGCTTCTCATAGGCCCTTGCAAGGTCCTCCGGATTTGTGTACTCTCTCGGGATATTCTCATCAAGCCACAGAAGCTGCTCGTCAAGGTTCTCGCGGACATTGTCAAATGCTGCAAGCGCAACTTTCGGGTCTGTTGTCTTCAGAATGCGCGTCAATGCGCTTAATATAGTCTCTTCCCTGTTTCTCTCGCTCAGCTCCTCAAGGCTTTCCTTTGTAAGCTCCCCCGAAAGCATCGTTAACATTTGCAGGTCATTTATAGATGCCCTCGCATCCCCGCCGGAGCGCCTTGCCAGCCCCTTAAGGACAGAATCATCATGCTTAATTTTTTCAGCAGCGCATATTTTCTTCAATATGCTGAATACGTCATCTGCTTCCAGCGGATTGAATGCTATCATCTCTGACTTGCTTCTTAATTTGGAGAATTTATTGTCCCACGGGTTTGTCGCAGTCAAAACAACTGGAAATGCGCTTTTCTCCAAGAGGCTTATGAGCGCTTGTATTCCCCCCCTATCCCCTGTTCCTGAAAGGCCGTCTATCTCATCAAGAAGTATTATCTTGCCTTTTGAAAAAAGGCTTTGCTGCCCCATTGCAGCTCCTATCCTCTGGTTTATCTCTTCTGCATTCCTTGTGTCAGAAGCATTGACTTCAAGGATTTCAAGTCCCATCTCATTGGCTATTGAATGCACGCTTGAAGTCTTTCCCGTTCCTGTGGGCCCGAACAGAAGCGCCGCTTTTTTCTTCTGGCTTTTGTAATTGGAGATATAGTCTTTCAGCTCATTCACTGCCATATCCTGCCCTATGATGTCGGAGCTCTTTTCAGGCAGGAATTTCTTAGCGTACGGGTGCATAGTTGGAGAGTGTTTTGATGGTTTATTAAGATTTGTTTTTATGGTTCTATATTTGTTTTTATGGTTCTATAATAGGGGCTGTTAATTTTTAATATCGATTAGCCCATATTATGTTCGAAAGACCTAACAAATGCTATTAAAAACTTAGGTCTTTCGTTATAGCTAAGTATGCGGTACATTATGCCGCACGCCACCACTTTGGCGGCTGACGGTCAACTTCGTTGCCCTATTCTGCAGCCTGCAGGGCGTAATCTCACTTCGTTCGTTAGTTCGAGCAAAGCTCAAACCAACCCCAGCATCATCAGCGCCGACGTGGCGTGCGGCGAGGCAGGAATTCCAAGGGAATGCCGAGTAGGGCAAAACCGAATGAAACGAGGTTTTTGACCGTCGCACCGCCATAGTCGGCGCTTGGTGCCATATCCCGGCTTTGCATTGCACTAAACTTTATAAATAAACAGCTAATTCATGCAGGTATGGACATTCAGCAAAAGTACAGCCCAAAGGTTTCTGAGCCTAAATGGCTGGCATTTTGGGAGAAGGAGCGCATCTATGCATTTGACTCTGATTCAGACAAAGAGGTGTATTCAGTAGACACCCCTCCGCCGACTGTTTCGGGAAAGATGCACATAGGCCACGCCTTCTCTTTTTCCCAGCAGGATTTCATTGTGCGCTATCAGAGAATGCGCGGGAAAAACGTCTTTTACCCTTTCGGCACCGATGACAACGGACTTGCAACCATAAGGCTGATTGAAAAGCTGAAAAATATGAAAGGTGTTGACATGGGCAGGAAGGAATTTGTAAGGCTGTGCCTCGATACGCTGAAGGAGATAACTCCTGATTTTGTGCAGGACTGGAAAAGCATAGGCATAAGCTCCGACTTTTCGATATACTACTCCACAATTGACGGGCACTGCCAGCGCATCTCCCAAAAATCCTTCATTGACTTATACAAACAGGGCAGGATTTACAGGAAAAGGGCCCCTTTCATCTGGTGCCCTGAATGCCAGACTGCAATAGCGCAGGTCGAGATGAGGGACAAGGAGCAGGAGTCTCAGTTTGTTTACATGGAATTCGACACGACGATTGGCGAGAGGATTCCGATAGCTACAACAAGGCCCGAGCTTCTGCCTGCGTGCGTTGCCGTGCATGTCCATCCTGACGATAAGAGGTATAAGAGATTCATAGGCGCAAAGGCAAAGATTCCCTTCTCAAAAAGGGAAGTTGAAATCGTGGCAAATAAAGACGCGGACATGGAATTTGGCTCAGGCGTTGTCTATCATTGCACCTATGGCGACATGAATGACGTTGAGTGGATTGAGCGCTTCAAAATTGAGCCTATAGAGATACTGAACAAGAACGGCACTCTCAACGAAAAAGCAGGCCAGTTTGCAGGGTTACACGTAAAAAAAGCAAGGAAAGCCGTGATTGAAGCGCTGAAAAATGAGGGAAGGATACAGAAGATTGAGCCTATAAAGCACGCTGTAAATGTCCATGAGCGCTGCGATACCGACATTGAGATACTTACGACAGACCAATGGTTCATCCGCTATCTGGATTTGAAGGACGAATTCCTGAAGCAGGGAAAGAAGATGAACTGGTTTCCGGAGCATATGCGCGTCCGTTATGACAACTGGATTCTCGGCCTGAAATGGGACTGGAACATAAGCAGGCAGAGGCATTTCGGCGTTCCCATTCCGGCATGGTACTGCAAAAAGTGCCATGAGATTCATCTGCCAGAAGAAAGCGAGCTGCCTGTTGATCCTATGGAGGAGTCTCCCAGGAAACAATGCAAATGCGGCTCAAAGGAATTTATCGGGGAGAAAGACACTCTTGACACGTGGGCAACCTCGTCATTGACGCCGCAGCTTGCCATAGAGCTGATGAAAGGCACTAAAGCCTGCAAAAAATTGTTTCCCATGTCCCTGAGGCCGCAGGCTCACGACATAATCACATTCTGGCTTTTCAACACTGTTGTAAAAAGCTGCCTGCATGAAAAGAGCGTGCCGTGGCACAACATAATGATTTCCGGCTTCGCTTTGGATCCTCACGGAAAGAAGATGTCAAAGTCAAAGGGCAATGTCGTTTCGCCGCAAGAAATGATTGCAAAGTACGGCGCTGATGCTTTAAGGTTCTGGGCAGCCGGCTCTAAATTAGGCGACGATTTGCCGTTCATGGAGAAAGACCTTGTAACTGGGCAGAAATTCATAACAAAGCTGTGGAACGCATCAAACTTTGCATTCATCAATCTTAAAGACTATAAGAATGAGAAGCCTGAAAAGCTGGAAGCGATGGACTTGTGGGTGCTTTCAAAGCTCTCGGGCATAATAAAAGATTCCACGGAAACTTTTGAAAAGTACGAGTATGCGAAGACAAAGATGGAAGTCGAGAATTTTTTCTGGCACACCTTCGCTGACAATTACCTTGAGATTGTCAAGGACCGCATTTACAATCCGGGCAGGCGTGGGAAGGGTGCAAGGGAAGCTGCACAATGGACATTATACGGTGTTTTGCTCTCAATAGTCAAGATGATGGCCCCTATAACGCCCTACATAACTGAAGAAGTCTACCAATCCTATTTCAAAAAATACGAAAATGAAAAAAGCGTGCACATAAGCAGCTGGCCCTCCTTTGATATGGAAAATGAAAGGATTGGGGCAATAGGGGACATTTTTGTTTCTGTGCTGAATGATGTGAGGAAGGCAAAGTCAGAGAAGAAAGTTTCAATGAAAGTGCCCGTCAAAAGGCTTCTCGTGAAGGCGAAGATGGCAAAGGAAGAGTTTGGCAGCATAAAGGATGACTTGAAGGCCGTCACCTGGTCGGAAGAGGTTGTTTTTGAGCAGGTTCAGGAAAGCTCTGAAATTAGTGTTGAGACGGTAGTGAACCTTTAGGTTTTCTTGGGAAACTTTTAAAAAGGGTGCTTAGAAATCACTGAAAGGGGAGCAGCAGTGACAAGAAAGTTTTCAGAAATCAGATTAATTAAGATTTACAATGCGGTTTCTAGTCAGATTGGTGCAGACCGGCAGATTACTCCTAAGGAATTAACTTGGGCTAAAGAACTTTTTGAAGAAACCTGCACTGAATATCATGAAATCGCTGTAGCCCTTCTGCATAACGCCATTTCAGGTTTAAGACTGGTTGTAAAAGAAAATTATCCGGCAAATGGCTTCGGCAGCCACAAGAGATTTGACCCGCATGATGAAATGAGTACTGGTGCAGATAAGGTAGCGCGCAGCTCATTTATAGGTAATCATCAGGATTTGATATCGGCTGCCAATGGAACAGGTATTGAAACAAAACTTTTCACTCATGGTTTTAGCAGAAACGGGGTATCCGGCAAAGTTTCTCATTCGGAGATGGATAACTTTCATTTCTTCTTTGGGCAAGAGGTAGTGGAAAAGGCTTGGGAACTCTATTTTAACGGTTCCGCTAAGAATCCTCACAGGGATAGTGTCATGGAAGGGAGATTAGATTTTAGAGCAGGATTGGTTGCAACCATGCAAGCACTTTATGTGTTTGGGAATACATGGAGAGTCAGGGATGTGTCATCTGAAGGCGTCTTAGGGCATGTTAAGGATTACTTAATGGGGGATATTGTCAGAATTATAAGTGATCGAATGATAGAGAAAATAAACTCTCAAACATTGGGCCGAATTATAACTGAAAGAGACAGATTTGTAGTGGGATATGTATTGACCCCAGAGCAACAAATGGAGGCTCATCCAAGGATTAAACTCAGGGAATATGGAATTTCCCCCAAAGTTCTTGATTCCTATTTGGGCTTTGAGGGGGGAAGCGGAATTGTCTGGGATTCTCTTGATATTTTTACAAGCCAGAATTATGCCCATAAAAGATCTGAAAGGAATTTAACGGAAGTTGCAAGGGCTGTTAAAAGGTATGGCTGGAAAGCTGTACACAGGCTTATTATCAATCATGGATTAAGCCCGTTTACAGTAAATGACGAATATGATTTCCATATTATTGGGAAAGCTATAGTCGGCTTCGACAAAAAAGTGAGGTATACTGGCAATCCAAGGGCGCTTTTTGCTAATCCGGCGCTCTTCACGTCATTAGGCAGGGAAAATCTGGCTTTGCTTGGCATAGGCAGGGAGTTAAAAGTAGCCTATCAGTCAGGCAATGTGGTCCTTTACAAAGCCAGAGAACCCAAAAAATAAAAATATTCTACCTTATCAAATCCGCAGTCCCTGCCCCTACATTCGCAAATAATCCTACGAGAACTACAAGCTTTGCAGCCCATATCTGCTCTGTCACTTTTCCGCCAATCACTCCAAGGACTGTCAGCATAAGGAAGCTTGTGGTATAGGTTACAACAATAATGGATAAAAGCCTCAGGGGTATGTTGAAAACCCTTTTTCCCTCTATATTCTGGAATTTTGCATGGTAGAAAAGCAGTATGTCAAAAGTGAGCGTTATCGCAATCAGGGCTATGATATGCCCTAAATCAAGGTTCTTTGCAAGGTTCCACACCTCTTCTGTAACTACAAAAGGCGCTGACAGGATGGTTGCGCCGACAATCTGCTGGGCAATGTCCTTTGCGGCGAATTTGTCCGGCAGCACTTTCGTTGCAACTTTTGCCATGACATCTTTCCCCTTGACTACCGCTTTTCTCAGCGCTCCGATATGCTCCTTGATGTCCTCTATGTCCTCCTTGATGTCTTCAACATCTTCGCCTGTCTCGTCTATCTCCTTCCTTATTTCCTCGACGTCTTCCTTTATGTCCTCGACATGCTCCCCTGTCTCATCAATCTCCTTTTTTATGTTCTCTACGTCCCCTTTTATCTCGTCAACATCCTCGCCGTGCTCCTCAATATCTTCAGAGCTTTCATTGATGTGCCTGTTGAGCTGCTGTATATTGTCAAGAATCTTCTTAAGGTCCTCTTTCAGCTTCACTTCCTTGCTGTTCGGCATTTTCTATGGGCAAAAGTGAAGAAAAAGATGCGGTATTTTATATAAAGTTAACTGTTGGATTTTATTGGCGTGATTTGTGCGCATAGGATTGCACTTTAGCGCCTAAATCTATGAACTCTCTCCTTAATTCGATATACGTGCCTCTTAATTCCAAATAACTTTTCTTACAATCTTGCTTTTTCCTTAATGCAACCACCAATGACCAAGCATCTGTAAATCTCTGGTCTAAGCGTGCATAGGATGGTTCTGCTATTTGTTCATATCTGGGAATTTCATCTGCAATACCGGAAAGAATAGATTCCATAGAAGTCCTCAGAGATTCGAGTTCATTTCTTACATGCTTGGGAGATCCTTCTTCTGTTCGGTGATATGTAACTCCTTCAGTACCAGGGATATTCCTACCTGTCACTCTTCTTTTCGTAAACTCTCTTGTTCTCCTTGCTCTTTCTGCTGCGATTCCCATTTTACATTATAAGGGAGTTATACTCAATTTAAAAATCTTTCTATTGTTGTTACTGACTATTAGTAAAATTAAATCTTCTTTACCCTGACTCCCTCTTTGGAATCCTCAAGAATATAGCCTTTCCTGATTATCTCTTCCCTCAGTTTGTCAGCCTTCTTGAAATTCTTAGCCTTCCTCGCCTCTTCCCTTTCATCCACTAATTTCTTTATCGCTTCAGGCAGCTCTTCATCAGATATCGTAAGAACATTGAATACTTTGTCGAATTCCAGCATCAGCTCATAGCTTTTCTTTCCCCCGCCTTTTTTGTTCGCTTCCTTAACAAAGTCAAAAACAGCTGCAAGCGCTTTAACTGTATCAAAGTCATCATCCATGCTTTCATAGAACTTTTCTTTTGTTTTTTTTATTAATTCTAAATCGTCTTTTCCATTGGAATTTTTCATTTTTGTTGTAAAATCATTGAGCCTCTGCAATGAGTTCTTTGCCTGCTCCAAAAGCTCTTCGGAAAAATCAATAGGGCTCCTGTAATGCGCGGATATATAGAAGGACCTCAGGACTTTTGCATCGTGTTTTTCCAGAGCATCCCTTATCGTTATGAAATTGCCCACAGACTTGGCCATCTTCTGGCCTTTAACATTCAGGAAGCCTGTATGAAGCCAATACCTTACAAAAGGCTTTTTTCCGGAAGCAGCCTCCATCTGCGCAATCTCAGCCTCATGGTGAGGGAATATCAAATCGCGTGCCCCGCCGTGCACATCATACTGCTGCCCAAGGTATTTCTCGCTTATTGCCGTATCCTCAATATGCCAGCCCGGCCTTCCGCCGTTAAACCAGGGGGCCTTCCAGCTTGGCTCATTTTCTTTTGACTTCTTCCACAGGCAGAAATCTCCTTTGTTTCTTTTTCCTTTGCTCTCGTCTATTCTTGAGACAGAGTCTTCAGCCCCTTCAGTTGTCCTGCCTGAAAGCTTGCCATACTCGGAAAATTTGCTCAGGTCAAAATAAACCCCGTCATCTTCTATGAGATAGGCAAATCCCTTGTCCATCAGCTTTTCCACTTGCTTTATTATCTCCGGAATATGCTCGGTTGCCCTTGCGAATTTGCTGACAGAATTCACTCCAAGGGACTCCATGTCCTGAATGTACTCCTTCTCAAACCCTCTTGCCAGCTTCATGGGCTCAATGCCTTTTTCCCTTGCCCTGTTGATTATCTTATCATCTATATCAGTAACATTCTGCAGGTAGAATACGTCATAGCCCCCGCTCTTGAGATACTTCACAATCACGTCAAACTGCACATAGGTCTTTGCGTGCCCTATATGGGCAAAGTCGTAAGGAGTGATGCCGCATACAAACATCTTTACTTCCTTGCCCTTTACTTTGAATTCTTCCTTTTTCCTTGTTAGTGTGTTGTAGATTTGGATTGGCATTATTTCTTTAAGTTTTTTTCATTTGTAATCAACATCCTCTGTAAAGATTTATAGTGGCTAACAATATCTTCTCTGATTCTGTTTATTTGACTATAGTTCCATATAAATGCTACTAATAAGGTCACCATCAAAATAAAAAGTACAATTAGAGATAAAGTTTCTAAAACTTGGTCTTTTTGGAAGATATTCAATAACAAAGATAAAACCGCAACAAATAGCGATGAGATTGCAACATACTTGACAAATTCATTGTTCACTAAACTAAACTCTGAAAAGGAGTCTCTTTTCAAGTCACTTATTATCTCAATTTTGTCTTTTTCTTTCATTTTAAAATAATTAAATAATTAAAAGCGAGAGGTGGGACTCGAACCCACGAATACACGGGCACTGCAAAGAATTGCAGCCGTGCGCCTTGGCCGCTTGGCTTTGAGGTAATCAAACCCTCGCATAGCGAACCTATGCCCCTCGCAATGTTATTCCTAAATATAGGCACTAACAGAAACAGCAATTTCTACCTGAATTTAAATGTTTTTGATTGCTCTGATGCTCAAAGCTATGATTAAGCATATTATTCATAAGTGTTGTCATGATCCACATGAGATAAATGGCTATTATAAGCTTTATTACGATTTTCGCCACCTATTTCAATGCCAAATCTTCTATAACTTCATCCGCAAACAGCCGCTCTAGGTACTCCTCAGCCGTTGCGTATAAATTTCTCTGTTCCATTTTTTTCACCTCGCGTTTCATTTTGGTTAAAGACAAAGAGTCGGTGCCGGATTTTGAGACACGAGATGACTAGCACCTAAACATATGAATCGGGCTAATAAAAAATAGCTGCTGCACTGTCCAATTCATATAGGTATTTGTCATCCTAAAGCAGGTGAAGCATAGCTTATATTTAAATTTAACCTTTATAAATTATATAAAAATAAGGGCTTTCTTATATAAACCAAAATTGCATTATAAGGTCAAACCCTCTTAAGGTGCCCGTCCTTGAACTTCTCAGGATACTTAAGCCCGTAGCCGAAAGCCCTGTCAATCCCTATATGGGCTATCCATGCTGTTGAAGCCTGAAGAAGAAGGCTGTGCCCTGAATAAAGCCCCAAAGCCGCGATTATCAACGGCGCAATGTACACGTGCCCGGCATTGTAGGTAATGCTGCCGACCTTTGGGCTTACCAGGTAGCCGGCCATGAACACGTCAACAGCAATGAAAGCTATAATGAAAACAAGCCAGCTGCCTTTCATATAATGGAAAAGGGACATTGCAGCCAGAAAAACAACAGCCCCTTCAGCATGGAGCAGTATTCTTGGAAAGCTGAGATTTTTATCAGGCATATCCTTTCTTTTTCCATGGGGATTAAATATTTTTCTTT
>JAGVYR010000022.1 GCA_018303185.1 Candidatus Woesearchaeota archaeon | reverse complement strand
AATAGGAACACCTAGGGCAGCCATGCGGCAGCCATCTTCTCTGGCCGATAGGCTGAATGGTGCGCCTGCATCACCCAGTCTGCTTAGCCAAGGCGTTATCCCTGCTGCAAGATCACAGGATCTGGAGATAGGCATAGCGGCAGAATACAATTCACTTTTGGAAAAAATTTTACGAGACCATGCAAAATTTCAAGCAAATTATTTTAAGGCTGCTTCTGAAACAGAGAAGAAAGAAGTGATAGGGGATGCAAGAGAATATTTAATCAGGACACTAACTCAGAGCATATTCCCTGCATGGTATGGAACCCCTTGGAGTTTTAACGGGCATACAGAGGTTCCAAAAAAAGACAGCATAGCATGCGGATATTTCATAACAACAACCCTTGAGCATTTGGGCTTCAAGCTCAATAGGTATTCTATGGCAAGGCAGCCTTCTGAGAACATAATTAAGAATTTAGTGAGCAATCCTGATGTCCTGACCAGATTTAGCAATGAGCCAATCGAATCATTTGTCAAGAAAATTAAAGAGATGGGCGAAGGAGTATACCTTGTCGGCTTGGACATTCATGTGGGTTTTGTTGTAAATATTAATGGCAGCGTGATATTTACTCATTCTTCTTACTACCCTCCAAGAAGAGTATTGTCTGAAGGCCCTTTTACCGTGAATCCACTTAGGGATTCCAACTATAGGGTAGCAGGAACGCTTTTTGATGACGGGATGGTGAAAAAGTGGCTGACAGGAGAAAAATTCAGATTAGAATATGATTTCTTTAAGGGAAAAAAATAGTTGCTGTGCGCGGCTATGGCGCCTGTGCAACCATAGTTGGCTGTTTCTTTATTGTGCCAGGTGGCACCATAATTACAAAACTGCCGTAGCCTTTCCACTTCTTAAGCGGAGTTTTTTCGAACAGCTCTGCTGAATTTGGATTCTCGTTCCAATGGTTTTCGTAGATAAACAGTTCGGGTTTATTGGTCAGCGGGCTTATTTCCTTTACAACGGCAAAAACATGCTCGCCGCCTCTTGCAATGCCTACTCCTGAGTTAAAATCTGGGTTAGCCAAAAGTTTATTGTAAACAGCATCATCCTGGGCTGTTTTAGTCTTCATGCCCGAAAGAGCCTCTACGACTTTGCCGTTAAGGTTCTCACTGAATGCACTGCCAAACTGGTATTTACTCAAACCATATTTTGCCATAGCCTCTTCTAATTTCACTTCGCCCCTGCCCAATGCCAAGGCATCTGACCTTGCTTCTGTTATCTGCTCCGAAGTTCCGAGCAATATAGGGAATCGAGTTTCGGATTTTTTGGGCGTATCCTGGGCTTTTTGTAAATCATTTGGAGCATAATTGACAAGTAATTGATCCACATTTATGCCATAATAGGGCTGGTCTCTGGCCGCTTGCGCAGCGGAGAAGACATGCTCATCACCATATCGCTTTTTTTCCCCTCTGGAATTTAGGTAGTACCTCATATCATCCGGATTCTTTGTATCTGGATTTGCATAAATGGCTTCCCAGCCGTAATTTTCCTGTAGGTTTTGTCCGAGAACAGTTCCCATAGCCTTTCCACTCCACTTTTTCCCTCCGATTTCTCTTGGAGTATACATTTCAGCGATATTATAACCGAGAGTTCTATATGCATTTTCCAGAGGCAATGTGCAAAAATCAATACAGGAAGTGGTCTTGATATTTTTATCAACAGGATTCACTCCCCAATACCCCATTTCCCTCATGATTTGGAAATATTTTGCCTCAAGTTCTGAGCTTTTGCCGGCGTATCCATCCAGTGCCTCCTCTTGAGTCTTTCCATCAATCCTAAGCTGAGAATAAGATGTTGCTTCTAGAGCACTACTGAATTTAAGCCCTTTCACTTCATTGTAGACAGCTGACGCATCTTTAAATTCCTTATTCTGGCATGAATCCCCTTCAACATCACTCCCGCAAAGCTTTATGAACACCACCGCCTGTTCCTGAGTGAGCCCCAATCCCTTAGAATATACTGCATCTTCCACCTTCATCTTCCCATCTTCAAGTTTACTCTTCATATCCGCAGGCAATGGCTGTGTCAGCCTGGTGAACAAAGATTTAACGCCTGCAAAATCGCCTATGCCAATTGATAGGACTTGAGCATTGTATTTGTCTACTATCTTTCTTAGCTCCTCATTGAAATTTTGTCCAAGGCAGGCTCCGTTAATCTGGTAAGCCGAGCCATATACCTGAGTATAGCATCCGTTCGTTTTGGCAGGGTCAAAATAACCCACCGTGACCTTAAGGCTGTGCTGCGAAATATCGCCTTGCACTATCTTCATCGGCTCCCTGCTGAAAAGCAAGCTCACAGTCCCTTGGCCATTTGAAGATTGGAATAAAATTTTGCTATTATCCTTAATTGCAGGAATGATTGGGTTTGTTGCAGTGCCGTCATGGTTGCTTACCTTGATGTCTGCATTGCTTTTCGCAACCAATACTATATATTTGCCGGTAGGATCTCTCTCGATGCAGGATATCTCCGACCTTGAGGAGCATTTGCTCTGGGGAATACCGTTTACGACCTGAAGGTTTGTGTCAAGCCCTGTGTTTTTAGTTACATAAGTTGAATACTTCTTCCCATTGATGAACTCAGTGTAAGCGGCATCATTTATCGTTACAAGCCCCTGATTGTGGAATGTTGCAGTCCCGCTGAACTGGGCTATCACTTGTTTGGTTTTAGTATTAGTGACCACTATTTCATTTCCAGATATAGTAGGGCCATCAATAGTGAGCTTTGCTGTAACGTGTTCAGAGCCTTTGGATGAAAATTCATAATAAGACGCATCCTGGCCTTTTAAGAGCAAAACTCCAAATCTGCCGCCTTTATCAGTCGTTAAAATCCCGGTGGATGAGTCAAAATTCAGGCTGCTGCCGGCAATATCATTGCCATTTAATTTGCCTATGAATGACGCATCTTTGAGCGAAACAATTTCTCCATTGACAATTTTGACCGTCCCGCTTAAAAAATGAGCTTCTTCCCCGCTCTTTGTTTTAATCCTGGATTCGCCACCAATATTTATTTCACCGGTATACAAAGAAGCATCAGCCTGCCCTCCTTTCATAGAGACCTTAATATTGCTATTTGTCGTCAAAGTACCCTTGCCGCTTTTTATTACAGCAGTCTTCCCGTCTGCGCTCATCTCAATATTGTCAGGGTTGAATCCCGGGCCTATTTTTTGCCTGATGAACTCTGCTTTCTCCTCCCTGCTCATATCGCCATATTTTTTTTCATCATCTGAAGATTGCGCCCATACATTAAGCTGCCCGGACATCAGCACAATGGCAAGTGTTACCGCAAAAATCTGTTTATTCATTTTTCACAGCAATATTGAACGTTTTTTTGTCCATAAGCCCATTCGAGCCGATTGCAACAACCTCTATAGTATACTCTCCTTCCTGGCCGGATTGCGGCTTAAAATAGATTATGCCTAGGATGTATGAGGATGTTTGGAAGTGAGCTTTGCAGGGTATAGAACAATCCGCTGCCATCATGATATTCAGCTGATGAATTTATCAGTATTTCCTGGCCTATTTTGACCGCAATATCACCAACACCTTTAAGTATTGGGGAGTTTCCTTCCCTGATTACATTTATGTCAAGTATGCTGGAGGCTTCATTTCCTTCGACATCATAAGCCTTGATCATAACCTGGTGGCTTCCAATATCTTCTGCTTCAGGAACAAAGTCTATCACTCCTGTGACTTCGTTTATATCAAACAAGGGCGTGTAATCAGCGAAAGCGACTGGAGTTCCAGATGTTTCAACCTTGTGGCTGAAAGCGTAACCCGGATATGCTTTAAGCTCGCTTGTTTCGTTAATCTTAAACATACTATAATTTTCAGAGGACCAATTGTATCCTACAAGGAAAGAAAATGTCAAAGGAGATACCGGTTCCGGTATGCTGTCATTAAAAACAAGCGTGAAAAAGACCTTGTTATCTATTGTAATCAGATAGTATGTAAAATTATTAGTTGAAGCAAGGTTGGTTAAAAATCCTATAGGCAGCAGGCTGCTATTTTTTCCCTGCTCATCTATAAAAGACCTGACAATGCCGTAAACATAGGCGAAATCTATTTCCAGATTTGCAGAATATCTGGCTAGACTATATGAGTTTTTGCCATGCGCTATGCTTAACGGATACTCCAGCGCTATCACCACATCATCTAAGGAGACAGTTGAGTTAGCTTTCATGCCCCCTCCAAGAAACTCATATCCCTGATCATCAAATGCGCTAAATCCGTCTAAGCATTCAGGCAGAAAATCTTCAACAGCAGCAGAAATTTCTTTTTCTATGGACTGTATGTCCGGCATTTGATTTTCATTGTACCGGTAATAATACGGCACTTGGCTTACATAGTAATTATTGACGGAAAAAGATGAATTGTAAGCTTCGAAATAATTTTTAGTAGTGACTATCTCATAATCCGTTCCGCTAATGTTGTAGTAGCCGCCCTGGCTCGATACTACACTCAATGCATCCAATCCTGCGCTTTTCAGGCATGATTTAATGAACGATTCAATGGGTTCTGGAGCAAGCGCCACTTCTTCAAGCACCGGTTCAATCTCCGGATTCATAGCTTCACCCGATATTAAAAGCAGGAACACTATCCCTATAGCGGCAACAAACCCCAAAATCATGAATATGGCTATCTGCCCCTTCCTCATTTTTTCCTCTCCAGTTTCTTTATCTTGATTTCCACAGTGTCATCTTCCTTTATTTCTGCAAAATCCACTACATCCTTTGGAATCCAAATTAGATAGCCTCGCCCGGATTTGGCAACCCTTTTTGTGAAAGTCAATTCATCTGTCATAGTTAAACTATGAATAGCTATTACATATATTTAAGCTTTTCCAAAAGAAAGCATTAAATATTACTAAAACACTCAGCGCTTATGGAATTTGTAGGGGAAAACAGGATAAAAACAGATAAGGTAATCAATGACCTTGACAAGTTTGTACTGAAGTTCATCAGAATTCTGGAGAAGCATGCGCAGTACGTTATTGTAAGCGGGTATGTCTCAATTTTCTTTGGAAGATCGCGCGCCACCGAGGATGTGGATGTGATAGTAAAAAGAATGGGTAAGAAACCATTCTCTGAATTGTACAGTGGCCTTGTGAATGAAGGCTTTTGGTGCCTGAATGCAGAAAAGCCCAATGATGTTTTTGAGTATCTTGAACACAATGCAGTGAGGTTCGCAGAAAAAGGCAAAGTAATACCCAATATGGAATTTAAGTTTGCTAAAGCTGAATCAGATTTTGAATCTCTAAAGAATCCAATGGCTGCTGAAACTTCCATAGGCTTATTAATGTTGGGGAATATTGAATTGCAGATTGCATTTAAGAGGGCAGTACTCTGTTCGGATAAGGATATGGAAGATGCAGTGCACCTGGAAGAGATATTTAAGGGCAGGCTCAATAATTATAAAATAAGGGATTATGAAGAATGGCTGAAAAAATAGTGTTTGACAGGGCGAAAAACAGGGAAGAAAGGCTTTGGTTTGTCAGGTATTGGGCAAATTATATTAGGACGCATTCAGACAAGGAGTGGTCGGAACAGCAGGCATCACTAATAAATTCTCAATTGCAAAATTCTTAGGCGCTCTTTTCTGAAAATTCTGCCATTATTTTCGAAAGAAATAAATACCTCCATTTTGCCATGCAGGAAAATGGCAAAAGAAAAAAAGGAGAGCAATACAGCTGCAATTCTGGCAGGAATAGCTATTCTCCTTATTCTGTTTGGCATCGCAGCATACACTGCCTTTGTGGCAGAGCCGAAGGAAGGCAATGGGGCTGAAGAATTGCCGGAAGAAGGGCAGGCCAAAGGGGGCATAGGATTTGAGGAAGCCCTTGGAAGCCTCAACAGCATAAATGCAAAGTATGGCTTGGCTTTTTTCACAGTTCCTTCGAATGCTGAAACGAACATTGAGGTTCTGGAAGAAGTAAAAAAGGAAGCCGAGTCAGCGGAATTATCCGAAGAAGCGGCGCAATTATATGAAATAAAGCTCAAGCTTCTTGAATCCAACCAATTTTTCATGGAAGGGTGGAAATACGGCAAGGGCTCCACTACCCAGTATGGTTTCGGGTGCAAGAGCCTTGAAAGGATAAGGAATGCAACCTACAGCAGGAATATATCCGCCAGCATTGGATTGGAAGCCGCTGAATTGATAAATGGGTTTGTGAATTCCTATCCTGAAGAAGCAGAAGCGGCAGGCATAACCAAGGGGGCTGCCCTCGTGCTTAAGACATCCTATGAACTGGAAATGCAATCAGCGAAAAAAGACAGAAACATTGTCGAAAAATTATGCGTAAAATAAAGCGGTGTTAATATGGCTTTGAAAATCCCAGATTCAATGGACGAATGCCTGTATTTTACAAACAGGAGCCTTGAGAATGAAGGCAGGGCGATAGCATGGGTATACAGGCCTTTATGCCCGAAATGCGGCAAGGGCAGGATGGGCAAGCCAATCAATAAAAGGGGAAAGCCCGATAAGAAAGCTCCAATCTTTGAATGCCCTCAGTGCCACCACCAGCTTCCTAATGAGGAAGTGGACAAGATAGTGCAGGTCGAGGTAGATTATAAATGCCCTAAATGCGGCAACGAAAGCCAAGTATAAGAGAAAATCATTTCAGGGAGTGCCTGCTTTTGTCTTTGAATGCGGAAAGTGCAGCGAGAAGATAGGGATAACGAAGAAGCTGAAAGAAGCGAAGAAGAAAAAAGTGAAAGAAGAAGCTGGGGATGCGGGATGATTATTTATCTTCAGAACCCTTAGAACCATACCCCACTATAACTTCAGCACACCTTCCATTAGTCTGAAATTGAGGATAGTAATCACTAAACTGTTCATATGGTCTGCCCCCATAGCCCCGCCTTTTTGCTTCCTGAGCAGCGAATTCTTTTGCCATTGCGGTAAGAGTTGTCTGGCCCATGAAGGCTGGATTATTTGAACAAGCCTGTGAGATAATAATCGGCCTGGTTCCGATCATTCCTGACTGAGACCAAAACTGAACATTCTTGTTACTCTTAAGCATATCTGGCCCGTCTCCCCCATTCATCGCAGATGCAGGCCCTACGCTTAGAAGCCCTGCAAGCCCTGCCGCAGCAATTGGTGCCACAATCTTCATCATATTGTTTGCCATGTTTATTCACCCATCTGATTTTTTTATAAATTATTATTGCTTAGGAATGTTTGACTCTACATTGGCGCAAGGTACCCCTTTTTCTTCACTCATATACTGTCTGGTTGGGATAATATAAGCGCCTTGATATCCTTCTTTCCTTGCCATATTAAAAGCTTCATCGTATGCTTTCTGAGCAAGGTCCTTAGCAGATTGCCCTGTGGAACAGGCCTTTGATGTAACAACCATTCCGTCTTTTACCATTTTTAATTCAGCCCTTGAGCTTATTACCCTTGGATCTAAATCCATATTCATAGGCCCAATAGTTGCACACCCGCTCAATGCTAAAATTCCTACTAATGATGTTGCCCTTTTCCTTATGCCTCTCATTGTTATCATATTCTTTTCATCCCCAACCTATTAGGCATGAGCCTATATATAAATCTTTCTATTTTTACCACACTAAAGTAATAACATTAATATATCAGGGCACAACAACCTTTTTAAAACCCTTCCCTATCCATATCGCAGGTGGTCAGCTTCAAAGAAAAATATTATCTTACAACTGCAATAGCCTATGTAAATGGCCCTCCGCATATTGGGCACACTCTGGAGTTTTTGCAGGCTGACTTTGTGGCAAGATACCAGAGGCTTTTAGGAAAAGACGTCCATTTCCTTACTGGCACTGATGAGCACGGCCAGAAGATTGTGGAGACAGCCAAGGCACTTGGATTGAAGACAGAAGAGTTAGTTGAGAAAAATGCAGGATTATTCATTGGGTTTACAAAATTATTAAATCTTTCCAACGATGATTTCATAAGGACTTCAGACCAAAAAAGGCACTGGCCTTCTGCAATAAAGCTGTGGAATAAGCTGAAAGATGCAGGGGATTTGTACAAAAAATCCTATGAAGGTCTTTACTGCGTGGGCTGCGAGAAATTCATAACTGAAAAAGACCTTAATCCGGAGGGAAACTGCCCGAACCATAATAAGCCTCCAAAGAAGATTAAAGAGGAGAATTATTTCTTCAGGCTTTCAAAATATGTCCCAAAGCTAAAAGAGCTTATAGAAAAAGATGAGATAAAAGTGATTCCAAAGACAAGAAAGAATGAGATTGTGAGCTTTCTTAATGGCGACGTGCAGGACATTTCATTCTCAAGGAGCAGCTCCTCGTTAGGATGGGGCATTCCAGTGCCTGATGATCCTGAGCAGATAATATATGTATGGTGCGACGCCCTCAGCAATTACATAACCGCATTGGATTATGCCAACGAAGGCCACCTTTACAAAAAATTCTGGCCATGCGACGTCCATATAATAGGCAAGGACATACTCAGGTTCCATGCAGCGTACTGGCCGGCCATGCACCTGTCAGCGGGAATCCCTCCTCCGAAAAGGATTCTGTCCCACGGATTCATCAATGCCCGCGGCCAGAAAATGTCAAAGTCTTTGGGAAATGTTATTGACCCTTACGAGCAGATAAATAGATTCGGGCTGGAGCCGGTAAGGTTTTACCTGCTGAAAGAAATCCCGAGCTATGATGACGGCGACTATTCAGAGGAACAGCTCATAGAGGCAATAAACAACGACTTGGCGAATGATCTTGGAAACTTAATAAGAAGGGTTGTTGTTTTAATAGAGAAAAACTTCAACGGGGAAATTCCAAAGCAGGGAAAGCTGGAAAAAATTGATGAAGAGCTGATTTCAAAATCTGATTTTTTCAGGGAATTTGACGAGTATATGCAGGAATTTGAGTTCAACAAGGCCATTAATTTATTGTGGGGCTTTGTAAGGGCTGTTAACAAATACCTTACAGACACTGAGCCGTGGAAAATAAAGGACAGGGAAAGGCTTGCAACAGTGATTTACAATGCTTTGGAGGCCGCAAGAATCATTGCAATTTATCTTAATCCGATATTGCCGGAAGCATCCAGCGAAATATTAAACCAAATTGGGCAAAAAATCCAAAACATCAGCGAAGTAAAATTCTCTTCCACAACAAATGGAAAAATAAGGCAGGGGAAAATACTGTTTCAAAAATATGAAAAGAAAGAAGAAGAGCTTTTTCCCCTTGACTTAAAGGTTGCCCAAATCCTCTCAGCAGAAGAGCATCCGAATGCTGAGAAGCTTTATGTTTTGAAGATAAATTTAGGCAATGAGCAAAGGCAGCTTGTCGCAGGCCTGAGGGAACACTATTCAAAAGAAGAGCTATTGAACAAAAAAGTAATCGTTATTGCAAATCTAAAATACGCCAAATTAAGGGGGGTTGAGAGCCAGGGGATGCTTCTTGCGGCAGATGATGGGAAGGAAGTCGGGGCGCTGTCCGTAAAGGATTCAGAGCCCGGTGATGAAGCGCATTTCGGCAGCTTAAAAAATTCAAAAGAACAGCTCACTTACGGGCAGTTTTCAAAATTGGACATTGAGGCTGATGAAGGCAGAATATATTTCAACGGCCTGCAGCTGAAAGCCGGAAATGAGGAAGTTATTGCAGATAAGGTAAAGGGCAAAGCAAGGGTTAAGTAATTCTATTATTTATAACATAAAGTATGCTCTTTTAAAATTTAAAAGAAACATTTATATACTAATATACAAAAAGGTATATCCATTTGCATTAAAAAATGGCAAAGAAAGCGCAAGCGGCTATATTCATCATACTAGGCATAGTGATTCTTATAGTCGGTTCGTTGCTGTTCTACACAAATTCTTTATCAGTTGAGGATGCAAAGCAGGATGCCCAGACAGCGAATGAAGTCCCGCTGCAGCTTGAGCCTATAAACGGCTTCTTTGAATCGTGCCTGAAAGAAGCGGCTGAAGAAGCTGTTGTCCTTGCAGGCTTTCAGGGCGGCTTTGTTGAGCCTATTGCGGGCTTTCCCCTCCTTAAGGCATCGTTTTCAGACATACACATGTGGAAATATGAGGAGTCAAAGCTTTACTCGCCCATTCTTAAGAACCTTGCCGCCAACCAGATAAGCATTTATGTCGGAAACAAGATTCCGCAGTGCGCAGCTTCTGTTAAAAAGCAGTTTCCGTTTGCGGAATTCGGCAGCAATGCCGACGCTGTTACAACAATAGGCCAGGATGAAGTCTCAACAAGCATACTTTATGATATTTCCATTAAATCAGGCGGGGACACTTTCACCAAAAGCCAGCATCTTATCAAAGTGCCTGTAAGGCTCGGCTACATAATGGACTCTGCAGAGAAGATAATTGACAGGCAGATAGAGGATGTTGATAAAGTTGATTTGGCTTATCTTTCAAGCTTTGATTTTTCAGCCTCTGCAATAATGTCTGATGATGAAGAGGTAATGTTCAAGATTGTGGATGTGAAATCAAAAATAGGGGGCGAGCCGTACATATTCCTTTTCGCTGAAAAATACAATCTTGCCCAGACAGGCAATGATTATGCACCGATGCTGCAGCTTATCGGCGATGTGAATGCTGCTGTCGGGCAGCCGTTCTCAATGAAAGTCGGCGCTTCTGACACTAATGAAGACATTGTGAAATTTTCAAGCTCTTCGGATTTGTTTGACATATCTTCAGATGGGACAATCTCTTTCACTCCCGCATCCCAGGACATTGGGCTGCATTTCGCTACCATTACAGTCGAGGATTCACAGGGCCTGCAGGACACGCAGGTAATGAAGATTGAGGTTGCATGATGGATAAGAGGGCTTTTGCTTTGGCGGTTTTGATTATGTTTGTAATGAGTTCTTTGAATGTCATTGTTCAAGGTGAAGGGCCGGATTATGGGAGCACAAACTACTACCAGGACTCAAACCCTTCAGAATGGGACACCAATAAAATACAGATGGAAAAGGTCCCTCCAGAAAAAATAGCCCAGATGACCCCGGACCAGATAGCAGCTCATGCCGACAAGATGAATCCTGCACAGGTACAAAAGCTGCAAGGCGACCAGGTTTCTACTTTTCTGTCCAATGCAAAAAACAACCCTTCTTTGGTAGCAAATCTTAAGCAGGAACAATTGAGAACAATCCCATTAGACAAGTGGTCGGAAATAAAGGATAGCAATGCCCAGGCTTTCAAAAATATAAAAACCAGCCAATTGGACAAGGTTTCAATGCAAAGCATGGGTGTGCATGTCTCGAATCTGCAGCCCCAGGAGCTTGGACCAGCGTTAAAGGCAAATTACGGCTTTGACTCTGTCACTGTTGCGAACCTTAACCCAAACTCCGATAAATTCAGGTTTGAGCCGTCTGAAGGAGGATTAAAAGTCACTTATGTTTCCCAGAATGGAGCAGCAAAAACCTTGGTGGTAGCCCAGGGTAAAATTCCTAGCTTAGGCGCGGAAGTGAAGGATGGTGTTGTTACTTTCGTTAATAAGAAAGAGGGCAAAGTTGACGGAATCACATTGGTTACCGGAGACAAAACAGAGCAGATTGCACTGGAAAAAGGGGCGAATGTAAGGCTTGAGCAGGATAAGCTGCAGCTTACAAAAGGTGCAACTTTCACCACAACAGGCCCTCTTGGGGAGAAGCTGGAGCTCAAAGTTACCAGGGAGAACGTTAACATATTCAAGGACCCGGATACAGGGAATATCCTTACTGTGACTTCAACCTCTCAGGATGGGAGTTACTATATCACAAAAACTGCGAACGGCGTCACGCAAAATATGATAGCCAACGGAAAGTTCAACTGGCAGGTGCCGCAGGATAGGATTACTCTGCAAGACGGCGCTAGGATGGATGTGATAAGCACAGATGCAAGTAAGAAAGTTACGGCAGAATTCTCGGCCAGTGCACTTAAAGGCGATGACCAGAAGACAGACGTCCAGCTGACTTCCAAATCATCAAAAGATATACGCTCTGAAATGGCAGGGAAAAAGGCAGATGTAGTCTATTATAATCCGCAATCCAAGGAAGTCCATAATTTCGGCAAAGGAGAATCAACTCTTGCAATGCCTGTCCCCAACGGGGAAAAGCTTGAGATGCGCTTTTCATCAACAAACAGCGAGCAGTCCTCTTTCATGACTCTGAAAGGCAAAGATGGAGCGCCGGAAGTCATAGTGAGCCACAGTGAGGGTATAAAGGTCACTTTGGATTCATTAAAAGAAGGAGCAGCTTACCGAGTCCGCTACGAGCTTGTCATTGATAGGGATTTTTCAAGCGACAGCCCGGAAGCATATCCCACTGCAAAGTTTGTTAAGGTCAATTTTCCTGGGGAAGTAAAAACATTCAGCGAGGCAGTTGGGCAGCTCAATGAAAACAATTTCAGAAATTTTGTGCAGCCTGCCCCGAAAGTAATGGTTTACAATCCAAGTCCGAGCAACGAAAAAACCCAGAATATATTAAACGGGCAGGGCTTTTCAGGAGACTTTTTTTCAAAAAATATGAGAAATTCAGTTCTGGTAGCGGCTATGGGGGATGATGGGATTTATACTGCAATAGCAAGCGACCCTATCAACCCTTTGACACGGGTTGAGGTTGGGCTGGGAATCAGGAGCGGGCAGCCGGTTAATTATAACCTATTTGACAAGATAAAATATTCGGAAGATCTTTATCCTCAGCTGGAAAAAATAATTGCTAAGCAGGATTCAGAGGCAATTTCTTTTATAGAAAGCAGCGAAGATGCTGCCAATGAAATAGACGCGCCCGTGTCAGCAGTACCTTCTCCAGCACCGGGAACTGCACAAGTCAAGCAAGAAGGGTATGGGCCATATTCTCTGCAGGAATTGAGGCAGATGGTGGACGATTCTAGCAATCCGGTACCTATACAAAGAGAGATAATCAAAAGGTTGGAACAGGAGAAACAAAGCATTGAAGAGAATTATTTTGATTACGAGAAGCTGCCTCCTGCAGCACAGCAGAGAATGGATGCAATTGACGCGGAAATAAGAGCTATGGGCGCAAAAATCTTGGTTGAGTCCGGTCCTATTCTCAAATTGGTTGATACTGGAGATTATGTAAGGCAGCTGCAGGGCGCACACAATCTTCTAGTTTCTCAAGAAAAAATTAAAGGTCCCAAAATAAAAGAAGACGGGATTTATGGGCCCGATACAAAAACGGCAGTATCGAAAATGCAGGAATTCATCAACACCAAGATTACGGATCCTGCTGATGAGACTTTAGTGACTCATGGTCGATATGACGGTAAAACAAAAGAGATGTTCAAGAGGTATCTCTCAGGCAGTTCGGAACAGGCTCCGCAAGCAGACATTAGACCATCTCCTGATTCCCTCGCGGTTGTTCCAGAAAGCACAGCAGTTCAAACCGCAACCACGGCTTACTCAGACACTGATTTGGCTGTTCAAAACCTTGAGCTTCAGCTTAGTGATTTGTACAACTCTCGAGACGGGCTTACATCTGAAAGGGTCGACAGCATAGTAGCCACAAAAAAAGAGCTGTTGCAGAAGCTTGATGCAATCAGGGAAGGAATGATAGCAGAGTTGGATGACGGCGTTGCTGATACTGAAGCAATCCGGCAAATAGATTCAAGAATCAAAGAGTTGCAAGACACATTGCCGTATGATGGAAGCCTGCCTTCCGTGTATGGAACAACAGAAGTCCCGGGCCTTCCGGGAGACGGCAAAGTATACATATCCGGAAACCAGCTTTATTCTGACTGCGGGACTTTATGCAGGGATAGGCCGATGAGAGTAAATCCATTCACAGGCCAGATTGAGGCATGGACATACAATGGATTATTGAGCGCTGGAGAATATGTCTCGGTAGACGATTCGAAATTAAGATTAATACCCAATACAGACGCAAAACTCAGATTGTTTGCAGAACAGACAAGAGTCATGTCAAGTTTGGGAATAAACGTGCCAGTGGATGACCTAAGCAGGCCGTATACCCTAGGCGAATTGGGGGCTATGCTTGATGAGGCTGACGATGAAGCGCAGCAAACAAAGATTCAGGACAGGCTTGTTGTGGAGCTTGAAAAATCAAAACAGACTTTATTCCCATTTAATAACTTTGGCTATAGCCAGGAGAAGGTGGCACAAATTGATGCAGAGATTAATTCCATAAGGGCCGATATTGGGATAAAGGAGCTTCAGAAGGAAAGAGCCCAACTCGAGAACAAGTTTGTAAGTGGTAACCCAGAAGGCATTTCTGATGAGGATTATGCGAGTGAATTGGAATACATAGACCACCGGATAGCTTTCATAAGAAGTTTGGTATACACTCAGGCAGCAGTTTTAGAGCCTGCTGTCGCACCCAAATCGTCTGCTCCGGCAGAGATAGCTCCTGCTTTGGGAATGTCATGGCCAATTTTGGATTATGATTCAGATGAAATACCTAAGGTAGAAACTGCAGGAAATGGCTTGCGTATAGGGGATGCAGAAAAACTCAAAGGGTTCCTTATGGCAACCAATTCATTTGTTCCAAATCATGAATTAATAGCGGCAGGCTGGACCGATGAGGATATAAAATCCGCAAGAGCCGCCGTGATGAAGGATAAAACAGAAAAGTTCCAGGGGCTTAAGGCATTGGGCGGAGGATTTGAGAATACAGCAAAGTTCGACTATACAGAAGGGTACAGCATGATAATAAACCCGAGTCAGCCTTTCACATTATCTCCAGCCCAAAATAAGCAAAATCTCGAGCAGATACAAAAAAACCTTTATACTGAGATTTTCGGCACACAGCAGCTGGAGGTTACTCGTGATGGCAAAGCAGCAATTTATACATATGATTCGGCATCAAAAACTTATTTGTCTGGAGCCCAGCCATTGGAATTAAAGCCCGGCGACAGAATTAGCCCCATGGCCACATCTAAAAGCTTGTCCGCCATAGGGGGAACCGGTGCCGGTTCAACCGGCGATAATACTGCAAAAGCAGTCCCTGCTTCCGGTGACGGATATATGGATAATGTAGTTACCAAAGATACTTTCAACGGCGCTCAAAACCCAAACGCGGTTACAGTTGCTAACGCAGTCCAGTTGTACCAACTGATTGATCCTGTCTCACTAAGGCCTTATACTGTGAACGGAAGAACAGAATTTACAGAAGCAGAAGCAAATGAACTGTTGCCAAAACTGCTTAGGCAATACGGGTCTGTAGCTGGGAGGCCAGTGACCAGGAAAGAGCCAGCGAATTTTGGAGGTCTATCTGAGGGAAGGCATGATCCATTTAACCAAATTAGCAGCGACTTTGATAGATTAAAGCAGCAAATGGACCAGCAATTTCAACAAGGAGTGGAGAATCTTGGAGAGGGCACACCTCCAAAATTAAGCATCCAGGATGGAGCAGGAAGCCCATTACCTCTTTCCAGCGAAAAATCTGAAGTGTACAAACAATATCTGTCACCTAATGATGCCAGAAGAATTGTTATAATTGAGGACCGGAGTGGAGTTACTACTGCCACCTCTTCTGATGGAACATTTAAGGCTAGTGGGGCTCTAAGGTATAGGGTTGAAGAGGAAAGTTACATTAATGGAGTCTTAAGAGAGGGTCAAAATCCAGTATATATTGAACTGGACTGCAGTAAATTTCAGACCGCATCTCAGTGCTCGGTATATGCGCGCCAAAGTGCCAAATCCATATGGGAAGGCAGAAATAAGAGATAACCATAAGGTATTCTCTATTCTTTCTATTATTTTTATTGGAAATCTATTACTTATACCATATAATTACTCAATTTATTATATTTTTCCATTACAAATTCCATATTTCTAAAATAAATTACAGAAACTTTTATAAACCCATAAATGAATAACCAGCAAATTCCATGAAACCAGAAGACCTAAAGCAGCACATGCTCATCTCTTACAGCCTTGCCCCTATGAAGCAGAAAGACAAGGTAAAATTTCTCAGGGAGCTGCAGGGCTACAGGGAAAAGAAGGGAAAAAAGCTTTACGAGCACTCAGGATTAATCCAGCAGCACGCTGCCCAGAAGATAGGCTCAAATGCAGTCCTTGTTTCAGTTGAAAACTTTTCCCATTTTCATAACTTATTTTCAGATTATAATGTAAAGTTCGAGGTGAAGGAAGCTTGGCTGAAATGACAGCAAAACCCGATAAGCTTAAATATGAATAAATTACCTAATAACAATAAAGAAAAAATAACTAATATTTGTTACCAAATAACATGACACAATACGCGGAAAGCTTCAATGAAAGGGTTGAAGGCGCATTAAGCGAAGAGGCAAAGAGAAGGTACAGAAACGCTGTTGAGCTGCATTACAAGGCAATGGTGCACCTGATCGATTATCTTTTGCTCCATACAAAAAACATCATCATTGAAAGCCTGAAGCAGCGCCTTGAAGAAACAAATAGCCTTGATCCGGACATAAATGCAATATTCAGGGAAGTCCATGTCATATACAGGGGCACTTACAGGACAAAAAACACAATGGAGGACTGCAAGAAGCTGAAAAATGGCATCAAAGCAATTGCCCGGCTTGGAAGAATTGAAGCTGATTTCCAGGAAGGCCTTGAAAAAATATCCTGAGCTGAAGGACATCATTGTGTTCGGAAGCTCAGTGAAGGGAAAGGCAGAGCCTAAAGACATTGACTTAGCCATTATGATGCCAAAATACGCCGCAAAGCCCGGCGCAATAGGGAAGATAATAATGGAATTTGATAAAATAAAGGACATTGACATAGAGGTAATAGATTCAGAAAGCATCTACATGGACCCATTGTTCTGGAGAATCGCAAAAGAAGGATTTAGCATAAAGCACAATAAATTCATTTCAGCATCTGCACAGGCAAAGGCCATGACAATTTTTGAATACTCACTGAAAGACCTGACTAAAATACAGAAAGTCCAATTCAACAGGGCAGTGCATAATGTTTTGGAAGGGAAAGAATCTCATCTTGTAAAAGGCGGGGCATTGTTTATTCCGTCATCCAAGTCCGGCCAGTTTGAAAGCCTGCTTGAGCATTGGAAACTGAAAAACAGTACAAAAAAAGTAGATACAATCTTTTTGGAGAAAGCTGCAATATGAAATCAGAGCAAAAAATGAAAAAAGGCCAGATGGCAATATTCATGATAATAGCATTAGTCTTGCTAATCGGAACCATATCCTTCTTCATTTTCAGAGGGGAAAAAATTGATGCGCCCCTTGAAGAGCAGGCCGCTTCCTTTGAGCCTGAAAATGAAGTGCAGAAGCAGCTTAAGGCGTATGTTGACGCGTGCCTGCAGGAGCAGGTTTTACAGGGATTGGAGATAATGAGGCTGCAGGGCGGCTATATTGATGTTCCTGAAGATGCGGACATTCTAATCGTAAAGGACAAAAACAATCTGCAGGTTAAGGAAATTGGCGGCATAAAGAGAGTTGTTACAGATTCAAATGGCCTTGGAAACATGGTGCCTTACTGGATACTGAAAGACAGGATAGATATCCCTACTCTGCCGCTTATGGAAGGGCAGCTTGAAGGATACTTAAAGCAGGGAATGGAAAAGTGCATCAGTAATTTCGAGCCTTTCCGGCAGCAGGGGTTTGAGGTGAGCTACGGCAGCACGGCAGTTCAAGTTGAGATTTCAAATGCCGCTAATGCAAAAATTTCACTGCCTGTTGAGCTGTCAAAGGAAGGCATAAAATACAATGCCGAGGAATTTGTCTATACAGCGCCTATAGACTTATTGCAGGTTAGGGACATCGCCGAATCATTGTCAATAAGCGAAAGCCTTGACAAGTACCTTGAGCTGCATTCAAAAAATCTGCTTGCGCTTTACACAGGCGTTGGTGAGGGCAGGTTCCCTCCATTCTTCAACTCTGTTACTAATCTGGACTGCTCTTCTGTCATTTGGAGCAAGCTGGAAATCAAGTCAGGCCTTCAGAGGCTGCTTCAGCGCTTCATTCCGGAAGTGAAAATAAAAAATACCCTGTTCACACAGGACATAAATTCCGGCCTCAACACCAGCCCGATATATGGCAGCTTTGTGTATGACCTGCTCGTGGAAAATCACACTGATACAAAAATAGGCTTTAGCTATAGGCCAGAGTGGGATTTCTTAAGTTATGATATCAGGCCAAGCCAGGGTGACACGATAAGGCCAAGCAAATTCAGCATAAAGATACCCCACACTCCAAGAATGTGCGTCTTCGAATATGAGTCAAAGTACACCGTAGATGCGCCCATCCTTGTGGAAATAAACAGCACTGCCTCGGCAAAAATAAGCCCTGACGAAAGCGTCCTGCTTGATAAGAACGGCTATAAGTTCCAGTTTGCCATGGACATGTTCCTGTGCGGCAATCAGGAAAGGGAATGCACAGGCCGCCTTACACCCGGGCTGAATATATCCTTGCCTGCAGATTCAGGAATAGAGCAGCTTTCTCCCTCAATGTTCTGCAATGAAGAGCAGAAGACAGGGGGCCCTGTGGTAATAACCATAACCAATGCATCAAACAACATGCCGCTTGACAGGGTCTCAATCCATTATTCCTGCGGCAGCGTCAACACTGACTGCTTTGTGGGAGAAACTGATAGCGAAGGAAAATTCTCAGGCGGTTTCCCAAGATGCGTAAATGGGTTCTTGTATGCGCTTAAGGGAGGATACAGCCAGAAAATGCAGCCCCTTACAGTAATGGACAGTCCGGAATACTTTTCATTATCATTGGAGCCAATACATGAAGTTGAAGTCAGCATGAAAAAAGTGGATGTTGCCTCTTACCTAAGACAGTATCATGAGACAGGAAGCCTTGACATTTCAGGCTCTGTGAAAGATTTTGAGGGTGGGGAGAAAGCCATGATGAGCATAACTGGCCTGCAGGATGACATCTCATATTTCTATCCTGATGATGGTAATGATAAGATAAAAATCGGCGCAGGAAGCCATTCATTGGACATAACGCTCAGCGGAAACGTATCTCTGAGAGACACGCAGCTGGAAGGCCGGACAGTGCCCGGTTATGAAGGGGACTTCTCGCTTGGAAGCCTAAAAATCGGATGGACTCCGGCAAGCATAGGCAATAAGGCAACATTTTACACTTTTTCAGAGATCGAGCCGGATTTTTCAGGGACTTGGTTTGACATTGATGACAGCATGATAAGGGAAGATGGCTCTTTGTCGGCAGAGCTGCTTTACAGCTGCAGCAGGAACCCCGAGACTGATGCGTGCATTTACTCCCAATGCAGCTTTGTTGCGATAGACGGCAATCACGCACAGGATTTTTCCGCGGCTCCTGAATCATGCCAGAAAGTGGAAAATGTCCGCATAACAAAAGAGCAGTATGAAGGCTATATGCAGCCTTCCTTTACAGGATAAAATGGCAAAAAAACTATCACAAGGAAAATGGAAAATGATTGCATTAGCCATGATTGCCATGATATTAAGCCTTCCTCTTTACTCTTCAATCGCTATCGCTCAGCTGGATTCAGGGCAGGCTCTGCCGGCAGATGCAGGCACAGCAGCTTTAGGGCAAAATCTTCCTGACCCTGCCGAAGCCTGCATTGAGAAGAATGAAAAGACAAATTCTTTAGTCGATATAATGGACAATGAGTTCATCGCAACCCTTGAGAAAATAATCAGGGTTCTGAGGGCAATTTATGGAGTCTGGGTTTCTGTGAAGAGCATCTGGAACTCAATAATAATGATAAAATATCATCTTGGGCTCATACCTTCTGCAAAGGCCTTAGAGGAAGAGAGAAACATAATCAATAACCCTGTAAGCGACACTTTGGGCGATATTCTGGGGTATTTGGTCAGCTGCAAAATTCCTTCTTCTCTAGGCTCTATTGATGTATGCAGCAAGCTGAGCATGGACATAGGAGGAGTTCCTGTAGGGGTAAACCCAAATTCAAATATATACACTGCGGCGGCATGCCTTTGCCTTCCCGGAGTGCTGATACAGCTGAAAAAGCTCAGCACTATTTACAAGGCATACAACTGCTGCGTAGAGAGCGCGTGCCGGAGCGGCGTCAGCGTGGAAGCATGCGAGAGGCAGCTTTCCGAGGCAACATGCATGTTTTGGGGAAAAGGCGCTATAATATCGGGGCTGCTGAGCGCTTTGGTATCATTCATCACTTCCTATGTCTATAAAAGCCTGGTTGCCAAGTGGGTGCCTGAGCTTCCATGGTATGTTGGCACGGTTATAAGCATGGCGAATATAGTGATGGAAATACAGAACCTTATGGGCTCCCTCAAAAACTTTGAGAAAAATTTCCAGGAGCCTGCCTGCTCGGACATAGACCTCGACAGGGCAAAGAAGCAGGCACAGGCAGGCTCATTGATAAGGGAAATCGGCGCAATGGACAGGAGCTATGACGGCAGGATAGACACGATAACTAGCAAGGTCAAGGCGAGTGCTGTGAGCGATGAGGAAAGGAAGAGATTAAGCGGAATTGCGGATTTGGATAAGGGTCGGTTAGTGAAGCAGACAGTGTTCCAAAAAACTGGGAGCAATATTATTATAGAAGCTAAACCTTATTATTCATTGACTGTTGCAGGAAAAACTACTTATTATGATGCTAACGAGAAAGAGTTTACTCCTGAACAATTCAAAAGCCAAGTCTTGTCAAACAGCTTCTCACTCTCAGGAACAATGGTGGACGGAACCTGCGGCCTTAATGGAAACATATATAGCTCCTGTAAATTTGAAAATGGAAATCTGGTGATGGGAAGCGGAAACGCCCAAGTAACAATACCCTTTGATACACTCAAGCAGAGCGACTTCTCATTGCCGGTTCCATTGGATAAAAGCTTTAATTATGATGGTCAGAAACGGGCATTTGTGAAGGGGAATACAGCAGTTAAGGTTTCAGAAAGCGAAGGATGGACAAAATTTGAGGAAACAACAGAAAGGAAAAACTTGATATTTTACAGATACCATCCAAGCGGCATGAGCGCAGTGGACACTGCTGACGGAATTAGGGTAAGGATGGGGGCACAGGATGCCACTTTTACTGTTATAGGAGATGTAGATGCATTCCTTTCAAGCATTTCAGCTGTAGGCCTCTCGGGACTGGAATTTAGCTCGTACAAAGTCACTTCAAATGCTAATGGAAATCTGGAACTGGAAGGGAAAGATTCGTTATTCGGAATAATCCCTCTTGGAGGAGGGAAAGCAACAATAACCAGAACGAGTGATGGAACTTCCACTTTAACAACTGAAAAGACAGAAAAAATTCCCCAAGGATACGATAGCAGGCGCAGTTTTAAGTCTGCAATAGACAGAAAGGTGACTACTGCCTCAACAGTGCTTAACCTGCCTTCAGGGCAGTATACAGTGACCGAGACAACTAAATCAATAGCAGGCAGCCTTCCTGAAGAGAAAACTTACAGCTTCAGGACGCCTGACGGAAAAGCTTCATCCATAAATGCTGAAACCTTCCAGATTGTAAAAAGAAATCCAGAGGCAGCAAGGGCATTTGTTGAATTGGGAATGCCAAACGGAGGTTTGCTGTGGGATGATGAGCTTAACGTTTTTACAAATAATTTTGAAAGCGGCAAAGCAAGATACAAGGAAGTTCAGGTCTACGGCGATGGGGATGTAGTTACGAGGGAATATACCCAAGAAGGCCAGCCAATAACTTTTACAAAAGACAACAAAGGAGTTTTGCAAAGGGCTGAATTTGCAGGAAGCGCTTTCGAAAGCAATCCTAATGGGATGCTAGAAAGGGCAGTGCCAATTGAGGATCAAAACGGAAACCTGATTGAATTGGCAATAGACCAAAAGGGAAAACTGATTGGAAGGTATATAGATGACACCTCAACCTTAGAAACTCCTGAATGGACAGATGCATCCTCTTTTACAGGAGTTGCAGATACAACCATAACAGAAGGATTAAACAAATTAAATGCACAATCCCAAAACATAGCTCGAGCCGCAGAAGCCAAGAGGCAGTCGGACATAAATGACCCGGCAAGGCGGGCAGTAGGGGAGAAAAGCCTGAAAGAGCTTGCAGACAAATATGCTATTGAAGAGGCAGAGAGGGTGTTCGGCACTGCGGTAAACATGCTTATAGGTGAGAAAGTCAATGAAGTCATAGAAAAAGCCTGCAAGGAAGACGCAAAGTCATCAGAGCCATCATCTCCAGTGCCTATAGACTCAACTCCTTTGTCCGCAACCTACCAGTTTAATCCGCAGACGAACCAAACACAGTCATGGAATATCTGCGGAACCTCGCAGCAGACTTCCTACACTGCCCAGTCTGTCGTCACCCATACTTCTGCTTATGATTACACTTCCTCTTACACAGTCACTGCTTGTAGCAGGGATGTTTCATTTACAGTTTCATTAAGGACTGCCGCATCTGGCAAGGCAGACATAGCCTCAGGAATTGCAGGCCACGGCAAGACTATTTCAAATCAGGTGCAGTCTTCATCCGCAATTGAATTCACAAAGATATGCATCAGCACTGATGATACTACACTGCAGCCGAACCAGGAGGCATGCTTCCCAATAGTACAAAGCTAAAATGAACCCTTTAACAAACTACATAAGGCAGCAATTGCAGAGAGGCTACGGCCTCAATTCAATTAAAAGATACCTTGAGGCATATGGCTATCAGGAGCACCAGATAGAAGCAGCCATCAATGAAGTGTATGGAAGAAGGCTGTCAGAAGGCTTTAGCATAAACCCTAAAATAATGATAGGGGCTGCCACAGGAATAATAGCAATAGTTCTTGCAGCCGCAATAATATTCTTCTGGCCTTCAGGAAGCTCTGCCAACTCTTTTGAATTGAGCATCAGCACTGACAAAGCCGCATTCACGCAGGGTGAGCTTGTGCAGCTTTCCCTTGCCCTTGAAGGGATAAAGGGCTCTGCAGACGTAAAGACAGAGCTCATCAGGCTTCCAAAGAATGAGATAGTATTGGCAAGGACAAAAACCCTTTTCACGGGAAATGAGCTGGAAACAGTATTCATCCCTGAAGATGCAGAGCCCGGAAATTACCTTTTGAGGAGCATAGCCTCGTCAGAAGGGAAAAGGTCTGTGAAGACACTGAACCTTGCTGTAGGGAAGAAGCAGGAAGCCATTGATTCAGCATCAAAACCGCCGGAAACACAGGGGCTTGACAATATTGACGAAATGCCGCAGGATACAGGCCAGACGCCTGAAACAATAGAGGCTCCTGTTGTAACGCCCCCTTCAGGTTCACTCAGCAACCTGAATTCCTTCGAAATAATTGAAAAAGTAAAAAGCATTGCAAAGGCAAGCAAGCAGGAAGCAGCCGGAATGTGCGCCGCTCTGGAGCTGGAAGCGACAAAGAATGTCTGCTATTCAGCTGTGGGCGAGGAGGCAGGAGACAGGAGCTATTGTATTTTGATAACTGAAGAAAGGGCAAAGGATGTCTGCTTCTCAAATGTTGCGCGCATTTTGCAGAAAAGCGAGATATGCAATGATGTCATCAAGGAAAGCAGGCGCGACAGCTGCTACATAAACTTTGCAACGCCGCCTCTGAACGATTATACAGTATGCGACAGAATAATCAACCAGTATCTTAAGCAAAGCTGCAATTCTTTGAAGCAGCTTTCTGCATTGAACCAGACCAACCTTGCGTTCTTCCAGAGCTTATTGAACCAGACTGTTGTTAGCTTGAATTTTGAGTAAGGGCTTTTGGTTTCTGTATCGGCATTTTGCCTAATGATGCTATACTCCTTTCTTTTCCGTATGGTAAACAACTACTGGACATTCTTGAGTAAGTTTTAATAAGGAAGCCGGTTTATCTAAGCCACAAAATGAATCAGGAAAATGCTTTCGTTGTCTTCCAAGGCAATAAAATCAGAAGAGCCTGGAATAATAATGAATGGTGGTTTGCGGTAGAGGATGTTGTAGTTATTTTGACTGATTCTAAAGATGCCAAGCAGTATATCCAGAAAATGAACAAAGAGATGAAGAGCTTGCCAAAGGGTGGGTACAAATTGTACATATCCTTGCTATTCCGACTGCAGGCGGCTCTCAGAACATGAACTGCGCCAATACAGAAGGAATATTCCGTATTATTCAGTCAATCCCTTCCCAAAAAGCAGAGCCATTCAAGCAATGGCTGGCTCAAGTTGGATATGAAAGAGTCAAAGAAATAGAAAATCCGGAATTAGCCCAAAAGCGCATGAAGGAAATCTACAAAGCTAAGGGCTATTCTGACGATTGGATAGAAAAGCGAGTAAGAGGAATTGCCATAAGGGATGAAAAAAGGGGAGTTTTGGAAGAAAGAGATTATGCAATACTTACAGCAGAGATTTCTAAAGCCACATTCGGGCTGACTCCAACCGAGTACAAAAAGTTCAAAAATCTGCCAAAACAATCAAAAGCTAATCTAAAGGGCCATATGAACGATTTGGAGCTGATTTTTACAATGCTTGGCGAACGTATGACAACAGAACTTTCACAAGAAGAAAAACCAGAAACTTTTGATAAAAGCAAAGATATTGCCAAAAGGGGCGGAAAAGTAGCAGGAAATGCTAGGCTAGATGCTGAAAAGGAATTAGGCCGTCCAGTAACAACAAGACAAAACTATCTTTCTATTACTGAAAAAAAGAAGAAACTTCAAGATGAAAGCAAAAAGCGAAAGAAATAACAAAATTGCAATAATCAAACCTGCTTG
>JAGVYR010000021.1 GCA_018303185.1 Candidatus Woesearchaeota archaeon | reverse complement strand
AACCCCAAAGGTTTTGACCGTCGACCCTGTATTATTATTGTTGTTGACGACATCATAAAAATATGCACCATTACGAAAAAATCAAAATTGCGTATAACACCCGTTATGCGAAGCACTGATTGTTTTCCATATTGAAAATGTCCAGTGGATGTCCAGTGGGCACGTTAAGGCGGGTTGCCAGAGTATACGAGAAGCTTTGTATGTACCTTTTCCAGCTTCGCTATTGTGCGGCTGTGGATGTCTCCATGGACTGCTAGCCTGTAGCGCTTTCCGTGCTCTGAGCGGCAGAGCCACTCCATTTTCCCTGAGAATTCCAGTATCAAATCCTCGTATTCAACCAATAACTCGCTCGCTCGCTTTTTATCCATTTATTTCACCTCAATTTTTCCCTATCTCAAAGCAAAACAGCCCTCATATGGGTTTTGGATGGCAAATAAAGCCCGAGCAATGCGGCGAGGGCAATAGATGGTCGCCCCAAGGCAACTCACGAATGAGCGGAGCGAGTGAGATGACCGGCGCGTATTGGCCCGGCCAAATTATCCTGCGAAGCAGTATTTTTCCGGTTTAGGCATTTATTGAGAATCCAAAAGGAATAATGAACGAGCTTTTTGCAAACTTTGGAATTGAGGTGAGGGATAAAGGCTGCAAGCGCTTGGCTGAATAGGATTTAAGCGAAATTGAGCGGGAAAATGAGCCACTGGACACTGGACATCCGCCTGCGCCAGATATTTAAAGGAAAAGGGCGCATAACCATATTATGCACAGCTTAAAGGTATTGGAAGATGAGATGAAAGTAAGGGGCTTTTCAATGAAGACTATAAAGGCATATCTGCATTTTAACCTGAGGTTCCTGCGCTGGATCGGGAAAAGCGCGGATGAGGTTTCAAGAAAAGATACAGAAGAATACCTGATAATGCTTTATGACCGGGGCGTCAAGGGAACATCGAGGCACCTTATCGTGGCTGCCCTTAAGTTTTATTATGAGGGCATCTTGAAAAGGCGCTTTAATCTTAAATATCCGAAAAAGGAAAACACGCTGCCGGAAGTGCTTTCAAAGGGTGAGATACTGGGGATGCTGGCTTCTTTAAGCAATGAAAAGCACAAGTTAATGCTGAAGCTGATGTACGGCTCAGGCCTGAGGCTGGGAGAATTGCTGAATGCAAGGATTGATGATTTTGACCTTGAGAGGAAAACCTTTCATGTAAGGCTTGGAAAAGGAGGAAAGGACAGGATTGTTAATTTATCCGAGAATTTCATTGTTGATTTTAGGAGGTTTATCGGAAAAAGGGATATCGCTTTTGATGAAGGCAGGTTTAGGGTTAATGGCTTCAGAAATAATAATCCTGAGAATAATGGTTTTCTTTTTACTGGGGGCAACGGGAAGAAATTAAGCCAGAGAACTGTGCAAAATATCGTGAAAACCGCATTAAGGAGGGCAGGCATAAGGAAAAAAGCCCACCCGCACACTTTCCGCGTCAGTTATGCAACGCATCTCATTGAAAATGGCACTGAAATAAGCTACATACAAAGGCTGCTTGGCCATGCAAGAAGGGAAACCACAGAGAGATACCTGAGGATAAATCCTGATTCCATAAGAAATGTGAGAAGCCCGCTGGATTCGGGATAAAATAAAAGAAAAGCTTATATATATGACCTGTTAAGTCATATATCAGAGGAATGAATGAAAGTATTGATTGACAGCCTGAACGAATTTTACAGCGAAAAAATCAGGCTGGTAAAGGCCCTTATGAAAAGGGAATCTCCTCAAGAGTATCCGGAACCGATGAAATGGGCTCTTCAGATGCTTTATTTCGACGGCGAAGAATGGGTTGAGATATGCAGGATAGACAACTACCTGCATGAAAGGCAAAATGGCAGCCATATCCATTTTTACAAAAAGAGCAGGGTAAAAAGGGCTGAAGTAAGCTTTCAGGATGCGGACAGGCTGATAAAGCAGATTAGTGCAAGAATATTGAAAGATGAATTCATGGAACAAATTGATTTTGGAGATGGCTGATGTGAATTTTGAAATCAAAGTCGTGGAATCTGTAAGCAAATATAATAGAGATATCAGCGAAAAGGCGATGAAAGGCGGATTGGATCGGGTTAAGGGCATAGTGATGACACCGGAAACTTTCAGCAAGGTTTTCAGCCCTGAAAGGATAAAGCTGCTGCAGAGAATCCGCAGGAATAATGCCAAAAACATCTATCAGCTGGCTAAAGATTTGGAAAAGCCTTATGAAGTGGTTTTTAGAAATGTAAAATACCTGGAAGGGATAGGGTTGATAAGGCTTGTGAATAGGGACAATAAAAAAATTCCGCATCTTACCTCTAAAATTTCTATAGATATGTTTTCAAGCGAAGCTGAAGCTTAGGATTTAAAACTGCCTTTAGGCAACAATCTCTTCCTCGAATCTTGGAGTTTTGATTTCCCTTTGAGAATCCCTGTTCTTAATGTTGCGGCAGTTCCTGGAGCAGCAGCCTTCCAGAAGCTTTAGGCACTCGGGGCATGCTGTAAACATTTTGTCGCACTTTACATAGGCGCAGTTGTGCAGCTCTGAAGATGGCATTTTGCACATCACGCATTGGGTTATGGGCCCATTGTTCTTATTCGGGTCAAGGTCAACAACGCGCCTGTCATCAAATACAAAGCATTTTCCTTTCCAGTGGGAATCGCTGCACTCAATGCCGTATTTTATTATGCCGCCGTGCAATTGTGAAACGTCTTTGAAGCCCTGCCCTTTCAAGTAAGCGGTGGCTTTCTCACACCTTACGCCTCCAGTGCAGTAGGTTATTATTTTTTTATCCTTGTATTTTTTTAACTGGCTTTCGACTATTGAGGGCCATTCCCTGTATGTTTCGGATTTTGGCATTACTGCATTCTCAAAATGCCCTATTTCATGCTCATAGGAATTGCGGACATCAATAAGGACAACATCTTCATCATTGTCAAGCATTTTCTTCAATTCTTTTGCTTCGATGTAAGGCGCCTTGTTTTTAATATTCACGCCCATGCCTGAGCTTACAATCTCCTTCTTCAGCCGGACGAACATCTTGCCGAATGCGTGCTTTTCAATCTCAGAGATTTTGAAGTCTATATCATTAAACCTTGGGTCTTTTTTCATTGATTCCATGTAATTTTCAATGGCCTTCTCTTCCCCAGATAAAGAGCCGTTGATGCCTTCCATGCCAGCATGGATCTTGCCCCTTAAATCAAGGAATTTGCAGAATTCAAGATGATTTTTGACAAAGGCTTCCGCATCCTCTATTTCAACGTACTTGTAAAAGGTGATGTGCTTCATAACAGCATGGGGAGGAGGCAGATTTTTAAAGGTTTTGCAATACCTGCCATAGGAGTTGATCAAAATAAAGCACCCAATGCAATTAATGATTAATAGCGGTTAAACATGGCTGGAAGCGAAGGAACAAGCGGAGAAGGGACGGAAGATGACTGGATTAGCCAAGTTGAGAAATTCGCAAATCAAAATCCTGGCAACCGGCAGGAAATGCCTCAAGGATTAAATCTTGATGAAATCGCCTCTTCCGCTGAGTTAGGAGATTATCATGAGGGCTATGCCTTGCTTGGGCCCCGAAATATCATATTGGGAGCAAGCGCATACTCAGTAGCGCATGTGCAAAGGGCTTCAGCGGCAATTGTTGAGTACTTCAAGGATAATGATGACGCAGATATTCGGGCATTGGCCGCAACATTCGGCTTAAGTATTGCAGGCAGCAAAACCCTACGGCTTGGTTTCTATGCCGAAACCATGAAAAGCATATGCTCGGAGAATGACAAATATCTAAGCATGCCTGATCTGCCCTCGGAGCCTGAAGCGATTTTACATAGCACCCATTACTACCTAAGTGCAGATTTTTTGTTCAGGATAGGCCATAGGGATAAGCTATGCCTTGCTGAGGTTACAGTAGCTTCTTCAGGCTCTGCAGAAGCGGATGGCACGAGACGGGGAGAAACCCCCTTAAGCAAAGTGGAAATTCAGGCTGTGGAGAGTTTTGATTCTGTCCGTATTCTTAAAGATGATGGGCACTGGAATATTTTAGATGCCCTGAAATTGTATATCAGGTCAAAATCCGAGCCGTTTTTGAAGCCATTTATTAATGAAGAAGACAGAAGAGTATGGTCCCACTATAGGGCTCTGGCAGCATGCTTTTCGAAGGGGATTTCAATTCAGGCCTTAAGCATGGGCAATATGCAGGATTGGCTGGAGTTTGACAGGTATGCTGTCGGGCTGTCCCGGCAGATTAGGGAGCCTAAGTTTAAAGTGATGTAATCCCAATTTTTTCTGGTGCCTAAGCCTGGTGCCTAAGCCCATTCTTGTGTGTTCTTTGTGTGTTCTCATTAATTAGTCTTCTACTTAATCAATAAGTATGATAACTACATACTTAATATGTAATAAAATATAGTAAAATGTATATTAGTAGATGAATAGAAACATTTATATATGATTTAGTATGTAATAGTATGTAATTAAGAATAGTATCTATAATAGTATGGCTAATGGCATGACATGAAGGAAAGGATTACAGTAACAATAGACAAAGAACTTCTCGCCTGGCTAGATGAAAAAGTATCTTCAAAAGTATTTGCAAACAGGAGCCATGGATTTGAATTTCTCATAATGCAGAGGAAGGTACAGGATGAAAGATAGGATTACAATCACTATAGGCAGGGAACTTCTGGAATGGGTTGACAGAAAAATAGAATCCAAAATTTTCGCGAACAGGAGCCATGCCCTGGAATTTTTGATAGCACAGAGGAAAAATGCAGAAATCAAGCCTTAAAAGGATCAAAGAGAACGCAATTCTTGCAGCCTTCCTAGTCTTCGCCATAATCGCAATAATCTTCCTGAAGAATTATATCGGGTTTGCCGGCACTGAGGTAAGCTCGAGCGCAGGCACGGTGACAGAAGTCGTGATAGATGACCGCAGGGCAACAGTATGGTGGCACGGGCTTTTCGGGCTTGCATTCTCTGAATCGGGATTTGACGAGGAGCAGAGCTCGATACTGGATGCGGGAACAATCACATCAGAAATATTTGTATTCAACTGCATAGACCCCAACCAGGCAGAGCAGGAAATCTATGCGAGCACAAACGCAAACCCTTCCTTTGCAGGCGTGAGGGCGGGCTCCGCAAAAATGATAGATGACAATCTCCTGAACCTTTCGAACAGCACGAGAGAGAGGGCAAACAACACATTCACGCAGACAGCAAGCGTACAGCTGGGAAGCACTACAATCTCAAGCATCCCGGCTGTCTACACATATGTTGATGACATCCCTGATGTGAACAGCACTTTTTTCACCGGAATCCTGAATGCAAGCGGCGAGCTCATGCTTGTGGGAAGGCTGCTGCAGTCTTCCAAGAAGAGCTTCAAGGACACAAACGTAAAGTACCAGATGCTGCTCCCTATTCCGAATTCAAGCATAAAATGGTATTTCTTTGCAGACCCGAATGACGTGTGCCCAGCAGGCCTTACGACAGGGCAGGCAGGCCAGGGAACAGTTGCAGGGTTTGTCTTTGAATCGAACAGCACAATACCCATAGTGAATGCGACAGTGACCGCAGGGGGAAAATCCAACCAGACAGATGAGAGCGGATATTACAACATATCCATAACGGGAAACCAGCAGTTCAACATAATCTCAATAAAGGAAGGGTACATTACGAACATAAGCCTTGTGAACGTGTCCATAGGCGGAACAAGGTACAAGAACCTTACGATGCCGATCTTCCTGGGATATAAGGGCCCCAATGCAACCTTGTCGGGGTATGTCATGGATAATTCGAGCGGGCTGGCCCTGGCAAGCGCCACCATAACCGTGGGCGGCCTGATAACAAAATCAAACGCGACAGGAAATTACTCAATGAAAGTGCCGAGCGGATACAATGCGATTGCGGCGATAAAAGAGGGCTATGAAAATTTTGTGAGCAACTTTTCAGTTTCATCGGGAAAAAACCTAAGCCTCATCATAAATATGGAAACAGCATTGACTGTCGAGGTTAAGGATGAAAACGTGCTCAAGAATATAGGCTACATAGAAGGCTTTATCATAGACAATAAAACAGGCATTCCCTTAGGCAATGTAACAGTTACCGGGGGCGGCCGGACTTACACCACCAACAGCTCGGGATTTTACAGCCTGAACATAACAGAAGACATTCACAGAATAATTGCGGCTAAGCCGGGCTATAACCAATACAAAAGGCTGTTCAGCATAGTCCCGGGGTACGTAATCCGTAACAATATAACGCTCATCCCGCTCATAGAGCCTGCAGTAAATGAGACGGTCTCCAAGAATGTTCCTGCCAATACGCCCACGCCATTTAATTTCAGCACGGATTTAGGCACTTCTATTGTCCTAAACCTTGGCGCGGATTTAGGCAATGTCGGATTAAACGTATTGAAATACAATTCCTCTAACTTTGGGGTTGCTGCCCCATTAATGACAAACACAGAGGAATACTTTGACTTTACAATGAACGTAAGCAACAGCAACATAAATAATGCCACAATAACCCTGAAGTACACGGCCAATCTGTCCAACCCTGCACCTTATTACTACAATAGTGAACTAGGGGTATGGGAAGCCCAGTCCGGAACTGCAGATACTGGGTCAAAGAAGGTTACTTTTGTCACAACCCATTTTTCAGTGTTCCTTTTGGCAGAAGAAACAGGCTTTCTGGAAGGAAGGGTTACAGATAATGAGACCGGCATTCCGCTTTCTGATGCTATTGTTACTGCAGACGGCCTTGCATTCACAACAAACAGCTCAGGATTGTATTCTCTGCGCCTGCCAATTGGGCTAAGGAATTTGGTCGCAATCAAATTTAATTATTTCCCTTACGGGGGAACCGTTAATATTTCCTTTAATGCGACAACTGTCCACAACATAACCCTGCAGGGTGTTACAACATCCCTTGCCATAAACGGTACAGTCAACGGGACTGTAACCACAAGCAGCGGCTCCGGGCTTGAAGATGTTACAGTAAGCATCTCAGGAAGCGAAGGCTTAACAGATGAATCTGGCCATTACTCAGTAATAGCTCCGGAAGGGACCCATGTGATTGCAGGAGTTTTGGCAGGATACATCAGCCATATCGGAACTGTTGCGGTTACTGCCGATCAAACAGTGTTTCATGATTTCATCATGAACACATCAGCAATACCTGGAGCAGGAGAAGGGCTGGGCGTAGGCTCGGGCGCCGGCCAGGGAGCAGGCCTTGGATCCGGAGAAGGGCCGGGGCAGGGGCCGGGAACAGGAGTGACGTCTCTTGTAGAGCAGCCTGTTGAGATTGTGGAGTTTGACGTCTCGATAAAGAAAATCATCAAGAAAATCAGGCAGGGCAATTTCATTACTGTTCCGGTAACAATCTCCAATTTCAAGGATGACGGAGTCAGCGTAAGGTTTTCCATAGAAGGGGATGCTGCCCGGCTTACAAGGATTGACAAGGACAGCATGGTGCTGGACGGCAGGAGCAAAGAAGAGGTAACACTCACTATACTCGGAAATGTGGAGCCGGGAATCTATGATGGGTATTTTGTCGTTTCGGGCGACATAAATGAGAAGATACCGATGTATATACTCGTGCTTGAGAAGGAAAGGCTTGCTGTCGAGGCGCTTGTGATAAAGGTCACGCCGGAAAAGAAAACAGTTTCAGCCGGAAGCCTGTTCAAGTACAGGGTTGACCTGCAAAACCTGCTTTCCGACCAGAAGTACAAGGTGGACCTTACCTATTCTATCGAGGGAATAACAGCAAACAGGAGCATATTCATAGAGAAGGAAAATCTCGTCATACTCACTTCATTTTCCCTGATAAAAAGGTATGAGCTGCCTCCCGATTTGGAGCCCGGCGATTATAGGATCAAGGTGCATGCGGATTTCCTTGAGCTTACATCGGAGCATGCGGCGATATTTATAGTCACAGAGCCGTTCTACAAGCGCGCAGTCTTTGGAGTGCCCATATGGGTGCTGATGATCCTTGTCGGCGTTTTTGGAGGAGGCACTTTCAGCGTCATGGCCTATAAAAAGCAGCAGTCCAAGAAAAAGAGGTACCAGATTGAAGTTGATTATGGCACGCTTCCAAAGCCCGGGCCGAGGAGCGCATGGGCGGGATTCATAGCCGAGACAAAAAAGAAAGTTTTCTTCGACCTCGACCAGTTTCAGATACACACGATAGTTGCAGGCTCAACAGGAGGCGGAAAGTCAGTTTCGGCCCAGGTGCTGACTGAAGAGGCGCTGATGAAAGGCGCTGCTGTGGTGGTATTTGACCCGACAGCCCAGTGGACTGGCTTCTTAAGAAAGGCAGTTGACAAGAGGATGCTCACGCTTTACCAGCAATTCAACATGAAGAAATCTGATGCACGCGCTTTTAACGGAAACATCAGGCAGATGGAAAATCCAAGGGAGATAATAGAGATAAAGAAATACATGAAGCCCGGAGAAATAAATGTCTTTGTCGTCAATAAATTTGAGCCGAAAGACGTGGAAGTTTTCGTCGCAAATACAATCAGGGAGGTGTTCGCGTCAAACCTTCCGGAAGCAAGGCAGCTCAAGCTTGTGCTGATTTTTGATGAGTTCCACAGGCTTCTCCCGAAATACGGCGGCACAGGGCAGGTGCTCATACAGGTTGAGAGGGCAGCAAGGGAATTCAGGAAATGGGGAGTGGCGCTTGTGCTGATAAGCCAGGTCATTTCAGATTTCCCGCCGGAAGTGCTTGCGAACATTAACACGCAGATACAGATGAGAACAAAAGATGAAGGAGACCTTAACCGCATAAAAGAAGAGTACGGCGCAAACTTACTGCAGTCGCTTGTCAAGGCTTCCATAGGCACTGGAATGGTTGAAAACCCCTCATACAACAAAGGAAAGCCCTTCTTTGTAGCGTTCAGGCCGCTTATGCACAACACCCAGAGGATGACAGACGAGGAGCTTGCAAGCTACAACAAATACAACTCAATTGTGGATGAATTTGAGTATCAGCTCGACCAGCTTGAGAAGGAAGGATTGGACGTGTTTGACCTGCGATTGGAACTGAAGCTTGCGCAGGATAAAGTGAAAGCAGGCAGCTTCAACATGGTCGACATTTACCTTGACGGGCTGAAGCCAAGAGTGGCCGAGATGTGGAAGAAAATAGGAAAGCAGCCCGGCAAGAGAGAGGTGAGGTATGTATCAGAAGGAGAGCTTGAAAAAGAACTGGCAAAGGCAAAGAAGGAGCTGAACAGGAGCAAGCCAGCTGAAGGCGCAGAGGAGGAAATTCCCGAGCAGGCCAGCCAGGCTTCCGGGAAGGAGCAGGGAAAACAGCAGGAAGATGAGGACATATCTGCGACAATCAAAAGGGCGAGAGAGGCAAAGAGCGCCGATGATGAGAAGAATATTTCAGAGCAAAAAATTCAGGAAAAAGCAGCGGGCACGGAAAAGGCAGCTGCAGGCAATCCTGCGGCAGGCTCCAAAGGCGAAAATGCAGGCATTGCCGCTACAATAAAGGAGATACATTCGCACATAGATTCCGGCGACAGGAAGAGCCTCATGGACTCATATTCGAGGCTGCAGCCCCTTTACAAGGCGGCAGGCGTTGATGAGAAGAAAAAAATACTGCAGGAATGCAGCCTGATAAGGGAGAGGCTTAAGAAATGAATGAAGGAATGAGCGGCATTGATATGTCTCTTGAGAAACTGCAGTCGGAATTTGCAGAGCTTAAGAGGAAAATGAGCGAGCAGCGCAAATTGGGATATGACCTTGCCATAGCTGAGATGAAGATAATGGCAATACCTGCAAAGATGCAGCTTGCCAGGATAACGCAGAATTCGAAAGATGTCCAGTCTGTGAATGACCTTCTGAAAGACGCGAGGATGGAGCTGGGCGATGCCCGGATAAGCGACGAATTTGAGATGCTGAAGATAGAGCTGGGGAAGTTTGGAAGAAGCCAGCAGGAAGAAAATGAAAAGCAGGAAGCGGGCAATATCCGCGGCAATGCAGAAGCCCAAAGCACAGAAGATAATGCAGCAATCAGCAATCCAATAGAAAAAGAAAACAATGGAAATAACGCAAAAAATAGCGAAGAAAAAACGCCCGAAAGCGGCGCCGGGCTTACGGAAACTGACGCTAAGCAAGGGCAGTCCAGCATTATCAGGACAACGAATGCCCTTGTTGAAGAATCCTACAGCGCAATAGCGGGGAAAAAATACAGGGAGGCGCTTATAGCCTATATCGAGCTAAGCGACATCTATAAATACCTTCCAAAGGAGCTGAAAAGGGAAGTGTATGCGAAGGTTTATGACATCTACCAAAAGATTATAAAGAGCGGAGCTGTAAATGTAAAGAGCGAGGAAGCAAAAAGAGAGGCTGAAAGGAGGCTTGGGCTTTTCAGGAGGCTGATAAGGCTGGGGAAAGGGCAGGGCAAATGATGATTTTTTCAATAAAAATAATTCAGTAAAAAATTGCAATAAAAAATAAAGCAAACAAAAATACATGGTAACAATAAAAAATACAATAAACAAAATGGGCAAAGCAATAAAAAAATAATAAAAAATAATGGTATAGCAAGTAAAGCAAACAATTAATAAAAATGCGATTAATAAGAACTCAGCAGATAAATAATAACAAAAATAATTAAAATAATAAACAATAATAAAAACAATAAAGATAAAAAAGAGATAAAAAAGAGGCAGCAGTCAATGTGGTTCAAGAAGAAAAAAGGTGATGCAGAAGCAGCCCTTGAGGCGCCGGCAGAAGGGCAGTCCGACGACCCTAATGCGCTCCCTGAAGTTCCTGTAGCGGCGCCGCAGCAGGCGCAGCAGCAGTCCGGGGCTGGGGATGTGGTTATAGGCAGGATGTCAGCAGACCTTGAGAAGCTCAAGGCGCAGTTTTCTACATTCTATGAGCTGCAGAAAGCATCCAATGAAAGGTTCGGTAACATAAACGAGCAGCTCGGCGGAATAAGGAGCCAGATGATGGAAAGGGAGAAGGACGCGCAGAAGCTTGAGGCCAGGGCCCTTCAGGCAATAGACATGGTGAAGACAGTGCAGCCTGACAAGTTCCTTATTGAAATCAGGAAGATGGACAGCAAGATTGAGGCCCTGAGGGCAAACCTTGAGGCAAGCGAAAACATAATCAAGAATACCGTGAGTGAGCTCAAGGGAATAAGGAACAAGATGGGCGCTTTCAAGGGGATGGAGCAGGTAGTGAAGCTGAACGAGGAAGTCAAGGCCGAGCTGATGGAAATAAAGAAGACGCAGGCCACAATATCAAGGCACGCGGACAAGGTTGAGACAATATTCTCGGAGATGCAGAAGAAATTCTCGGATTTCATAAAGACAGTTGACATGGTCAAGGACCTGGACAAGTCTTTCAAGACGATAAGCTCTGATTTCGATTCTATAAGGGTAAAGATAACGGATTTCAGCTCAAAGAAGGAGATGGAGAACCTTGTTGCGAAATTCGATGATTTCGAGAAATATGTCGGGAGCATAGTCAGCCTGATAAACAGGAAATTTGAGAAGCAGGAGAAGCAGTTCCACACTGATTACGGGAAGAAGATGGAAGACACTGAAAAGCTGCTTAAAGGATTTCAGGAGCTTGCCAAAAAAACTCCCGACCTTGACAAGTACTTCAACCTGCTGACTGAGGAAGCCAGAAAAGCTATTGAGGAGCAGAAGAAGAAAGCGCAGGCAGAATCTGCAGAAACTCCAGTGGAGAAAATAAAGGAGATGGGCACCGAGGAAAAGGTTGAGGTGCCTGCCGAGGAGAGCGTCGTGCAGAAAGTTTCCGGCGCGGTTTCAGGCATTAAGGGAAAGATAACAGAGAAGCTGAAGCCGAAGGGAGCAGCCAAATGATTATCAGATTTCTTCAGTTATAGCAATTATAGGAATCATTTCTTTTTCAGGCCTTTTTTTGCTTAGCCTGCTGAGGCTCATCAGAATTGCTGTGCCTTGCATGCACCCTCTTCATGTAAACTACAATTACGATGACATAGGCTGAAATGAATACAAGGCCCGCCAGCGTTATTCCCGGAGAAAGGCTGCCTGTATCTGCAATCGCGTTTCCTGTTGCCAGTACCTTTCCGGGAATGCGGCCTTTTGCTGCCGCAAGGGCTGCCACAAACAGGATGAATATGGAAAACAGCATAAGGCTGTGGAATCGGTGCTTTTTCCTCTTGTCCCTATTGCCTTCTTCGGCGCTCATACAAATGATGCTGAGAACTTGATATATAAAAGCATTGCTATGAGCGTTACCAAAAACCCGGTCACGATGCCCTGGACAAATTCAGGCGAGAAAAAGGATTCCGATTTCCTGCTCTTAAGCTTCTCTTCAACCCTTTCCTCAACCTCTTTTATCCTGCTTTCCTTGTAGTCTATCTCTTTTTCCCTGGCAAGAATCTCCTTTTCCCTTGCGAGTATCTCATCAATTTTTCCGAGCAGCTCTTCATTCGTTGTGCCGGGTGTCCGAATACTGCCCTCTTCGCTGAGCTGCCTTTGCAGCACTGCCGGCTTCTTTTCCTTTTTCTGCTGCCCAAAGCTCTTTTTTATTGCTTTTTTAATCTGCAACCTGACGGGATTCTGCCTTCTCTGCTGCTTTGGGAATGGCGAGGGAAGCACCATAAGATTCCTTTCCATATCGCCTTCTGCTTTTTCTTCCTGTTTTTGGGACATCGCTTCCTTCAGGGCCTTGTAAATGTCTTCTTTGCTGTTCATCGCATGGATTCGGTCTGCAAGCTCCACATCTTCAAACACATAGCGTATCCAGTTTGCAAAATCGTTCCTTTCATAATTGACATGGTGCGAGAACACGGAATCATCCATCCCCATGAGGGAGTTCATAAGCTCGTAGACATTTTTCATGACCCGGCCGTTTGAAAGCACGAATGCCTTGTCCGGGCTTACATTTTCAAGTAGCTTCCTGTTTTGCTGCATATGCCCCACTCTGCCAATCTTTGGAAGCGCATTTAAATAATTTTGTTATGATTTGGGAATGAAAACGCGCAGGCCAGCCCATTGTAGCCCAATTATTATTTTTTCCATGCTTTCAATAGAAAACTATATAAAGCGAATATTGGATTGTCTTATAACGGCAATGCGTGGGGTTACTTGCATTTGCAGAAAATGAGGTGTAGCGAAAGTGAAAGCGGAATGCAGTGACATATCTCTAGGCATAGGATTCCCATTTTATCAAATTTTTTGCTCGTTAAGCAAGCATTTCTATATGCATTCAATTCAAAATAATGAAGAACCAAAAAAATCTACTGAGACTTTAGGCGCCGCCAATGCTGCGGCGCATTTAATGCGGCCCACATTGGGGCCGCCTAGCTGTCCAAGGCTTGATGTTTTTTTGAGATTAAATCCCTTTTCAGCATTTTTTGCAAGCCATCGGACTCATTTAAGCTCATCATAAATTTAAATTTATAATCACGCAATAAACGGGGCGCAAACGCAATCCCGGCTGCGAAAGCGGCGGGCAGGCAAAATCCTGAAAGGGATTTTTGTACATGATGAAAAAAAAGGTGGTTTTGGTAGCCAGTATGCTGTTTTTGCTGGCTATCATACAGACGACAGCAGGTCAGGCTCCTGATAGCGGCAGCTACCTGAATCTCGCTTCCGGCAGCATAAGCATCGGAAATAATTCATATGTTCTTTCATATGTTCTCGGGGAACCTGTCGCAATAAATTCCTATTCAAACGGAACTGAAAATAAGCTCCTTGTAAGCTCAGGCATGGAGCTATATTCTTTCGGCGGAAATCATGCTGAATTTGTCCCGGAGCTCATAGGGAATTACACTGTTTCTCTGCTTGCGGACGGCGCCCCCGTTTCAACAGCGAATTTTTCAGTATACCTGAACGAATCCAAGGCTGTTTCTTTTGCGAAAAGCAGGTATACTGTCGGCGACAGGGTAGCCATGTACGTGAGAGCGCAGGAGAACGACACTGTTGCTGTAAGAGCGCCTTCGGCTGAAAGTTCCTTTCCCGGAGGAAGCTATGATGCGCAGCTTGAGGTGCAGGAAGTGGGAGAGTATGCCGTGGAAGTGAGGCGCAGCGGCTCCACTGTTTTTTCCGGCGGGTTTGAAGCTTTCCCTCACGCCAACTACACGGAAAACTTCCTGATATATTCTGGCAAGGAGGCATATGCTGTCGGGGAAGAGGCAGTCATCTACCTGAATTATACAAAAAGAGACAGCCAGATATTCTACATCAGCTCGGGAGAAAGCATATACCGGTTCCTGGGCATTGCACAGGACTCAGTGAAATTCAGCCCCAATGCAGCGGGAATGTATACGGCCAAAGTGGAAGAAGGCGGGCAGGTATTGGCCTCTTATTCTTTCAGGGTGGTTGAGAGAAAGGATGGAGAGGCATTCTATCTTGAAAGGGATTCTTTTGGTTATGCAGAGGCTGTGGCTTTCTATTTTAATTTTGATGCTGACAGCCTGACAATAACGGCCCCGGGCGCGGCATATTCCTTCCCAAGCCCCGGGCGCGAATTAATATTCTATCCGAACCAGAGCGGCACCTATGGGGCAACTGCTTATTATGGAAATGAAACTTATTCAGTACAATTCATGGTGGCAGGGCAGCAGCAGGCAGATTATACGTTCTATCTTGATGAGAATGTGACAATAAATTTTGACATTGAAAATGCTGTCAGGGACAGAAGGACAATTTTTGACATCCTGTTCGGCACAAGCCCTGTGGACGCAATCACTTTCTATGTTGACGGATTCGGGGGTGATGAGCGGTTCAATCTCACCGGAAAACAGCTGTCAAAGTACCTGTTTGAGATAAAAATCAGGGTGAATACGGGCATCCCGGAAGGAACTTACAGGCTTGTCTCAGAGATGACTATTGATGGGAATAAGCTCTACAATTCGAGGTTATTCGGCTGGAAAGGAAGGCAGGATAATCTTGCAAATGCAACTTTGCCTGCTGAGCCGGCTGAACTTTCCGGCATAGAAAAGATACTGCAAAAGGTCAATTATTCGTACAGGCTGGATGAGAGCCCGGAAATAAGCATTGATTTCACTTATGAGATAGACGCGCAGAGGGACATAATAGCACTGGCCTTAAGGCAGACTGCGGTTGAGGAAATGGTGATTTTTGTCAAGGGGCATGAGCAGGATGAAAAGTTCAATTTGAGCCTTGAGCATATCGCATACGACAGCTTCAATGTTACAATAAAGCCGAATCCTTCCATTGCGGCTGACGTGTACGTGCTCACTGCAGTAGCGAAGGCAAGCGGGAAAGAATATAGGAAAAGGATTCTGTTCAACTGGGGCATCGGGGATTACAGCATTTTTATCCAAAGGTACAATAATGCAAGCAATGGAAAAATTCCTGCTGCAGAAATGCCGCCCAATGAAACGCACTATAATGGGACTTTTTACAATGAAACCATTTTTAATCAAACTACTCCAAATGAAACGGCAAAACCTGAAAACGGAACAACAATAAAAAATGCAACTCAGCCAATAACCAATGCCACAATAAATGAAACAAAAACAATAATCAACCAGACATATTTCAACCAAACAGCATCCAATCAAAGCGCTATAATCAATGAAACAGCTCTCAATGAAACAATATCCAATCAGACTTCTTTCAACAGAACAACACTTAACCAGACAGAAACAACACTTAACCAGACAGAAACAACCCTTAACCAAACCATCCAAAAAGAAACAATCGCACTGAACAAGTCCTACTTCTATTTCAGGGACAGCCTTGGAAGAAGGCAGGATTTTGAGTTCAGGATTCTTGGCAGGCAGGCTTCAGAAAATATAGGAATCTCCTCTTTTAGAGGCGGCAATGTGCTGCTGCTGAATGAAACACATAATATCGAAATAATCCCTGCAAACAGCACAATATCCAGAATCATATTATTTGGAATCAATCTGAGCGAGAGGCCGGAGCTTGGCATAGAGGCTCTTTCTGCTGTGGATGCGCCCCACGCATTATTGCAAAAGAAAGCATATGCAGTTGACCCCTCTCGCCTGATTTTTTCCAGCCTTACATTGTCCTCAGTGGCTGAAGCTTCTTCACTCTATAAGTGCGCCCTGTGGAATTTTTCAATGCAGCTCTGCGCAGGAGAATGGGCAAAAATAATGGATTTGGCAACAGGAACTGAATATAATCTCACCATCGGAAAAAACGACCCTGCGTTTATCGAGGCGGATATTGCAGAGCAGCCTGAGCTTTTAATCTACAGGGAGCAGAACAGCAGGGCAAATACAGAGGAATTTACAGATGTCGCCCTTGTGGTGATAAATAAGGGCGGAAAGGCTGAAAATGTTACAATTGCGGACACATTTGACGGGGAATGGGAAATTGGCAGCCATTCGGGAAGCGCCATAATATCTTCCAGCGGCATAAACTTTACATTAGGCAGCATTGAAAGCGGCTCAATAACCGAGCTTAACTACACAATAAGCCCTCTGCTGGACGGAGCTTATTCTTTCAGGGCAGAGGCTTTCGGAATAGCGGGAAAAATTGCAGAATCTGGGCATGCAAATGTCACTGTCGATGACAAAGAGGCAGCGTTTTTGATATCTAAGGCTGTTACCATAAACAATCACAATTTCGGAAGGGAATTTTCCGATTTGATTGAATATAATGTTTCCTTTGAGATTGTAAACGGGATGAAGAAAGACGTTATAAGCTATCCGACGTACTTCAGATGGGTGCTCGACGGGAGCTGGGAGACTGAAGCTTCTGGCATAATAGGGACGTGCAGCGGGAAGAATGTAAGGCAGGAATCTGGGAAAAAGATAGTGGAATGCAGCTGGCAGCCCTTCAGGAAAGGCGATGAAAAAACTGTTTCGGTGATTGTCAAAAACGGCAACCCCGGTTTGCTTGATGTTTCCGCGATAAACATAACCTATGACCCTCCTGCAGGGCTGGAAGGGATTGTGCTTACTGAAAGGAAAGACGATCCATCTCTCGGAGTTGACCTTAACGCTACGCCTTTCGGGGAAGACCTCATTGTAAGGCTGAGGCACAATTCGACCGGCATTGAGGATGTCCTTATAAGAGGGGATGTAAAATTTACAATTGACAAGCTTGAGGCTGCAGGCGGCGAGGGAGTGACTTTTGCTATTTACAATTATTCAAGCCAGTACTTTACCCTTCACATCGGCGACAGGGAAGTGATTCCGTTCGGCAGGTCAACATTATTTGACTTTTCAGAGGAAAAGAAAGAATCTGTTATTGTAACAGGAATGGCGATTGCGGCAAGCGAGACAAAGCAGGCAGTGAAGGAATTCTACGGCAGCATAGCCGGCTTTTTCAAGTCAGCGTTTTCATGGTTCAGGCCTTCAGTGACAGGGCAGGCTATAGGAAGTGTTGCAGGAAATCAGGCTGAAAGCCTTGGGCAGAATGAAGAAGGGCTTTTGGAGAGGCTGCCTATTGGAGAAGGAGCACCTATTTCAAGCTTAGACGTTCCAGAATCACAGCCGCAAGCCCCTCAGGCATCCTTACCCTCACCTGCCCCAGCACCAGAGCTGCAGCAGGCACAGAACGATTTTGAAACGCCGACTTCAAGGACAATCAGGTTCTTCCTGCCTTCAAGAAGGACAACAGGAGACAAGCCTGCTCCCGTCCCGCAGCAGAAAAAGCTGTGGTTTACAACAAGCAGAGCATTTGTGATTGAGACAAAAAACCTCAGCCTCAGCCCGTTCATAACATCAAAGATTGAAAGGGCAGTTTCATGCGACAGGTGCAGCGGCAATTTTGTCCCTGCAGGGACGGATGTTGGGATGTCATTAAGGGCGTATAACTTTAAGGCAACTGAAAATGCAACGCTGATTGACTATTTCCCGATAGGATGGAACCTTACGGATGCAGGAAGCGGCATTGCTTCAGCATATAACTCAACACACAATAAAATTGAATGGGAATTTGTTTTAATCAGCAGAGAATCGAATGTAAACTATTCGCTCAAAAGCCCGCCTGAAAATTCCAATGAAACCGAAATCGTCTTTTATTCAGAATTCAAGATAAATAACACTGCTGCTGCAACAAATTCATTCATGCCAAGAATATACTCGTTCAGGCTCAATCTCAGGGATTCGAAGTCAGGGAGTGTCGGCTTTACCGAGGATAAGCTCGAGATAATAAGCGGGGACGGCAGCAGGTCGATAATAAACCTTGACCTTACTGTGGATGGAAAGCATGTCCGCAGCATCAGGATTAATGAGCTTAATGTGGTGAGCGGCGGAACTTACAATTTAAGCATAGAAGATGCTTCCTCTGAGATTTCAAGTCCTGCCGGCATAAGCTGGACAAAGGCATATTCCATGAGCGGCGGAACTTACAATTTAAGCATAGAAGATGCTTCCTCTGAGATTTCAAGTCCTGCCGGCATAAGCTGGACAAAGGCATATTCCATAGACCCTACGGGGCTGAACTTCTCAAATGCGACTGTTACATCTGTTGCGAAAGGAACCGCGCTGTACAAATGCAGGGACTGGGATTTTGCAGCGCAGGCGTGCTTCGGCTCATGGAGCAAAGTCATGGACCTTGTTCCGGGGCAGGAATACAGCTTTATCCTTACTCCTGAGGATCCTGGATATGCAGAAACAGGGCTTGCATCCATAAACACAAACAAATCAATTTACCATCCGGGCGAAGCTGCTAGGATAATAATGGTTGTGCTTGACACCGGGGGAAGGCTGGTCTCTGATGCAGCTGTTGAATTGAACATAACCGCTCCTGACGCTTCATTGGCGGAATTTTCAACTGCATTGGGCACAATAATTGAGGAAGAAAGAGGAATTTATACCTCAGTCTTTACTGATACATTGCTTGAGGGAAATTACAGCATGGCGGTGCATGCAGCGGCTCCGGAAGTTGATAATTCAATGGTTTCATACTTCACTGTTTCGGTGAGTTATGATTTTGACATTCTGAGAAATACTCCTGTAACCACAGACCCGTTCAAGGGGCCTTTCACTTCATCTGTTAAAATTGCATCATTGGCCGGAATTGAGCCGTTTGATTTTACAGAAGTGCTGCCGATAAATTTTACAGTTGTTGATGCGGGCGGAGGGGTGCAATCTTCAGCAGGGAATAAGGTATACCTTACATGGAGCGGCCTTTCAAGCGGCTCTGAAGTTTCCTATATAGCACTGCCTCCTTTAATCACTCCTGAGCTTTGGGAAATTGGGCCCTCAAAAGTATCTTACAGCGGAGGGCAGTTTGATGAGGCAAGGCCTTGGTTTTTGGCTGTGGATCCTCTTGCCGGGCAGAATGCGGGATTTTATATAGTCCACTCTATGAGCGAGATAGCTGATGCTGCAGTCGGAACCTATACAAATATCGCGACAGTGAGCGGAAGCTCCCTGGCTGCCAATACAGATTATTTCCTTTACGCTTCCTTTGGGCTGGCCTCGTCAGAGTCAGATATCAACTGCGAATTCAGGGTAACAGGAGACGGCGGAACATTAATGGCTGGTCAGGTAGAGCCGCCCGGAAGCGATTACGATGTCAAGCCCATGGTCTGGACACAGGCTTACACCACAGACTCTTCTCCTGCCAATGTTGTGATGGAGTTTGATATGACCAATACGCAAACTATGCAACTGTCACTCTTGATGAAGCTGACGGAAGCAAGGACTGGCTTGTATTTGTATCAGCCTTGGACCAGATAGACGCTGAAGATACAAGCTTTATGATGTCAATATATGACGGCGCGGCTGATTATATGCAGATGTCTGTAGAGGGAGAGAGCAATGATGATAACCCAATATCAGCGTATACTATTCTGAGATCATTTGACAATGCTGCACTAAATACTCCTTTTTCCTTGAGGTCATGGGTGGAAACAAACAGCGACCATGACTTGCTGCAGGGAAGCGTATTCGCCATTAACCTGGGCGTTTTTGAAAGCTACACAACCCTTTATGAGACCGCCAAAGCCATTCCGGGAGCCTTAGGCATGATTGCCAGCATAAACCACACTCCCGCAAGGGCAGGAAACACAGTTGTTTTTGCAAATTATATAGCAGACACGAATGATGCGGCTTCCGGCTGGGAAGACGACATAACCATTGACGGAACAATAAATCCAGTGGGCTGGGACTGGACAGCAGGCAATATTGTGAGAAAAACACCGCATGACGCCACAGACCTCCATACAAACCTTATTGTGAGCAATATCTCAATTGCCGCAGACGGAAGCAACATCACCCTGAGGTCTGCAGACTTAACAAGTAACCTAGGCAACGCTGATGAGCTGAGCATTGTCGCATTCAGCCAGAAATTTATTGATTTGGTAAGCCCAGGAATCAACGCTTCGGCAAACAATTCTGCCCCAAAAGTAAATGAAGATGTAAATATCACTGCCAATATTTCCGATGCCGGAGGGCTGGGTACCTGCCAGTTTTTCATGAACGGCACATCAGGCGGCTCCTTCATCATCCTGAATAAGTCTGCAAGCGGGACAAATGACCAATGCTCGCAGAACTTCACCATTGGCCTGATAAGGGGCAATGTAATCAACTTTACTGTCATTGTAAATGACACTTCCATAAATACAGCTGGCGGAAATGCCAACAGGTCGCAGCAGATAATTACTGTAGCAAATACACTTCCGATATTCCCACATGGGACGAGCATCAACAATTCAAATCCTCTGGAAGACAGAGAAGTCAGGATTGGTGCGAATGCCACTGAGCCTGCTGATAATGATGCCATCAGCATGGTTATCTTTTCATGGAACGGCTCGACAGGGGCATGGGTCAATCTCAGCAATTCTTCTGTTGTCAACCTGATGTCAATCAACTACACGGTTGAAGCTACCATAGGGATTGAAGCCGGCAATGTAGTGGGATATGTATTTTATGCAAATGATTCCGGCGGCGGGTTTGGCTCATCAGGCATAAGCACTTTTGATGTTGCTTTCATCTCCCCTCCGAACATAAGCTCTGTAGGGTGCGATGACGGCGGAGGATATGAGGCGTGCAGCGGCATTGGGTACGGCGACACTTTAACTTCAGTCAGAGCAAGGTGCAATACAACAAGCGGAGGAATAATAAGGAATATCACATTTATCCTTACTAACATTCAGGACAACAATCAGTTTTTCAATGTCAATGTGAGCAATTCCTATAACACTTACTATAACTATAGCCCGAATTTAATCATCGACGATTCAGGCGACTTCAACCTCAAAGTGCTGTGCTATGAAAATCCAGTGAGCGAAAACGACACGAACTGGAGCATTTCATTCGGAACACTGTCCGCTCAGCTTGTAAGCCCCGCATTCAATGCAAATGTCACAAAAAACAGGTTCTTCAACTTCACAGCCCAAGTCTCATGCTCAGGAGGGGAATGCGGGTTTGTGAATGCGACACTTGACCCTCCTGGAGACTACAACGAGACAATAGCATTTGAAGGGTTTGAAAGCGCAGATTTCGGAATTTTCGGCACAACATCCGGAGCAGTAGTCTTAGCCGATGCTGGCGGAGGCATAAATCCAATTTGCGGTGCAGGCGAACAGCAGGGAAGCCTGCCGAACGTGCAATCGGGAAGCTATGCCATTGAGTTTGCCTCTGCTTCAGCTTGCCCCACCGGAGGCCAGATAGAGGCTGAGATAAACGCGACCAACTTCACCAATATAGCGGTAAATTTCTCATGGTCGGCTTCAGACACAGAGCCTCCGGATGCCGTGACATTCTGGGCATCCATCAACAACAGCGGCACTTATGAGCAGATTTGGTCTATAATTCCACGTTCAAACGGGCCTGTAACCCTGCCTTACAATTCCACTGACACGCATTTTGTCCTTGACGATGTGATGTCGCAGTCGCCTTCAACGGCACACAGCCTCAGGCTTAAGTTCAATTTCACAGTATTTACCGGCACCAGCAGCGACGAATTCTACATTGATAACTTCAATGTGAGCGGGCTGAGGATATCTGGCTCATCTTCGTCATCAGCCAAAGGAGCAGTCTCAACAACGGAAGGAGACACGCCGTTCTATACCATTATGCAGAACCCAATGACAGCCAGCACAAGAAGCTGCCTTGCGAACATGTCGGCCGGAGACATATGCAATGTAACATGGATAGTGAACTCGACCGGGAGCGCAGGCACAACATGGGAATTCTTCGCCTACTTCAACAGCTCGAACCAGACAATTCCCGGTATAGGTGCGGAATCAGGGGCGCTTACAGGGACTTATACTGCCTCTGGCGGCACTTTTTCGAATGCAACTGCAAATGACACCTCATATTGGTTTGTGGGAGAGAGCGGCACCGGGACCACCGTGACAGCCTTTGCCGAGATGACTTATCAGCTGAACCGCATCCCGCCTGAAAGCATCAATAACCTGAGCCTTGACTTGGTTTATTGCCATTCAGGCGATGTTTTTCCGGACGTTGGCTGCAACGGCGTTCCTGTCAGCGGACTTGTGAATTTCGACGGCGACCAGAACGTATCAATCTTTGACTTTTCAAGCGGCAAGTGGGCGCTCATCGGGCTTCTCGATACGACTTCGGGAGGCAATGAGATAAAGGGCACATTCAGCTCCTCCAGCGTATTTTCCAATTATGTGAATGCCTCCAGCAACGAAGTTAAGCTCAAAGTTACAGCATATTTTACAACTGTAATCCCGGGTGACAACGCCTTTTTGGTAATAGACATGGCGAATCTTACTGTCGGCGTCAAAGGATATAACCTGAGCGCTGAGACTTCAAAGGTCAACCTGACCATAGTGGACAATACTGCCCCCGCCGCAGAATATGCAAATATATACCCAACTGTAACGGCGACAGACGGCGAAAGCCTGAAATGCTCATTCTACATCTATGATGCGCTTTCTGATCAGGTTACAGCGAATGTAAGCTGGTACAATGGAGATGCGCTGGGCTACTCTGAAGTTGTCAGCGTGGACAAATTCGTTGAAGTAAACCGGACTCTCAGCCCGGCAAACACTACTGACGGGGAGCTATGGAAATGCGGCGTCACTCCGAGCGACTGGGACTTAACGGGAATGCAGGTAAACTCGTCAGCCGTGCTTGTTGTATCCTCGCAGCCGCCTGCAGTCAATTCCGTGCAGTGCTCCGAAAACGGAATTGCATTCGGAAGCTGCTCCGGCATCACATTCGGAGATACTTTGGCGGCGGCAAGGGCAACCTGTGAGGATTCTGACGGCTACCCGACAAACATCACTTTCAATGTGACCAATCTTGAAGATGCAAAGAGCTTTGCATCCGGAAATGCAACACTGAATGCAAGCGGCGGAGTGTTCACCTTCGACTTTGCCGATTTCACGGTGCAGGACTCGGGAACCTTTAATGTAACTGCACTGTGCATTGACAATAACGCAACTCAGGGAAGGAACCATTCCTCATGGAGTATACCCTGGGGGACATTGAGCGCGAGCCTGATAAGGCCTGCTTCAAATAAGAATGTAACGCAGCTTGTTTTCTTTAACTTTACATCCACGGTTACCTGCTCAGGAGGCGAGTGCGGGTTTGTGAATGCCACAATTGACCCGGAAACTGCCGCTGATTTGGAAGATCCTTTTGAGTCTGTGGAAATCGGCGCAATAAACCTCAATAATCCTCCTCCATTGGAAATAATGAATAAAAAAGAATTCATAAAAGACAATGAAATATGGAGCGTTGACTTTAAAACAGAAGGGACAAGCGACCTTTTAATAACCTCTCCAAACGCGCGCTGGACAGAGATTCTTTCTGACAATCTTTCAACACACAATGAGATGAAGTTCCTTGAACTGGCATGCGGAAGCACGAATTTAAACAACGGCATTAAAATTATTGATTCTGAAAACCAGGTTTATTATTACAATAAAATAAAAAATAATGATTCAATAAAAATACAAAAGCTTCTCTACGAAAACTATAATTGCGAAGATACAGGGCATATAAGGAACAAAGTTATTGTGCCGGGATACGCAACTTTGCAGCTTGAGTTTGCAGGTGTTACTGATTTTGCCGAAGATCCTGCAAACAACGTCAACATTTCGCAGCCTGATGCAGCAGCCCCGGGAATGAATGTTGTCGTGCAGTTTGTCGGGGATGATTTTGACGCTTCAGATACAATTACTGTGAATACTTCTGATATAACTGTCGGCCCAAAGAGAATATACAGCACAAGCGGCACAGTTGTTGTGAATAATGGAAGAGTGATGTCGGTTCCGTTCTTTATATCTTCTGATGCTCCAGACCAGGTTGTGGGAATAAGCATAGCAGGCACCCTTATAGGGCATACTTTCAGGGTAATAACACCGGCAGAAGGCTCAGGAAACTTTACGGGCCAGTCAGGCAGCGCAGTAATAGGCGACGGCACAGACGGGACGAGGACTGCTGGAGGGACAATAGTTTTGGACTCACTTATCATACCCTCAGGCCTCACAGTGACCGTAGACACAACTGACCGCGATTCCACAACACCGGGCAACCAAGGCTATCTTCCTGCAATCATATTAGTTGACGGGCCTGTAAGCATAGCGGGAACCCTAAATGTTTCCGGAACTGCCGGAAGCGCAGCATCAGACACTACAGATGTCGGCGGTGCCGGCGGGGCAGGAGGCCCGGGAGGAGCAGGCGGCGGAGGCGGCGGCTCTGATGCCAACAGCGGAGCTATTGGAGGCAGCGGATTTACCGGCGGCGGAGGCGGCGGCTCTGATGATGGAGGCAGCACTTCAGGAGATGGAGGTTCAGGAACAGGAAGCGCCGGAAACACAAGCACTGCAAGCAACGGAGGGATAGGGGGCTCTGCGATCAACGCAAACTTAACAGGAGGAACCGGCGGCCGGGGAAACAACCAGGAAGGCGCTGGCGGAGGAGGAGGAACAGGATCATTCTTCGGAACTAGCGGAACAGGCGGAACAGTAACAGCAAACGGGGCGGGCCAGTTTGGAGGCGGCGGAGGCGCGCAGGCAAATGTAAACAACCAGGAAGGCGGAGGAGGAGGGTTTGCAACCGCGGGAGGAGATGCTGAAGCCACGGGAGGAGCTGCACACGGAAATGTTCAGCTTATACCGATAGCAGGAGGCTCAGGCGGCGGAGGCGGAGGAAGTATTGAAGACAACAACGGCGATGACGGAGGCGGAGGCGGAGGCGGAGGCGGAGGAGCAATACTTGTTTACTCAAATGAGTACATACTCGTTTCAAATTCGATTTCGTCAATTGGCGGAGAGGGCGGGAATGACGCTCCAACCGGAGATGCGCTTGGAGGAGCAGGCGGCGGAGGCTCAGGAGGAGCAATCATACTGCAGTCAGGCAATGTAACGGTTACCGGCTCCCTTGACACAAGCGGAGGTGCAGGAGGCGATGCCGCAGGAGACGGCGGCTTAGGAAGGGCAAGGATTGACGGGCTGCGCTCTTCAGATTTTGGCACTGGCGTGTCGGCAAGCAACTTTACAGGGCCCGCAATCACTTCAGTCACTTCAAGCCAAGTGATAGGAAAGGCAAATGCCAGCTCCATTATAGAGGTGTGGGTCATTTACGGGAGCAGCCAGAGCACTTTCAAGGGAACTGCAAATTCAAGCGGGGATTTTAGGATTGATGTAAGCTATTATTCAGGCGGTCTTAATTACATCGCGGCATTCCAGAACATGAGCTCAGGCCAGTTGTCTGTTTCCGGCTCTGCATCACTGTCTTCATTCTTGCCGCCAAAGGGAGTGATTCCTGAAGGCTCAGGAAGGCCGTTCTATACCATAAGCGCAAACCCGATGATTCATTTGAACAGGTCATGCCTTGCTAACATGATTTCAGGGCAGTCCTGCAATACAACATGGATTGTAAATTCTACCGGGGACATAGATTTCACATACGAGTTTTTTGTGACATACAAATCTACCAATTATTCCTCAAATGTGGCTGACACTAACACTTCGTTTGTCAATCTTACGATAATAAACAACACTGCGCCAAGGGTAATTTCTGTTTCAATCTCTCCCGCCATTCCCGCTACTTCCAATGACCTTACATGCACTTTTAATGTAAGCGATACTTATTCTGATACAAGCCTAACTGCAAACATCACATGGTATAATGGTGGAATGCTCAATTATTCTATCATCCTGCCGGTGCCTAATGGTGAATTTTACAGCCATACTCTTGGATCGGACAACACAAGCGACGGAGAGCTCTGGAAATGCGGCGTCATTCCTTTCGACCATGCCACAAGAGGAAGCCAGAAAAATTCCTCCACTGTGCTTATCCTCGGGACTTTGCCTCCGATCACTTACGGCCTGCAGTGCCAGGAAGATGGCACAACATGGGGAAGCTGCGCCAGCCTCGCTTTTAATGACAATTTTACAGCTGTAAGGGTTAATTGCACAGACCCTGACGGATTTATCCTTAATGCCACTTTTAATTTTACAAATGTTGAGGACGGAAAGCTCTTTTTCAAGGCAAATGCAACCTTCAACAGCACCGATACGTTCTTATACAATCTGAACGACATCAGGATAAGGGATTCAGGAAGATTTAATGTAACGGCCACATGCATCGATAACAACAATACCAAAACCACAAACCGCACTTCATGGAGCATTGCATGGGGAACCCTCGCCACGAGCCTTGTAGCGCCCAGCTCCGCAGTCAAT
>JAGVYR010000020.1 GCA_018303185.1 Candidatus Woesearchaeota archaeon | reverse complement strand
AAGCTGGAACAGGGCAAGATTGTAGAGACTCTGCTGAAGGAGATTGATGAAATTGAGAACAGCAATTAGGCAACTTTTATAAATAACATAACTAATTCTCAGTCGGGGTGTGGAATGAAGACTTTAAGCATACTCGGCAGCACCGGCTCCATAGGGACGCAGGCTCTGGATATTATCAGGGCAAATCCGTCCGAGTTCAGGATTGCGGGATTGACTACAAACAGGAATATTGAATTATTGAAAAAGCAGATTCTTGAATTTAAGCCTAAAGCAGTTGCTGTCATGGATGAAGAAAAGGCTGATGAACTGAAGCCCGAGGTAAATGCTGAAGTTTTTTCAGGGATTCAGGGAATAACAAAAATAGCCAGGTTAAATGAAGCCGATACTGTTGTTAATTCCTTAGTCGGGAGCATTGGAGTATTGCCGACTATTGAAGCCATTAAAAACAAAAAAAGCATTGCCTTGGCTAACAAGGAAACTTTGGTTACGGCAGGCTCTGCCGTGATGGGTGAAGTCAAAAAAAATAAAGTCACTCTGATGCCGATAGATTCTGAGCATTCTGCCATTTTTCAGTGCTTAAATGGGGAAGATATCAGAAATGTTGAGAAAATAACTATCACTGCCTCAGGAGGGCCGTTCAGGGATTTTACAAAAGAGCAGATGGCGAAAGTCTCTGTGAAAGATGCGCTAAAACACCCCACATGGAGCATGGGCAATAAGATAACAATCGACTCTGCAACCATGATGAACAAGGGCTTTGAAATCATTGAGGCGCACTGGCTTTACAGCATGCCTTATGAAAAAATAAAGGTTGCCGTGCACCCGCAGAGCATAATCCATTCTTTAGTTGAATTCAGGGACGGCTCCACAATGGCGCAGCTCGGCCTTCCTGACATGAAAATCCCGATACAATACGCGCTTACATATCCCAAGAGGCTTTCCCTTGCGGGAAAAAGGCTCGACCTTGCGCAGATCAAGAAACTGGATTTTGGAGAGCCCGACTTTGAAAAATTTCCCTGCCTGAAATACGCTTTTGAAGCAGGAAAGGCTGGAGGCACGATGCCAGCAGTCTTAAACGCTGCGAATGAAGTCGCTGTCTACGCATTTCTTGACGGGAAGATTGGGTTTTTAGACGTTGCAAAGATAATCAAAAAGCAGATGGATTCGCACAAAGCCATAAAAAATCCTGATATCTATGAGATACTGGAAGCTGATAAAAAGGCGAGGGAGAATTCGGTCAGGGCAATAGAGGCGAAAGATTTTTGATTTCAATAAATAAAAAAACAATGAAAACAAATCTTAAAATAAAAGCATTGAGAATAACCAAGGATTAAAAACAATAAACCAATTCAAAAAACAATACATAAAATGAACATAGCAATCATCGTTGCAGGCGGAAAGGGAAAAAGAATGAGGAGCAGGACGAACAAGCTTCTCATGCTGCTCAGCAGAGAGCCAATAATCCTGCACACTTTAAGAACTTTCCAGGAATGTGGGGCAGTTGATGAAATAATACTTGTCTCGGCGCCTGACGACAAAAAAAGGTTTGAAGCGATAATAAAATCCAATAATATAAAAAAACTGAAAAAGGTTGTTGAAGGCGGAAAGGAACGGCAGGATTCTGTATATAACGGAATTAAAGCTGTAAAGAATGCAAAGGATGACGATATTATCCTTATTCACAACGCGGCAAACCCTTTTGTTGATGCCGCCACAATCAATGAAGTAATCGGGGCAACCAGAAAATACGGTGCCGCTGTCGCTGCTTTCCCTGCAAAGGACACCATAAAAGTCGTGGAAGGCGGGTTCGTGAAGCAGACCGTCGGAAAGCATAACGTATGGCAGGCCCAGACTCCGCAAGGCATGAGATATTTCCTTGCAAAAAAAGCCTTTGAGATTGCATACAGAGACAGTTTCTACGGCACTGACGACGTCTCACTTGTAGAGAGGATTGGGGGCACCGTGAAAGCTGTTTTCTGCCCAAGGCAGAATTTCAAGATAACAGAGCCGTATGACCTTGCTTACGCCAACAAGCTTACAAATGCAGCTAGGATAGGGTTCGGGCAGGATTCACACAAATTCACAAAGAACAAGCCTTTGGTAATCGGAGGGGTGAAAATCTCTGAAAAAGGCGGGTTTGAGGCGAATTCTGACGGTGATGTGCTGCTTCATTCCCTTTTCAACGCAATAAGCACTGCAATCGGCATGAAATCTTTGGGTTTTTATTCTGACAGTATGTGCCGGAGCGGTATAAAGGACAGCAAAGAATACCTGAAATTCATACTTGAAAAGATGGAAGAAAGGGGATACAGGATTGGCAATGTTGCAGCCATGCTGGAAGGCAAGGCGCCGAAGATGGATGCACATGCGGAGAAGATAAAAGAGTCTCTGGAAAAGCTGCTGAAAATGAAAAAAGAAAACATCGGGATAGCTGCAACTTCCGGAGAGGAGCTTTCTGAGTTCGGGAAGGGAAAGGGGATGCAGTGCTTTGTTGTAGTTACTTTAAGATAGTAAAGTTTATATATATATGTTGAGATTAGGTCGCTTATGAAAAATGTTGCTATGATTTTTTCAGGGTATGGAACACAGAAAACTGGCATGGGAAAAGGCTTTTATGACAGGTCCGTGGCAGTTAAGACTATTTTTGAGCAGGCCAGCGATATTACCCGACTGGATATCAAAAGAATATGCTTTGAAAACGCATATTGCAAGGGGGTTGATATTTCCAGACTGCAACCAGCACTGGTTACTGTTGGATATTCTCAATTCATATCACTACAGGAAAGCCTAGATGTTCCATTTTCCAATGGTTTGGTCAATATTATGGCCGGGCATAGTCTGGGGCAATCCACAGCTATGATTGCTGCTGGAAGCCTTTCATTTGAACAGGGGGTAGAGATAGTTAAAAAAAGATCCAAACTCGTCAAAGAATCCATTAAGAAAGGGGCTGGGCTAGTTGCTGTTAAATCCAAATCTTATTCTGACATCCCACTGAGTCAAAGATTAAGTGAGTATTTAGTTGCGTGTAATGTGCATCTTGCATGTGAAAATTCCCGGCATCAATTGACATTTGGAGGGTATGATGAAGATTTGGGTAGATTTATGAAAGATTTAAAGAAAAAAGAGGGGGACTATGTTAAAGCCGTCAAACTTCCTATTGATGTACCAAGCCATACTCCTTTATTGTCGGAAGTTGTAGTTAGGCTAAAAGAATTGATTCCAACAAACCCGTTCGTAGCGCCATGGACTGGGCTCATAGCAAATACTACTGCAAATGTTATACATACGCCCGACGAATTTCTTCAAGAATTTTATGATAGCTTGACAAAACCAGTTAGGTGGAGAGAAAGCGTCGAGTTAATAGAAGCGTTTAGAGCGGATGTTTTAATAGAATTTGGAGCCAAGCCTGTGTTGAAGAGTTTTTTCAGAGGAAATTCCCAGGAGATACTTGCTGTGCACGATGTTGAAAGTTTGGAGAAAACAGTAGGAAGACTAAAAGAACTAGGCTTTAAGGATAATATTAAATAATAACCATACCTGCTATGAAGAATGAACAACATAACAATAAAATCGTCTTCAAAAATAAACCTGTTCCTGTCAATAGGAAAAAGGCTTCCAAACGGATATCACAAAATAAGCTCAGTTTTCTCTGAAATAAATGTTTCTGATATTTTGAATATGAAAAAAATAATCAACAATGAAATAATAATTAAATCCGATGTCCCAGAGATAAACAACAGGGAGAATACCGCATATAAAGCAGCGGCGCTCATTAAAAAAAAGTTCAATATAAAAAGTGGCATTGAAATAAAAATAATCAAGAAAATTCCCATTGGCGCAGGGCTTGGCGGCGGCTCTGGAAATGCTGCTGTAGCAATCATAGAGCTCAACAGATTATTCAATTTAGGGCTGAACAAAAATAAGATGAAAAAAATCGCCTCGGAAATAGGCTCTGATGTTCCTTTTTTTATAGAAGGCGGCGCCTGCATTGTTTCCGGAATCGGAGAGAAAGTAAAAAAAATTAAATCAAAAGCAAAGCTTAACCTTTTGGTAATAAAGCCTAAAACCGGCATTTCGACAAATTGGGCGTATAATAAGCTTGACAAATGCAATAAAAAAGGAAAAAACTCCAATCAAAAGAAAAAGCAATATAACCTAATCAAGGCATTAAAATCCGGAAATATAAAAAAAATATCAGAAAACATGCACAATGATTTTGAGCCAATAATAGAGAGAAAATCCCCTATAATAAAAAAAATAAAAAGCGACCTTGTGAAAAGCGGCGCCCTTAATTCCATGCTTACCGGCTCAGGCTCTGCGGTTTTCGGGATATTTAAGGATAAAAAAGCAGCTTCATCGGCTTACAAAAGCCTCAAGAGAAAACACAAAACAATTTTCCTCACAAAAACATTATAAAAAAGGAAAAAACTCAGAATATGATGAAAATCTCAGTAGCAAGGAATTCGGGATTCTGCTTCGGGGTAAGGAGGGCGATACAGATAGCTGAAGAAGTAGCAGGCAAAAATGATAAGCCCACTTATGTCTACGGGCAGCTTGTCCATAACGAGGCTGTGGTCAATAAGCTGAAGGGCAAAGGCATTATTTTTGAGGACAAAATTGAAAATATCCCGGATAATGCTGTTGCTGTATTAAGGGCGCATGGCGAGCCCGGCACCACATACGTGAGTCTTGAGAAAAAGTCTATAACCGGAAAAAATCTGAACGATGCGACGTGCCCTCTCGTGACTCTGGTGCACAATGTTGCAAAAAAGCTGAAGGCTGCGGGATATGAAGTGATAATATTCGGCAAGCATGACCATCCGGAATCCATAGGCACGAGCTTCTACATCAGGGGCAAGGACACTTTCATAGCGGAAAAGCCGGAATACGCCGGGAAAGTCGTTGAATACATCAAAAAAAACAATTTTGGGAAAGTTGCCATAATATCCCAAACAACAATGTCAGTTGACGGGTACAAGAAGCTGATTGAAAGCATTAATGCCCTTCTTGGCAAAGAAAAATTTGAGGGGATTCACCTGAGCATGAACGATCTCGGGAAGAAATACGGTTTTGTTGACACTATCTGCAACCCCACAAAGCAGAGGCAGCTTGGGACGCAGGAGCTGGCAAGGCTGGCGGACATAATGATTGTTGTCGGAGGGAAGAATTCCTCAAATGCAAAAGAGCTGGCGCACAAATGCGAGGAAATCGGAGTTGAGACGCATTATGTGCAGGATGAAACCCAATTAAAGGGCGAATGGTTTGAAGAGAAAGAGCATGCAGGGGTTGCCGCAGGCGCTTCCACTCCCGATGAGACTATAAATAAGGTTGTTGAAAAGATAAGAGAAATGACAGAAAAAAGAGAAAAAGAAATCAAAATATCATGAAATCACTTCATGAAGAATCCTGCCTTTTCCGGGTCGTACTTCCAGCCTGAAGCCAATTTTCCTGTCTTCTTGTAATACTTGACAAGCCTCTTGACCTTTGACTCTGCAAGCTCAATGCCCCTTCTTGCCGTCATGTCGTGCTTATTGGCTTCAAGGTGCTTCCTTACAGTGACTGCCTTCCTTATCATTGCCATAAGGTCCTCTGGCAGCTCCGGAAGGAGCTTCGCTTCCTCAAGTATTGATGTTATGCTTTTCCTGCATATAGCATTGACATCGGGAATGCCGTACTTGTCCCTCAGCATCATTCCTATTTCTGAAGCTGTTTTGCCGTCTTTTGCCATCTTCTTGATGAGCATCTCGACTTCATTTGAGCTGTACCTCATCCATGACGGAATAGTCTTTTTTAGCGGCTTCTTTGAGCCGGCCTTTCCCCTCTTTCCTGAATACCTTCTTGCCATAGTCTCACCTTTAGTTTATATTTGGAAACGAAAAGAATCATCTTCTGTCTCCAGTGCAGACAAGCCGGGATTTGCGAACTTTTGTTCGCTCGCTTTTCACAACCGATCTACCCCTCAACTAAGCTTTAGAAATGGTTTTTCGTTTATAAAGGTTGCTTTTTTGAAAAAGGCGCATAAATAATTATGAAAAACCTTTTAAAACCATAACCGTTTCATGAAGCTATGGACGATTTTAACCAGATTGCGGAAAAATGGCAGAAGAAATGGGAAGAGGCGAAGATATTCAAGGTAAAAGAAGACCCTTCCAAAAAGAAGTTCTACTGCCTTGAGATGTACCCTTACCCTTCTGCCTCGCTTCATATGGGCCATTTAAGGAATTACTCCATAGGAGACTGCATTGCCCGTTTCAGGAGGATGCAGGGCTTCAATGTGTTGTATCCTATGGGGTATGATGCCTTCGGGCTTCCTGCTGAAAATGCAGCAATAAAAAGCAAGATTGACCCTGAAAAATGGACTTGGGACAATATAAGGTCGATAAAGAAGCAGCAGCAGCGCATGGGCCTAAGCTATGACTGGGACAGGCAGGTGCAGAGCCTTACAGAAGACTACTACAGGTGGAACCAGTGGATTTTCCTCAAGTTTCTTGAGAAAGGGCTTGCCTACAAGAAGGAAGCTTTAGTTAATTGGTGCCCTTCATGCGGCACTGTATTGGCAAATGAGCAGGTTCAGGACGGAAAGTGCTGGAGATGCAGCAGCGACGTGACTGAAAAGAACCTTGAACAGTGGTTTTTCCGCATCACCGAATATGCAGAGGAGCTGCTCAATGACATCGAAAAGCTGAATGACTGGCCGGAAAAAGTCAAGATAATGCAGCGGAACTGGATAGGGAAAAGCCGCGGCATTGAAATCTTCTTCAGGCTCGAGGGCTCAGATAAGATTTTGCCGGCATTCACGACAAGGCCGGACACCATCTACAGCGTAACTTTCATAGTCATATCGCCCGAGAACCCGATAGCCTTGGAACTGGCCAGAGGGACTGAATATGAAAATGAGGCAATGGGTACAATAAAGAAAATAAAAAAGCAGACTATTGCCGAAAGAACTTCCCCGGAAGGAAAGGACAAGATAGGATGCTTCCTTGGGAGATATGCCATAAATCCTGTGAACGGAGAGCGAATACCGGTTTACATGGCAAACTTCGTTTTGGCGGAGTACGGCACAGGGATTGTAATGGCAGATGCCCATGACCAGAGGGATTTCGAGTTTGCAAGAAAATATGATATTCCGCTGAAATTTGTGATTTCTCCCGACGGCAAAAAGTCCAGCCCTGACAAGGCGGAAAGAGCTTTTACTGATGACGGCATTCTGTTTGATTCGGGGCAGTTTTCAGGCATGAACAACAGAGAGGCAATTCCAAAGATAATAAACTGGATGGAAAAAAGCGGCCATGGAAGGAAGGCTGTCCAATATAAGCTAAGGGACTGGCTCATCTCAAGGCAAAGGTACTGGGGCACGCCCATCCCGGCAATTTACTGCGACAAATGCGGCATGGTTTCTGTCCCTTACGAAGACCTGCCTGTAAGGCTGCCGAAGAATGTTTCTTTTACAGGGGAAGGCAATCCTCTTGAGACGTCTCCTGAATTTGTAAATGCAAAATGCCCGAAATGCCATGGAAATGGGAGAAGGGAAACAGACACGATGGACACTTTCGTGGACAGCAGCTGGTATTTCCTAAGATATTGCAGCCCTAAGGAAGAGAATCTGCCTTTTGCCAAGGATAAAGTTGACTATTGGATGAATGTCAACCAGTACATCGGTGGGATAGAGCACGCCGTGCTGCATCTGCTTTATGCGCGCTTCTTTACAAAGGCTTTGAGAGATTTAGGATTGCACAGCGCTTCTGAGCCTTTCTCAAGATTATTGTGCCAGGGAATGGTGATAAAAGACGGGGCAAAGATGTCAAAAAGCCTCGGCAATGTGGTTGACCCTAATGTTATAATGGACAAGTACGGGCCGGACACTGCAAAGCTCTTTATTCTGTTTGCGGCCTCTCCTGAAAAAGAATTGGACTGGAGCGACCAGGGGGTTGTCGGCTCTTACAAGTTCATATGCAGAGCTTATTCGCTTTTTGAAAAAGTAAAAGATACCGACAGCAATCAAAAAATTGACAATAAAATCCATAGAACAATAAAATCCGTCACAGAAAAAATAGAAAACTATGACTTCAACAAGGCGATAGTTGACTTGTACGGGCTTGTTGATTATTTAGGGAAATGTGAATCTATCCCAAAAGATGCTTTTAACTCTTTGCTTCTGCTGCTGTCTCCTTTTGCGCCGCATGTGTGCGAGGAGCTTTGGGAAAAGGCAAGGAATAAAGGATTCATTTCAATAGCGAAATGGCCCGCTTTCAATGAGTCAAAGATAGATGAAAAGATAGAGAAAGCGGAGCAGATGGTTGACAGCACAATAGCTGACATAAGGAACATTCTGAAATTGGTCAAGGAAGCTCCTAAGAAAGCCTACCTTTACGCCATTCCGCCTGAAAAAGCGGTTTTTTCAGAGAATAAGGATTACTTTGAGAAAGAGCTTGGATTTGAATTCAATGTGTTTGCAATCAATGACAAAGATATCTATGACCCCCATGGTAAGGCAAAGAAGGCAAAGCCGGGAAAAGCGGCTATTTATCTGGAATGAAGGCTAGAATAGAAATTTTCAAAGCGTAAAAGAAAAAAGCTTGGTTATCTAGGCGGCCCCAATGTTGGGCCGCATTTATGCGCCGCGCATTGGCGGCGCCTAACTGACTAAAGTTTTTTGATTTTAGGCAAAAGATGCGATTATTATGATTAATCCGGAACAAAAATGAAAATAATAATACTGGGAGCTGGCGGGATTGGAAGCTTGGTGGGGGCTTTGCTGAGCAAAAAGAATGACGTTCTTTTGGTCGGGAAGAAGCCGCATGCCGATGCCATCAGCAAAAACGGGCTGAAAATAGAAGGCTGCATCAATGAAACTTTCAGGGTCAAGGCTGCTGAAGAGATAAAAGAGCTGAATGGCGATGAAATAATAGTCTTATCAACAAAGGTCGGTTCCAGCGAAGAGGCAATAAATTCCATAAAAAATAAATTGAAAAAATTGAATGTGGTAATATGCCTGCAGAACGGATTGGGCAACGAGGACATTGTAAAAAAGCTTGTCGGCTGCAGAGTGATAAGGGCCATAACAACCGCAGGCACAACTTTCCTTGAGGCTGGAAAGATAAGCTGCAGCAATGTAGGCAATATTTTTCTGGAAGAATCTGATGCTTCAGAAAAGCTGGCAAAGGAATTCTCAGATTCAGGAATACCGACGGAGTCAGATCCAAAGATAAAAGAGAAGATATGGAAAAAGCTGATTGTGAACTGCGCATTAAACCCTCTTACCGCAATATTCCGCGTGAGAAACGGGGAACTGGAGAGATGCCCGGAACTTGTAAGGTCAGTTGTTGAGGAATGCGTCAAGGTTGCGGCAAAGGATGGGATAAGGCTGGATGCTGAAGAAACTTACAAATGGGTCATGAAAGTAATAATGGATTCTGCCGCTAACATTTCATCTATGCACCAGGACATTCTGATGAAGAGAAAGACTGAAATCTCCTTTCTGAACGGAAAGGTTGTCGAGCTGGCGAAGAAGCACGGGATTGAAGCGCCTGTGAACGAGGCTTTAGTCAGGATGATTGGGTTTGTGGAGAGTAATTTAACTACTAAATAATGGTTAAATTTAAAAATACATTTAAACTTCTGTATAATCATGCCAAAAGTTAAGCCGGACAGAAACGGAGATGCTACCTATGATGGAATAGGCCAGACAGTGCATGACCCGTTAGTCAGAGATTTATTGAGTACGCCTGCTGCGAGAAGAACTGCAGAAATTCTTATCTCAGGCTTTAATTTTCATACACACCCCCTGAATACGCACACCAGACTGGACCATCTTTTTGGAACATCAAGAAGGATGTCAGAATTGATAGATGCCCTTAACTCACATCAGAGCAGGGCTGTTATTGAAGTGCCTCAAATTAAAAACCTTCTTGCAATGACCGCAACGCATGATTTGGGGCATCTTCCATTTTCCCATACGCTTGAAGGGCTTGTGCATTTTCATGAAGGGCTTGTGCATGATGACATATCTGCATTGATTGTAGAAGGAAAACTTGATTATATGTGGTATCGTACCGAGCATCCACGGGTATTTTTCCCAGGAAATCCTAACAGTGGCAGCGGCTATATTGCGTCTGTTGAGGCTTGGATGTCACTGCAGCCAATGCTCACTAATCTAAAATCAGTCCCAGATATACTTGCTCGCCACGGGATTGAGAGGTCCCTTGTTGTTCAGGTCTTGTCTGATAAAATTGCAGCTAAACTGGGGTATGGCCATTTAGCAAGGGAGAACAGAATATACCGACAGCTGATGAATGGTGCATTGTTTGATGTTGACAAGGTCGATAATATGGAGAGAGATTCCTTTCTTGCAAGGGATCCAAAATTCAGCTTTGACTTCGACAGGCTCTTCGGAGCTTTAAAGGTTGTAGAGTACCCAAGCAACTGCATGGCCCTTGCAATAAGGGAGGAGAGCCTCCCATCACTGAAAAAATGCGTCAGAATCAGGAAGAGAATGTTCCAGGAGATGTACACAAAGAAGGATTTCCTCGTTTATGAAGCAATGCTCATAGATGCAGTCAGCAGGACATACGGAGCATTCAAGCGGAATGAGATTGAATTATATTTTCTTAATGATGATGACCTGATAAACCTGCTTAAAGCGCATGGGGGAGCAGAAGTGCAGGAGCATCTTCTCCTCATGGATGTCATGAAGGGCGCTGTAACATTTTCTGAGGCATTTTCGATAAAAGCGGAAAAAACAGAAGATGCTGGGGGCAAAAGAAACCTTACACAAAAAAAATTCGAGATTACAAGAGATTATGCCATGTTGAATACTGTTTATGCGTTTATTGACTGGGCAAAGAAGAACTATCCATCAGAATTTCCTGTCGACGTAATAAGAAGGAATATATACGAAAGAGCATACAAAAAATCGCCAGGTATAAAGGAGCATCAGATACTTGTAAGGATGCCTTACATTTACAGGGCAGAGGAAGAGTGGATAAGCGATTTGGAAGATGATTTGCTGGTTATACCGGTCGGAGGTGTGTCAAGCAGGCGACCACTACCACTGAAAACCATCCCCCAGATTTCAAGGGAGCGCGGCGGTATAGCGACCAGCATAATGCAGATATATTGCCAGCCTAAAGCACATAACTATTTCCTCGTTTATTCAAGGGGGGCAGATGAGGATATAGTAAACAGGGCCGCATCGCAGTTCATAAAAGAAATACCTAAGATTATAGGGAAATAATCAATGATAAACAACATAGAAGGCAAAATTGCAAGCATTGAGGCAGAATTCAGAAGCTATGTAAGAGACATAGGCCCAGAAATGCAGCATGATCTTCTGGCTTTTGATGTAATAGAAGAAGCTATTGAAGCGGCAAAAAGAGGAAACTTTGGAGTTAGTGCAATTATAGTGGATGTAGATGGAAATAGGATTGTTAAGGCGCAGAATACAAGTGTCTATCCGCGCGTTGACACTGGCGGTCATGCAGAAAGAACGCACTTGATGAGTTTGAGAGAGTCTACGCCGAGGGGTATAAAAAGCCATTAAGACTTTTTACATCTTTAGAGCCCTGCCCTATGTGCCAGTTTAGAATGCTTGGTAATGAGAGGATACCAGAGATTTATTTTATATCTCGGGATCGTATTGGTGCAAAAGTAGAGTTCTATATGAAGCATCTTCCTCATGCGTGGGAACAGCTGGCTCAGGGCAAATCATTTTCCCAAGCGATTTGTTCACCTGCCATAAAGGGCATAGCATGGGACATATTTTTCATCACACATCAAAAAGCTAACCGGGTGCTCAATAGCAGATACAAATAGATTCAGGCTTTTGAGACAGAACTTATAAAATAATCCATAAATTCTTTTGCCTTAACTGCGGTAGCTATGTATGCGTTTGGCTTTGCATTGATTCCCGCAAGACCCGCCCTCTGCTCAACAATCATCATGCCTCTTGTATGTTTTCCCAATGTTTCAACATTAGCCTGAAATTGCTCCAATGCCAGAAAATCTGGATTTATCACATATCCAATTGCTGATGGGTCGTGCAATGGATTTCCTTTAAGCGCCCAAACGTTCATATAAAAATTTTGATATCGTTTGACTATTGATTTAACAAAAATTCCACTTCTGTTATCTGGAATAGACTTTACCAATTCTGGTGTTAAAATGACCTGATGTGTGACGTCCAATGGAATTATTATCTTTTTTACATCCTGTGCCAAAACATAATCAGCGGCTTCCGGGTCCGCATAGAAGTTGGCCTCTGCAACCGGACTTACATTTCCAGGATGCCTGAAAGCTCCGCCCATTATGACAAGCTCGTCAAGTGTATTCATAACTTCAGGATTGTTGTCAAAAGCTAAAGCTATATTGGTCAATGCGCCTGTAGCAACAATAGTCTTTACTGCTCCTGAAGATACTCTGTCGATAATATATTGATGTGCAGGTGTCTCAATTTCCCTCCTTGTTGAATAAGGCACTATATTTGACACATCACCAAGCCCATCTTTTCCATGAACATTTTCTGCATTATGCACTTCGCATAAAAGTGGATTAGAAGCCCCTGCCGCAACAGGAATGTCCAAGCGCCCAAAATAATCCAGCACTCTTAAGGCGTTTTTGGTAGTTTGATCCAGAGTTGTGTTGCCGTGGACCGTTGTTATTCCTTCAATTCCAACATTATCAGAATTTAGAGCTAAGAGTATTGCCAGCGCATCGTCCACACCGGGATCGCAGTCTAGGATTACATTTTTCATTTTACTATTTAGCAATGGTAAATTACTTATAAATCTTCCTAAACAGATTGCGTTAGATTTATTAAACCTGAAAAATTTTCCTGAACCATGAAACCTCAAAACATACTCATAGCCTACACCTCTCCAACATCCAAAGAGCAGCATCTGACCCTGAAGGAAGTTTCAAGTGTTTTAAGGGAAAACAATATTGGTTTTGTATTAATAAGCAGAGACAATCTGAATGACAAAATAACAAAAAGCAAGGATTTGATAATCACCATAGGCGGCGACGGCACTTTCCTGAAGGCTGCGAGCCATGTCTTCGATAATACCCCGATATTGGGCGTAAATTCCGACCCGATGCACAAAGAGGGCTTTTTTCTTACAGCAACAAGAAAGGATTTCAAAAGAAAATTCAAGGCTATACTGCTAGGAAAAAATAAAACAAGAAAACTGCAAAGGCTTGAAGCGCGCATAGGCAATAAAAAAATACCCAAACTGGCCTTAAATGAATTCTATGTAGCGACTGAAAAGCCTTACCTTACTGCAAGATACTATCTTAAGGTCGGAAGGATAAGAGAAAGGCAGAAGAGCACCGGCATTCTGGTTTCGACTGCAGCCGGAAGCCATTCATGGGCGAAAAGCGCCGGGGGAAAGCCTTTGCCAATTGAATCTGACAGGTTCGAGTATGTTGTAAGAGAGCAGTACTGCGGAAGGATTACGGGGAAGTGCAGGCTGAGAAAAGGAATCCTGAGCAGGAATGAAAAAATAGAAATCGAATTTGAATTCGGGCATGGGGTAATTATAGCAGATTCGTGGGGCACGGAATATAAATTCAAAGCAGGAGAAAAGGTTACAATAAAGCAGGCAAAAAAGCCGATAATGCAGGCTTATTTTTAAGATGGAACTGAAAGGAAAAGTATGGATTGACGGCAGCATTGTGGAGCTGAAAGATGCCAATGTAAGCATACTTACGCATGCGCTGCACTACGGGACAGGATGCTTTGAAGGAATACATAGCTACAAAACAGAGAGAGGGCCTGCAATTTTCAGGCTCAAGGAACATCTTGAAAGATTCTTTGAATCCGCCAAAGCCCTGGGAATGCGGCTTGACTTCTCAAAAGAGCAGGTAAGGGAAGGAATAAAGGAGCTGATAAGAATAAACAGGCTTGGAGAGGCTTACATAAGGCCTTTAGCTTTCTATGGCTTTGGAAGCCTGGATGTCTATCCGAAGAATGTCAAGACAAACCTTGCCCTGATAGCGCTGCCGTGCGCATCCTATGAGAAAAAGCCGATAAGGATAAAGACAGCTTCTTTGAAAAAAATAAATGACTCTGCTTTTTACTACGGGACTAAGCTTTCAGGCTTCTATGCGAACTCTGTCCTGGCAATGCATGAGGCGCGCGCCAAGGGATATGACGAGGCTATAATGCTTGATCCCAACGGGAAAGTGTCTGAGGGGCCGTGCCAGAACATATTCATGGTGAAGGACAGAAAGGTTTACACTTCAAACAGCAAAAGCATTCTTCCAGGCGTTACAAGGGCATCATTGCTCAAGCTGTCCAGAGACCTAGGGTTTATAACTGAAGAGAAAGAGATTGAGCTTGAAGAGCTATGGCATGCTGATGAGGCTTTTTACTGCGGAACTTTGTCAGAGGTTGTGCCCATAGCTGAAGTTGACGACCATAAGATAGAGAGTGCTCCGGGCCCGGTAACTTCAAAGCTGAGGGAAGAGCTTATGAAGATTGTGCAGGGCCGCAATCCAAAGTATTCCGGCTGGCTGGATTATGTCGATTAGAATTTCCAATAGGGCTTAAGGCTTTTCCTTAACTCCACAATTCTTTCTTCGAATTCATTTTTTATTATTGCATCAGTCTTTGTTTTTTCCTCAATAAATTCATTTTCCGCATTATTGATTCCATTAACAAATGAAAATATGTTCTTATGAAGAAAATCGAGGTTATAGCCGCCTTCAAGGCACGCGAAGATATTATTGAAGTTTTTAGACAGTAATTTTCCGATTCCATGAAAGGCGCCGGCTGTCAGATTCAGCTGCAGCAATGGGTCGGAATGATGTGCATCAAAGCCCGCCGATACGGCAACAATATCAGGCTTAAATTGTTCCTTTATAGCAGGAATATATTCACTTAAAATGCTTAAAAATAAGTCATCTCCCGTATAAGGCGGCATTGGAACGTTCATTGTAAACCCTTTTCCATCCTTAATCCCGATTTCATCCACCCAGCCTGTTCCGGGGTAGGCCGGGAACTGATGCGCTGATAAATACAAAACCTTGTCCGTGCCATAAAAAATATCCTGCGTCCCGTTGCCATGATGGCCGTCGAAGTCAATTATCAGGACTTTTTTCCCTTCGTTTACGAGTTTTCTGGATGCTATCGCAATATTATTGAATAAGCAAAAGCCCATTGCCCTTGAAGCGGTAGCGTGGTGCCCGGGTGGCCTTCCAAGCGAAAAGCCGCATTCTTGTGACGCTTTTACCGCTGCACCGGCCGAGAAGCAGGCAGCCCCGTAGCTGAACCTGTTTGTATAAGTGTCCGCATCAAGATAAGACTCGTTTTCAGAAGCATTTTTTATTTTTTTGATATACTCTTCAGAATAAACCAAATTAAGGTATTTTTCCCCGCTTTCAATCCTTGCTTCCTTAAGGTGCTGGCCGAAATACCGAAGCCTTTCGGGGCATTCCGGGTGCTGCAAAGTTTTGTGCTTCAGGAATACTCTGCTGTAGATGAGGTTCATTTTTTATCAATGGGTTTTTGTTTTTAATTTTTTATTGCTTTATTTTGTCAAATTTAATGTTATTGGAATAATGTTATTGGAAAACTAATGATTAGAAGCGGGAGGACGCCCGGAAAATGAGAGCCTGCCTGACAGACAGTTGATCTCATGCCTTTCTCGGTTCCGCGACCCTGAAAGCACCGGCATCAAAGGTTAAGTCTGCTGCATTCCTGCCCTGAACTGGTTCCCTAAGGCGCCAATCCATCAGGACAGAACGTCAGCGTCCGGCACAAGACTGGCAGCCAGGAAAAGCGCCGCTTCTCCGGATTCACCCTGCGTGAAGCACGTTCACAGTAACAGGAGAGTGCTAACCTCCCGGCAAAGTCCTCCCATATATAGTAATTGAAGGGGTTTTTTAATGGTTTTGGAACCAGAGAAGATGCAGTCAACTTAAGGCGCCATTTACCTGCCTGCGAGAACGCTCGCCTTTGCAGAAAGTTCGAGCAGGCTCGCGTTCAAATCTCGGCGGTTTTTAGCCGGTTAAGGCAAGGCCGCCTGAGGGTTTGATTGTTTTTTTATTGTTTTTATTGAAACACTGAATATTTTCGCCAGGCCAAGCGCCTTTTGCTCGGTTGTTTTTTGAATATTTTTTATTATTGAACCGATGAGTTTTGGTTATTGAAGAAAAACAATTCCACTGAATCAGAACTTGTAACCCGCCTCGCAAAAATAATGGCGCATGCTTGGCCTGGATTTATTGCCTCACTCCAAAACAAATGGCGGGCCCGCCTTAACCTCTATTGTTGAAAAGCCGTTCCTTGCCTTAGCCAGAACAGGTAACCTGCCTCGCAAAAAACAATGAGGCGGCCTTAAGTTGACCTTGTCTCAGAGAGAGCATCCCCTAAACCAATATACTTAAAACTATATTTTAAATTTAAGAAATATTTATATATGCTCGTAGACCAGTTATAGATAATAAAAAGAACCCGAATTTGAGTTTTTTTGGCGAAAAACTCAATTTAGCAGCTTTTTTTGGCGAAAAAGCGGCTTAAACGGTGTTTGTGTATAAAGTTAAGGTTTAATTGGCATTAAAACCTTAAAATAAGCTATCCGTTGGCACAGATAAGCTATTTCTCTAGGTGGTAGTACATTAAAGATGCAATATAAATATTTGCATTAATGGGTATTTATATTGAAAAATATATATTAAAGGCTAAAGGAAGGGGTGAATAAGTATGGACTTTTTGGTGGAAAGCGCCTTGAAGCAGGAAGCTGCTAACAAGGTGTCAGGGGAAGGGTTGGTTGGATCTGCAAATATCAAAGTCATTGGCTCCGGCGGCTCAGGCAATAACATGGTCGGATGGCTCTATAACAAGGGCGTCAAAGGGGCTGAAATCCTAGCATGCAATACTGACAAGCAGCATCTTAACATGATAGATGCTGACCGCAAGTTTTTGATAGGGAAAGATGTAACACGCGGCCTGGGATGCGGCGGCTTCCCTGAGAAGGGGGCTGAAGCGGCAAAAGAGAGCATTCAGGAGTTAAAAGAGGCGCTGAAAGGCTCAGACATGGTTTTCGTATGCGCAGGAATGGGCGGCGGAACAGGCACAGGAAGCGCGCCAATCATAGCATCAGTGGCAAGAGACACAAATTCCATAGTCATAGGAGTTGTCACAATGCCTTTCAGGATAGAGAGGGCAAGAGTGGACAAAGCAGAATTCGGGCTGAGGCAGCTCAGGGAAGTGACTGACACGGTCATAGTCATTGACAACAACAGGCTTGTGAAGATAGCCGGGAATCTGCCGGTACACCAGGCATTTGCCGTTGCAAATGAGCTGATTGCGACAATGATAAAGGGAATTGTGGAGACAATAGCAGTCCCTTCACTGGTAAATCTGGATTATGCCGATGTAAGGGCAATAATGAAGAACGGAGGAGTCGCTGCCATAGGAGTTGGCGCTTCAGATACAACAAACAAGGTTGAGGAAGCTGTAAGAGGCGCTCTGCAGAACCCTTTGCTTGACATAAGCTACAAGGGAGCTACAGGCGCGCTGATACACGTATGCGGCGGCCCCGACATGACGCTTGATGACATAAACAGGGTTGGAGAGCTGGTAACAGAAAGCCTTGACCCGGATGCAAACGTGATCTGGGGAGCAAGGGTCCAAGATGACCTGCAGGGAAGGATAACTGTCATGACCATTATAACGGGAGTGACAAGCCCGTGGCTGCTTGGAGGCAGGGCAAGCGCGCTGAAGGTTTCGCCTGAAGTACAGCAGATAACTGAAGAGCTCGGAATAGAAATCGTAGAATGATGTTCACCCCTTTAGTCTTTGTGGTGGGCCTCACCTAGTGAGGCTTTGTTTCTGGGCCTTCATTTTTTAAAACCACCCCCCAATGTTTTAATGATGAAGGCCTTTTTTTCTTTTTTTTGGAAATGTAAAGCGTCAATAGAAATATCGATAAATTCAAAGAATTTTAAAAATCAATAAAAATATTAAAAGATAATAAGAAAACTACTGCTTCTTCCCCATCTTCTCACTGACTTTCTCCTTAATCTTCTTGTGCGCTTTCTTCAGCATCTTCTTTCCTTCATCCACCATCCTTACGTTGTTTACTGACCACCAGCCGAGAAAGGTCTTGGGCTTCTCAACCCTTCCCCACCATTTCTCGAAGAACATCATATGCTCAATCCTGTACTTAGGGGGCACTTCCGGCTTTTCATCTGCATATCCCAAAGTTATGACCGCGTGGACATCCGCCTGCTCTGGAAGCAAAAGAATGCGCCTAAGCTCATCCTCGTCAAAAGCTCCCACCCAGCAGCTTCCCAGGCCGAGAGAGTGGGCTGTCAAAAGCATGTTTTCAATTGCGGCTGCAATGCCCTGTATTGTGTAAAGCCTCCTTCCTCTTGCGCCGTAATACCTTTCCGCATCCTCTGGCTGGCCCACTACAACAATGAATACAGGCGCAGTGGCCATCCATTCCTGATTCAGGCAGGCTTTTGTTATAGAAGCCCTTTTCCCTTCAGTCTTGACAACAATAAATTTCCAGTTCTGCAGATTTCCCGCGGAAGGGGCATATTTGCCGGCCTGCATTATAGTCACGACATTGTCCCACGGAATCTGCTTGTCCTTGTATTTTCTGACACTTCTTCTTGTCCTTATTGCGTCAAATACGTCCATAGCCTTTTTCTTGCAGAAATAATTAATAAATCTATTGTTTTAGCCGACTCTGTCCCGAATGTAGGTTAGCAGCCAAAGGTGAACCCATTTTAGATTTCCAGCAAAAGAAGCCAAGGGGTTGCTCTGCACGGAAACAAAGTTTCCGGCACAAGAAAAGCAAAGCTTTTCTGTGCAGGAAAACAAAGTTTTCCTTGCATCCCGGAAAGCGGTTCAAAATT
>JAGVYR010000019.1 GCA_018303185.1 Candidatus Woesearchaeota archaeon | reverse complement strand
TTTTTGCCTGTTTCAGTCAGCATTTCTACATGGGGACAATTTGTCCCTAGGTAGCTTCCAAGCTCTTCATCTCTTTTACGCAGTTTTTTCAGATAATCGGTAGGATTAACACTATCAGTTAAAGCTTGGACTATATCCACCAAAGAATAATGCCATTCATCCTTAAACCACACTCTTCGGATTTTCTTGCTCTGAAATACAACTAATGCTTTATCTGAATCCATTTTACGTTAAACCACCATTTTCAGAAACATAATCTGCTAAATATCCTATTAAACAATTAGATACAATCTTGTATAAATAATTGTAAGTTATATCTCCAACTATATTTTGATTCATTTGGGATTGTCTTGTTTGAATACTTCCATTCTCATTTGCAAATATCTCAGTTACTTGTCTTGGAGGAACACCATCCTCGTTTCTTTCCAAAGTTCTATGAGTAACATCATGGGGCAATTGAATACCTTGATGGACGATTTTACATCTATACAATTTATATAACCTTTGTGCTTGGGCTTGTGTAATAGCAGAATTATATTTTCTAATTAATGCTTTAAAGTCTCTTCCTACAGTTCTTTCATTGTTCCCATTCAAGGCATCGAGAGCAGTTAGCAAAGACAAGAATGAGAATGTTGCCCAAATATCAAATACTTTATGAGCTTTATGATGCCACTCTATTGCATAAAGATAGGGTATTATTTTGGTGTTATAATCATCAGTATTTCTTACAACAGGATTATCATATCGAGTTTTAAAGAATAAAAAATTCTGCACAAGTGTATTAAAGTCTGATATTGAAAAATTGCTTCTGATTAATAATACATTATTGATTATAGGATATTGAAAGAACATTTCAAGCATTGATAAAATCCATTCTAATTGGTAGTTGTTAAGAAGTAAATAATTGTTGAGATATGAGATTATGCAGCTATTTTCAGCAAAACGTATAGTAAAGTTATCGAAAGATATATCTTGATCTATCTCAGTTAGTCTATCAAACCCTTCAATTCTAATTATTGTTTCTTGAGGCATTTTAGCACCTTATGCAAAACCCGATAACGTCAAAGTACCTGAATAAGACTCTGCATTAGCTGTAAAAACGTAATCCACCTGATAAACATTGGAAATATCTGTACCGATATATATCTCTGATGTGAAATCAGAATTTGCACACATATAATTTGACTTCTGAACCGACTCAAAGTTTTTGGAGGTTATTAGTCTCCCATCTTTAGATTTTATATCCAATTTTAAATCTCCGACAATCCAATCACAATTTCCACTTGCATCGAACATTGATAGCATAATTGCAAGATAACCGTCTCGATATTTATCAGCAGAAAATGTAACTTTTCTATTATTTTTACTCGAAGAATCAGTAGATTTTGACTCTTCAATCTGTACTTCAGATGTTTTAACTTGATATCCTAGACTGTTGATTAGGTTGTCATCCATAGGGTAATTTATCTCAAATGATCTACTCAATGTATTGAGAGAAAGTATGTCATCTTCTTCAACATACTCACCTTTAAGATGCTCTCCTCGTTTGCCAACAGCATTAATTACATCTACAGGTTGATTACGATTCATTGGTGTGAAAATTGCATTTAGATTAATATCATCGGATATCCATTCAAATTTTTCATTCTCAATATCATTTAATGATTTAACTCTATTAAACCAATTAGTATCACTTAATGTGATAGTGGCAGAAAATTTCCCAGTCTTCACAATAATGTCCGATGAACCTAATTCTCCAACATGGATTTTATTATCTCCAATGTTATGATGACTTCTATCAATGTAAAATGAGATTATACTCCCTTCGGGTAGATTACTATTTCCGTTCAAATTTAAAACATTTCCATTCAAGTCATATCTAACATCTAATGAATATGCCTTTAGAGTATCTGTTTTACTGATTATTTCCGGTTCTATATTTAAATCAGTTTGAACATTATCATTAGTTATCTGTTGTTGACACCCGACTAGAACAGTTGCTAATACAAAAAATACCCCAAAATAAAGTTTCTTCATTTTTTGTGCCTTTTTCTCCTGTTAATTTTGAAAAATATTAATATTCCAAAGATAATTAGAATTATACTGCCGATTATGACAAATAGATAGTTCATTTCACAACGGTGATTTTTTGCATTCTGAAAGAAAGTACATTTTAGATTTTTACATTCGTGGTTTTCATACCCTTGATTATCTTCACATATGATCTTTTTACATTTGAAATCAAGACAATGCTCATCTTCTTTACAGTTACCTGTATTTCTACACTCAATTTCAGATAGGGGATAAACTTTCATAGTAAGTGTATCTTGACCACAGATAGTAGAGCTCTCAGTTTTATCATATCTGTCATAGGTATAACTTCCATAAAAATGATATATCATTGTTATTGAGAAGCAAGGAACAAAATAAAGGTCGTGTCCTTTAGTTGGTGGAGGAATTATCCCTGAGAGCGTTGTTTTTTTAGTGTCATAACTACTGAATTTAATGGATTCATCTTTTCTTGCTATTACAATATCATACTGTTTATCTTTAATAGATACCTGAGTATATTCTAAACTATCTATGGTGATATCATCTCTATAAAAAGAATCAGAGGTCAATGTAACTCCAAATTCTACAGTATCTCCTTCAATACAAATATCGTTCTGGCAATGATATTCTACATTATATGCGGCTAAAACATTTTGCGTTGTAATTATAATCAATATTATGAATATCAAGAAAAAAATCTTTTTCATTTTTTATTTTCCCCCTTAAAATATTTTTCATAACCTTTGGCTAACCAAAATTGATTCTGCCTTCCAACTTTTTTATATTTAACAATTCCTTCATGAAGCATTTTAAGTAAATGTACTTGTGCAGTATTCCAAGATACTTTCACTTCTGCTGCTATATCTTCTGTTGTGGAAGGCCAATCTGCCTTTTTTAGAAATTCCAGTATCTTTTGTCTTGTATTAGCCATTAGCAAACCCCCCCTTAAACTGGGATATATCATAAGCCTGCACATAGCCAATATATAAAAATTCCGATAAAAATCCGCAATAACAGGACTCCTCCAAAAAACCGCAACATTTATAAACACAAATATTAAAAATAATAACTTTACTATAAATCCATTAAATAACATTAATAAAAAAATTAAAATAATTATTAAATTTATTAACGAGGCCATAAATGGACGTCAAATTCATAGGCAAGGCAAAGCTGACGAAGCAGGGCCAATTAACGCTGCCTTACGAGGCAAGGGAAAGCCTGGGCATAGAGGCGGAAAGCGAACTTTACTGGTATGAAGTTGACCATTTTCTCATCTGCACAAAGGAGCTGATGAGCCAGAAAGGCATTGAAGAAATGCTGAAAAAGAGGAGGAAATGATGGAGTTCGCAAGCAGCCTGGGCTTTTGGGCATTACTGAGCCTAATCCCGTTCATAATACTCTACATGCGAAGGCCGAGGCCCCAAGACAGGATCATACCTTCCTTAATGTTTCTGCTAAGGGACAAGAAGGACTCGAAAAGGTACGCGATGCTGAAAAAGTTCCTCATGAACCTGCTTTTTTTTCTGCAGCTCGCAATCCTTATCGGGCTTGCAGTGACGCTTGCAAGGCCATTCACAAAGCTCAATTATGATGTCTCTCTGGAAAACACGGTCATTGTGCTCGACGCGAGCGCATCCATGAAAGCGGACAGCGGCGCGAGGTTCAATGATGCTGTAAAGGAGGCAAAATCTGCATTAAGCGGAAGGAACAGCATAATACTTGCAGAGAATGTTCCTTTGGTGCTGCTTGAGGAAGAGGAGCAGGACGTCGCAATGGACATACTCAACTCGCTGAAGCCCAAGGACACAACGACAAACCTCGGTGATGCAATACTTCTCGGAAAAGACATGCTCGGGGACAATCCCGGCAGGATTGTTGTGATAAGCGACTTTGCGGGAGTTGACCTCAAGGATCTGCTTGTCGTTAAAACCGCTGTGGAAACAGACGACAGGATTGTGAGTTTTGTGGATATAAATGGAGATACAGATAATGCCGGAATTGTTAATCTGGAAGTCAGGAAATACAGCATCAAGGCATTCATCAAGAATTTTGACAAGAAGGAAAAAACAGTGAAGCTTGTATTGTATCAGGGCGACAAGGCCCTTGCGCAGTCGGGGAGCATTAAGATACTGCCAAATTCTATAGAAAGCTTCATCTTTGATGGCACTCCAGCAGGAATAAGCAGGATTGAGATTGAGCCAAAGGATGATTTTCCGGCGGATGACACAGCCTACATAAGCGCCCCTCTCAAGAAGCAGGTCAGCGTCCTGCTGATAACAAACAAAAAGAACTCAAATATCGAGACTGCGCTCAGGGCATCAAAGGACATTGCGCTAAATGTAGTAAATCCTCCGGTGCTTACAATAAACACAGAAGGCAACAAGGTGGAGCCTTACAAGCAGGATGTAATAATCGTGAACCAGATAAACAATGTTAACCAGAGGGAAGGCATCCTTCCGGGCACTTTCAAGGACATAAAGAGCTTTGCCGAAAACGGCGGGAAGCTGGTGCTTACGGCCCAGGAAGATATTGACAAGTTTGAGCTGGAAGACACATCTGCTGCCTCATTTAAGGGCATGGCCGGCAGCGGAGGAAAAGTCTGCACAGGCATAACAAACCAGATAACAAAGCAATTCGAGAGCGAGCCGTGCTTTTCTACATTGGGCAAATATTTCAATGCTGAGCCGGCAGTGGGCGCACTGACGGTTGCATCTGTCGGAGATACGCCCATAATGGCGCTAAAAGGCATGAAAAAGGGGCAATCATTCTATTATGGAATCATGGATGACTACAGCGATTTCAAAAGCCTGCCTTCATATCCTGTGTTTTGGAACTCGCTAATAAATTTCCTTGCGGAAACCGAGGATATAAAGGATTTCAACATAAAGACAGGCAAGATTGCCGCGATAGAGGAGCAGCGTGTGAAGACACCTTCAGGCTCCACGGTCACTTCAAAAGTGATATTTGATGAAGCAGGAGTGTATGAAATAGCAGGAAAGAGCTATGCAGCAAACCTCATTGATGCAAAAGAATCGGATATAAATTTGAGGGAAGAGCTTGAAGATGCGGACTCCGTGTCTAAGGCCCTTGAGACAGAGGCGAGGCAGAAAAGCCTGAGCCTTGAAGTGCCTATACTTATAGCGGTGCTGCTGCTCATGCTTCTTGAGATAGCATACATAAAGAGAAGAGGTGACCTGTAGGCATGGTGCTCATTCCTGATTACAGCAAAGTCGCGTGCATCTCAAAGTTCTGCTTAAGGTATTACTATGCGCTTTTCCTCATAATCCCGATTGCGATAATCCTGTATTTTGTGATGAACAGGAATTTCATAAAATTCATGGACAAGTCCGAGCAGCGCACATATGAGTCATCAAAGAAAAGGCAGCGCATGATATTTTTTGCAACCAGAATTGGAATTTTGCTTTTTCTGCTGATTGCAATATCCTCGCCTTTCATACTTGAGCAGAAAACCATACAGGGAAACCCCAGAATCACAATACTCTCTGACAATTCAACCTCATTCAGCATGTTTGAAGCCGGGCCTGCGGAGGAGCTTGCAGGAAAGCTCAAGGGAAAAGTGCCTATCGAGCTCAGGAGCATAGCCTTTGGAGAGAAAAGCGCCATAGGCGACGGGATGCTCAATTACCTCGCAAAGGACGAAAACCTCCTTGTCGTTTCAGACGGGAATAACAATGACGGCAAGCTTCTCGGCGATATAATGGTGCTTGCATCTTCCCTGAACGCGACTGTCAGCACATTGGGCCTTGAAGCTGCCAAGAGCGACGTGTCCGTGTGGATAGACGGGCCATCGGAAGCCATAAAGGATTCTGAAGAATTTTTTACGGTTGCTGTGAGCAATGTTGGAAAAGGCATAGCATATACTCTTGAGGTGCGCGTTGACGGTGAGATTGTTCTGGCAAAAAGCTCAGAAGGAAGCGGCAGGTTTACAGTGAAGAAGGCTTTCTCTGAGGGCTACCACAAGATGGAAGCCAGGCTGCTCAGTGTCGGGCAGGAAGATTATTTCGCGCAGAACAACCAGTATTACAAGACATTAAAGGTTGTGGACAGGCCGAAGATAGCTTTTGTCTCTGAAAAAAATTCCCCCATGGCTTCAGAGCTTGCAGAGATATACGACCTCGAGCTTTTGTCCTTTATACCGAGCAGCCCTGAAAATTACCTTGCAATGATAATAAACGACCTGCCTCTTTCCAAAATAGAGCCGCATTATGAAAAAATCGAGAAATTTGTAAACGAGGGCAACGGCCTTCTTGTCATCGGCGGCCAGAGCTCATATGACCGGGGAAATTACAAGGCAGGCGGCGCATTGTTCCCGCAGCTTCTTCCCGTAAGGATAGGCGCAGGAGAGGAGTCTGATGACAGCGATGTGCAGATTGTGGTTGCGATGGATGTTTCCGGGACAACAACAAAAGTGTATGATTCAGATGGAAATGCCATATTCAGGGATTATGACCAGGTCATAAAAGCTTTGGGTGTGAGCGTGCTTGACAGCCTTGACAAGAAAAACAATGTAGGGGGGATTGTGATTGGAACCCCAACCAGCCCTTTTGTAGGCAAGGTCGCAGACATAAGGAAGCTTGAAGACCATAAATCAGAATTGGTTGATAAATTTTCAAGGCTGAAAGGCGGCGGACAAAGCGCAATTGCTGCCGGTGCAAGATTAGCGTTCAACATGCTCAAGAACACGCAGGGCGGCAAGAACATAGTGCTTATTTCAGACGGCCGCGGGCTTACTCCCTTAGTGAAGCAGGAAGTACTGCAGGAAGTGAGGAATGCTGCAGCAAGAGGGATAAAGACTTATGTCGTTGGAGTGGGTGCGGTTGATTCGCAGGACACACAATTCCTGACAGATATCGCGACAGCAGGAGAAGGAATCTATTTCCCTGCGGGCGCTGACAACAGGCTCAAAATCCTCTTTGGAGAGCCCGACGCAGGCAAGGACAAGGATTACTATAACGCCCTTGCAATACTTGACAATACTCACTTTATAACGTATAATGTCAGCATCAATGCCGTTGTCTCAGGATATAATTACGTGCTGCCGAAAAGCTCGGCCCGCACTTTAGTCACAACAAACAAGAATATCCCGATACTCGTGGCATGGCGCTTCGGCCTCGGAAGGATTGTAACCCTTGCGACTGACGACGGCGGCAAGTGGGCAGGAGAGATGCTGCAGAAGGACAATTCAAAAGTCATGATAAAGTCAATAAACTGGGCGATAGGGGATTTGGGCAGGAAAAAGAACTTTGACGTGTCTGTGAAGGACATCTCTCTGGACAAGTCAGGCATTGTGCGCGTCATCTCGAACAATATCCCGCAGGACAGCAAGCTGTCATTCGTGAAAAGCGACGTCAACACATATACTGCGGTGTTTGAACCCGAAAAGGCAGGATTCCAGAACATTCTCGGGGCGGACGTCGCTGTGAACTACAAAAGCGAATACAAAGAGCTGGGGATGAACAAAGAATTCCTGAACCTGGTTGAACAAACAGGGGGCAAGGCATTTGACAAGGATGACCTTGACTCAATACTGGAGTTCATAAAGGAAAAGTCTAAAAGGCAGAAGGTCAATTCAATCGACATAAAATGGCCCTTCCTGCTTATTGCAATAATACTGTTTTTATTGGAGATTTTTTTGAGGAGAATATGGGAAAATAAAGGAGTGGCAGGGTGAGAAGATGGCATTCATGAAAAGAAACGTTAACCTTATTTTGCTGGCGCTCATAGTCATAGCGCTGGTGCTTTTTTCAGGCTTTACTGTATATTACGAGGCTACCTTTACCAACATAACTGCAGACTACCACAACAAGCTTACTCAGCTGCAGAAAGTCACCCAGGAGCTGTCCCAGCAGAGGCAGGCGCTGAATGAAACTTATGAGCTGAAAACCAAGGCTGAGCAGGACAGGACTGCGCTCGATTCCAAGTTCAGGGACCTGAACCAGGAGAATGAGCAGCTGCAGGGGGACAATGCCATGCTCAGCGCTGATTTAATACAGACAAAGAGCACCCTGTCTTCTGTTCAGACGGAGCTTGAATCCAAATCAGTCACGCTGGCAAAGACCGAAAGCGAGCTGAAGACTGCCAATGCAAGAGTAAACAGCCTCGGAGATGACCTGGACAGCGTGTGCAGCGACTATGCCGCGCTTAACGGCGGCAATGAGCATGCCGATTGCTAGCCAGGGTAAAAGCAGTAAAAACTGGTAAAAAGGAAAATGAAAAACTTCAGCAGGGCAATAGGGGAAGTGAACAGGACACTGAACTTCATAGTGGCATTTGAGAGCATAGTCCACTCCATCATGCTTTTCCTTGTGCTCTATTTTTTGCTTTCCGTTTTCAACCTCTATCCGCTCTCTGCACTCATACCTGCGCTGGTCTATCTGGCGATGTCCGGCTACTCCGGCGTGAAAAAAAACAAGGTAAGGGAAGTGGAGAAAAAGCATGATGAGCTCAATGAGATGCTCAGGACTGCAGCAGACAACATGAACTACCAGAGCCCTGTCGTCGAGGAGCTGCAGAATGAGGTAATACAGGAGATGAAAAAAGTTCCCATCTCTGAGTTCGTGCAGACTAATAAGGTAACATACAAAGTGGCAGTATCCATTGTTATGTGCTTCCTTATTGTGTTCACATCCACGATGAATGTCCAGCTTATTGACCTGAGGGCATGGTTTGGCGGAGGCGGCTTTGCAGATATGCTGGACAAGCTCCCGATAAAAAGGAGCAGCAACGCCTTTGTCGAGGTAAATACCACTGATGACATCTACGGCGAAAGCGCCATTGCAACACTGGGAAATAAAGAATTAAACATAAAAATACAGCCCGTAAGCTTTGAAGTGAGCATAAAGGAAGAAGGGGAAGCGGAGCAGAAGCAGTTTGATGAAATATTCCCGAGCGATGTTTCCCTTGAGAGCGGAAGCGCATTCGAGGAGAATGTGCCGCAGGAGGAGCAGGAGCTTGTGAAGAGCTACTTCAGGGAGCTGGCAAAGGGCTAAATGGCTTCGATAGAAAAAATAGGCCAAAACAGCAAAAGCAGGCAAAAGACAAAAACAACAATCCAATAAAAAGAATGTCAATAAAAAATTGCAAAGTATCAAAACAAAAAATAAAACAGTAAAACTCCAATAAAACAAAATCCAGATAGGATAAAAATACAAAAAAGGCGGCAAAGGATAAAATATAAAAGTTATTAAAAAACAATCTTGAGGTGAACAATGATGAAGGAAAAATGGTTTGAGAAAAAAAATTCCAAAATGTATTTTGTTAAGGAGGTGTCCGTATGAAAAACTACAAGCATGTGTTTGATGCCGTGTTCAAGGAGATGAGCAAGGTCATTGTTGGGCAGGAAGACATAATCGAGCAGATTCTCGTCGCTATATTGTGCGACAGCAACGCCCTCCTGGAAGGCTATCCCGGGCTTGCCAAGACCCTGACCGTGAGGACTCTTGCCGACCTCATGAACCTGAAATTCAGCCGCATCCAGCATACTCCTGATTTGATGCCGAGCGACATAACAGGGACATACATAATTGAAGAGACCTCGGGAAAGAGGCAGTTCAAGTTCCAGCCGGGGCCATTGTTTGCAAACATCGTGCTTGCAGACGAGATAAACAGGGCAACCCCAAAAACCCAGTCGGCATTGCTGGAGGCAATGCAGGAGAAGCAGGTTACTGTAGGCAACAATACTTTCAAGCTCGACCTGCCGTTCTTCGTGCTTGCGACGCAGAATCCAATAGAGCAGGAAGGAACCTATCCGCTGCCGGAGGCGCAGGCTGACAGGTTTTTGCTGAAGCTCAAAGTCGGATATCCGTCCATAGAGCAGGAAGAGGAGATTGTAAACAGGTTTGCCGCTGAGAAGATGGAGTACAGGGTCAAGCCTCTTTTGAACAAAAACCATCTCCTGAGCCTGCAGAACCTCACAAGGCAGGTTCCTATTGCGAACGACATAAAGAAGAGGGCAGTGAAGATTATTGTTGCGACGAGGACAAACAAGGATGTCATCCTTTATGGGGCGTCGCCAAGGGCCTCGATAGGCATCATACTTGCCGCAAAAGCAAGGTCGCTGATAAAAGGCCGCAATCATGTGAGCAACGAGGACATAAATGAGATTGCTTATCCAATCCTGAGGCACCGCATCATACTGAACTTTGAGGCGGAAAGGAAGGGAATGACGACGGATGATGCAATCAAGCACATACTGGACAAGGTAAAGTGAAAGAAAGCGAAGGCCGGCAGCCAGAGGTGAACAGGCACAAAGGTTGCCATCTGGTTTGTGAGCAAGGTTAGCATCTCTTTTGCGAGGCTCTTCAATTGGCACATTAAGGGAGTTGAGGGGGACGCCCCCTGCGGGGCTTCAACGATACTTCCAATATTCAAGCCATAGCCGAGCCTGATGCTAACCGAGCAAAGGCATCATCAAGTGCGAACGATGGCAACCTAATTGGGAAAAAGCTGCTAACTGAAGCGATTTTTTCAGCGGCAAAAACAAAAAGCAGCCAAAATGGCAGCAATAAGCAATCCAACAAAAAATTCAACAGAAAACACCGAATAAAAAATAGCGCAATAAAAACAAAGAAGGAGATAATTCAAAACTCAGCAACAAAACTCAATAAAAACAAACAAAGAAAAAACAATAAAAATAAAACCTAACCCCAAATGATAAACATTGACTTTTTGCAGCAGCTTGACCGCTTCCACTTGGCCATACGGAAAAGGGTGACTTCCCAGTACACAGGGCCGAGGAAGTCCATGGCTACGGGCCGCGGATTGACGTTCAAGGAGCACAGAATCTATTCGCCTGGCGACGACATAAGGCTGATTGACTGGAAAGTTTTCGCAAGAAGCGACCATCTTTATATCAAGACATATGAGGAGGAAAGGAACCTTACAGTGCATATCCTCATTGACATGAGCGCATCAATGGGGTTCGGAAAGCCGACTTCGAAGTTTGATTATGCTGCTATGCTGGGGGTTGGCTTTGCCTACCTGGCGATGAGGGAGAATGAGAAGTTCCAGTTCTCCACCTTTTCTGAGGGGCTTGAGATTGTGCCTTCTAGGAGGGGAATGAGCCAGCTTGCTGCCATGGTTTCCCACTTTAATAATGTAAAGACACAGGGAAGCTCACGCTTTTTGGAGGCTATAGGCCAGTACAGGAAGCTTATCGGAAGCAGGTCCATGCTGGTAATAGTGTCTGACTTCCTTTTCAATATAAATGAAGTGACCGAAGCGCTTTATATGCTCGGCGACCAGGAAGTCAAGATTGTACAGGTGCTTGACCCTGTGGAAAAGAATCTGTCAATGCAGGGAGACTTCAAGCTCATTGATTCCGAGAGCAGGGACATGCTGAGGACTTACATAAGCCCAAGGCTGAGGGTTGAATACCAGAAGCAGCTTGACAGCCACATTGCAAGGATAGAGGAAGCATGCACAAGGCTGGGGTATGATTTTCATTTTTTGACGACAGATATGCCGGTGTTCGATGCATTTTACAAGGTGCTGGTGTGAGATTTTCACCAGAGCCATTTTAACCAAAAGATTTAACAATAAAAGAGCACAAGAAACGAAAAAGTAATATATGAAAAATTCCGGCATCAAAAATTAAGGCAGAATGAGTTACAATCATTAAAAAGAGGGCGTATGATAGAAGTACACAAGTTTACAAAAAGGGGAGTGGAAGAAGGCAGCCTTAAGGACCTTGTGCGTAAAACCATCTGCTGGGTGGACTGCCTTGACCCTTCCGAGAAGGAGCTTAAGGAAATTGCAGAGGTTACAGGAATTGCTTCCTCTGACATCAGGGAATCCATCAATGAAGAGGACAGGCCGAAGGTGCTGGAGCTCGACAAATACTCCCTTATCACGTTCAGGGCTCCGCTTTTCAACAACGGAGGCAATTCCCCCAATGAGGATGTGATAGAAACCATCCCGCTGTCTATTTTCATATCAAAGAACAAGAACAATATCATAACAATAAGCAGGAAGCACATAAGGTCTATAGAAAAAATAAAGGAGCTTGTGGGCAAGAATACAAATGTGCTTGCAAAGGGCGCAAGCGCGCTTCTTTACAGGATACTGGACGAAGTTCTGAACTCATATTTCTTAGTGATGGAGCATATCGAAGAGGAGATAGACCAGATTGAGGATGCTGTCATGGACAACCCGCGTAAGGCCACTATTGAAAAGATATTCTCCACAAAAAAGACGCTCATATTCTTCCATAAGGCGCTTACTGCAAACAGGGAAGTCATAACTTCCATAGAAAAGGAATACGTCAAGGACATAGACAAGAACAACATCAAAAGGTTCAGGGCGCTCTACAGCGACATAACACAGCTTATAGATTCTGCAGGGACATACAGGGATATACTGACAGGGACCCTAGAAATCTACTTAAGCTCCGTTTCCAACAACCTCAACCAGGTAATGAAAACCCTCACCATTGTTGCATCTTTTGTCATGGTCCCCACTCTTATTTCAGGGATTTATGGGATGAACTTCGCCTATATTCCTGAAATGCACACTGCGCTTGGCGAAAAATACGGGTATTATTTTGCGCTCGGCCTTATGGCCCTGTCCATAGGGCTTATGTATGCTTATTTCAGGAGGAAAGGCTGGATGTAAATTTCAGCGCTAGAACAGCCTGCCGCCCTGATAATGTTTTAGGACTAATTTCGCCGCCCTCATTATGTCAGGCTCTCCGCCTTTAAGTACAAGGCTTTTCTTAAGGGCAATTTTCCCGAGAACTTCCTCTTTGTCTTCTGTTATTTCCACACCGAAGATTTCCTTTATTTTTTCAGGAAAATTTCCTATAAGGGTCATTGCGGCAATATCCGCATCTTCAGTATAGATAGTTTCGATTGACATGCGGACGTGCCTGAGCGAGCTCTTTTCCCCCCTTGGAACGACACCGGGCGTGTCAATGAGCATGAAATGCCCCGTGTTGATGAACTGCATCCCTTTTGTGAAGCCGGGCTCCGGGGAAGTTCTTGCTGAGTTTTTGCCTTTTAATGCGTTGGACAGTGAGCTTTTGCCTATGTTGGGGTAGCCAACTATGCCTATTTTCGGCAGCCTTCCCTTTATTTTCCTTGATTCTAGGATTATTTTCTCATTCAGCTTCCTTATCCCGTGAAAATCCTTTGCAGATACGAGCACGTAAGGCCTGAGACCTTTCGGAGGGGAAAAATCATTTTTGGCGAGATCGGATTTTGTAAACACGCAGATGCACTTCCTTCCCGTCCTTTTGAGCATCTTTTCGAGGTCATGGTTGCGGCTGTCTTCCGGGAAGCGCGCGTCAAGGAGATAGAGCACTATATCCGAATTGTTTATCACGCCCTTTACCGTCTCCCATGGATTTTTTGGCATGGAATGCGAAACTTTTCTCAAGGTTAAAAAGGTATTGGTTAGACGATGCGTGAGGGGTTAAAGCAGACCCGCCTTCTGTTTGATTTAAGGAAAAATCAGGATGCCAAAGCCAAGCACGCCAAATATTTTCGCCAAGGAAGTTATGATAAGGCCGCCTTTTATGTGAAGCTGAGGCAGGTTACAAGTTCTTGAACCAAGGAATGGTTTTTTCTCAATAAAATATATACAATGATTCAACAAAACAAAAAATCAAAAAACCGCCGAAGCCTCTGGCGGCCTTGCCTTAACCGAATAAAGCCGCAACCAAACGAGCAAAAGGAGCCTTAAGTTGGCTAATGCTCAGTTATCTTTAGCGCCTAATTCAGCTATCTTCCTTTTTATTGCCTCGCTTTTAGGGTGCCCCAATTTTACAGAGAAGGCATAGCACGCAAGCGCTTCCTCTTTTTTCCCGAGCCTTTCCTGCACAATCCCGAGGTTGAAGAATGCCATCGCGCTCCTCGGGTTTAAGGAAATTGCGTTTTCAAGCGCATTTTTTGCCTCTTCCAGATTTCCCAGCTTTTCCTCGACTGCGCCAAGATTCGTGTACGCGCGGAAATTATTTTTGCTTTTTTCAACGGCTTTTTCGAAAAAATTGCGCGCTTTTTCATAGCTTTTGAGATGGAAGCTGCATGTGCCTGCTGCGGTAAGGATTTTAGAGTTGCCGGGCCTTATTTTCAGCGCTTTTTCATAGCTGTCGAGGGCTTTTTCATGCTCCTGCCTTGCCTCAAGAATCTGGCCGGCCTCGTAAAACGCATCGGCAAAGTCCGGATAGAGTGATTTTATTCTCTCAAGGGCTTTAAGGGCTTCCCCGATATCGCCGTTTTCCTTCAGTATAACCGCATATTCAAACAATGCAATCCTGTCGCCGGGTTTTTCTTTTATCTTTTTCTTTGCCAATTCAAGATAAAACTCCCTTTTCTTTTTCAATGAAACAGAATCGATGCCTGAAATATGGTGCACAAATATACCTGCGGGCAGTATCTTTCCGCCGGAATCCCCAATTGATTTTTCAGCAGTCTCATGTATGCTGCCTTCAAACCTTATCCCTTTTCCGCTGCGGAAAAGCCTCACTTTTATAGACGGAAAAAATCCCGCAAAACTTTTGCTTTTTTCAAAGGAACCGTCATTCGGGCGGAAGTCTGATATTTTTGAGTCATTGGTGTAGTTTTTGGTTATGAAGCTGCGGGCATCAGCGGCTTTATTTTCCGCCAGTTTCCTTAATTTTTGAAAATCTTTTTTATCAATAAACTCATCCGCATCCAGAATAAGGATCCAGTCTTTTGCCGCGTGCCTTATGGAAAAGTTTCTCGCATCTGCAAAGCTGCCGTTCCATTTAAAGTCAAGGACTTTAGCCCCGAAGCTTTTGGCTATTTCCCTTGTTTTGTCAGTGCTGCCAGTATCTATAATAATGATTTCATCAACCGCCTCTTTTATGGATGAAAGGCACTCTGCAAGGCCTTTTTCCTCGTTCTTCACTACCATACACAGGGATATCGAAGGCATAAGGGGCATGCCGTTGAAAGTGTTTTAATATTTTGTTGTTCTTACGCGATGATACGGCTCGCCTCCGGGCAGTTTTTTCTGCCCTTCGAGCCAGAGGTAATCGTTAATTTTTGCAGCTGTTATATCCGGAATCTTCTTTTTTAGCATTTCCTTAATCAGCTCGACTGCATGGATTGTACTTGCCCTGATTTCCACTTCTTCCGAGCTGCCTTCTATCAAGTCTGCCTTGCCCAGTATCTTTGCTTTCAGCTCGGGGCTATAAGCCAATACATTCCATCTCCTTAATACCTGCGGGAGCTTGTAATCTGCCAATGCTGTCAGCTCTTCAATGTCATAAAAGCGCCCATAGCCTTTGCCTTCAAAGGCATGATGCAAATCAGAAGCAAGCAGCTGTGCCCGTTTATTGAAATAAATTTCCTTTCCCGAATATGTAGCTGAATCTTTGAAAGATGGGAACCCTTCAATAAGAAGCTCCACGAATCTTATGGCACTCCCATCAGCTTTTTCCAGAAGTTTGCTGCAATCACCGCCATATTTTCCCACTAAAGCCAAACCTGCTTCATTAAGTATTCTTTGGCGCTCGTCCAAAAGCGGAATCTCAATATTCCCCCTTAAAATGCCTTCAAGGCCTTTCCTGCCCATTCCTGCAAGATAATTTGTATCCAAAATTGGCTTCCCTGATTCAACGGCTCTTCCAAGAGCAGCCATCATTCCTTGGGCGCCATCATATATTTTCCCATGGTAATCAATCTCCCATTTTGGGCACCCCCAGTAAGAAAAGCTTATTGAATCAAGGACAAGAACAAAATTAAGCTTTTCAGTATCGGTAAGGCTATTGATGCCAAATGGCGAAATGCTTAGCCAGTGATTAAGCTTATTTTTATCAAAATCACGCACAAAGCTTTCTATGCCTTCTTGATTGACGGCTACATGCCTTGAATTTTCGACAACATGCCTTATGCTTTCCCTGACCGGATTCATATTAACCACCAATTATTTAGTTACTAATTAGTGGTTATTTTAAAAATAGTTATAATTATTAATTTTACTATTAGATTTTTTACAATAATAAAATTTAAATACTTAAAATATAATTAAATGTAAAAATGGATGCCTTGGACAGAAAGATACTGCTGGAGCTGATGAAAAATTCAAGAACACCTGTGACGGCGCTTGCCAAAAGGCTGCGGGCTTCAAGAGAGGTTGTGAACTACAGGATAAGCAGGCTGGTGAAGGAAGGGATTATACTAAACTTTGTCACAGAAATTGACCTTGAGAAGCTGGGCTTTATAGGTGCAGCAGTATTTATTAGCATAAAGTCCGCAAAGAATGAGGAATTCAAGGCCTTTCTGAAAGAACGCGGCTTTGTGTCATGGGTGGCAGAGCTTTCAGGGATATGGAACTATGGAATGTCCATATACGGCAGAGACAATACGGAGCTTGACAAGAGGTTTTCAGCTATATATAGCAGATTCAAGGAGCACATTACAGGCCATCGGTTTACATTGCATAAAAAAAATCAGTATTTTTATGAAAAATACATGGGATACATGGAGCCCGGGATAAGCACCGCAAAGGGAGGCAATAAGCCAGACAAATTTATTATAGGCAGAAAAGACAAGATAATCTTGAGAGAGATGGCGAAGAATTCAAGAATAGGGGCAGTGGAATTGGCTGCCAAGGCAGAAATAAGTGCGCCGGCTGCAAGCCAAAGAATCAGGAAGATGGAGCGCTTAGGGATTATAAGCAAATATTCCGTTTTTGTGGACATTTCCAAATTAAGCCTGTACCAATACAGCGTCTTTGTGAGCAATAAAAAAGCAGAGGAAAGCGAGAGGCTTGTATCTTATTTGTCCCAGCACCCCGGCGTATCGTTCATAGCTGAATACATTGGGGACCCTTTTGTTGAGTTTGGGGTTGCTGTTGATGATCCCTATAAATTAAGGGCAGTCCTGCAGAAGATAGAAGATGCCTTTCCTAACAACAAAATAATAGAGATTTCCCTTTTCCAGAAGGAGTTTGCCTCAATAGGACCGCCTGAGTGTGTTTTTTCAATAGCGTAAAGGGCTTTGTAGAAAATAAGCATAGTGCCAATATGCGAGCCCGGTGAAAATAGGTTTAGCCTGACAGGGGTTGCTCCCTGCGGGATGGCAGGCCTGTGAAAAGCTCATAAAGGCGAGCAGGCACTATGCGAGCGAAGCGAGATTTTCTACAGAGCCAGCGTAAACGGGTTAAGTAAGATTAAGTGACAAAAATCAAAAATACCGCTTCGCGGGACAATTAGGCCGAGCCAATATCCTGGAAAATCCAAGATTTCCGTGATGCCAAAAATTGAAAATTTTTGAGCACGCTCGGCACTTATGAGCCCTCGCCACAATGCTCGGGCAGGGAATAATTCCGGCACATAGTACTTTACTTAACCGCGTAAACGAAACCATTAAAAAGAAGATGCACTCAAAGTAATTCAGAATGAGGAACCAAATCAGTGTACAAATTCCCAAATTGGAACCCATTTATATAGGAAAGTCGAGAGATATGTATGCTGTAAAATATATGTTCTAGTTGACTACGTAACCGCAACCTTTAAATACCATCACTTAGACTAATAGTGTTAAAGTACTAGCTTATGTTATAGGCTGGTCTATAATGATGAATAAAAATTTGGAGAGGTGTATACCAAATGAAGTTTAGAAAAACAATAAAGAAGATTTTGGCTCTAGGTACTGGAGCTACAATGATGGGCGCAACACTTATGGGCGCTATGGCTGCAGACTTGGCTAACTATCCAGCACCATTCGTCTCAGGCGGAAAGTTTAGCGGTGTCATGGTCGTAGGAGACAACGCAAACGCAGCAGACGTTATCGGCGTTACCGATATTGCAACAAGCCTTCAGTTCGCCGTATCAGGCGCTAAGGGCGGAAGTGCGGTTTCTGTTGCTGGAGATGTATGGAAAGTAGGCACATCCACCAAGATTCTGGAATTGTCTGAGAATCACGGAACAGTTTCTGCAAACGAGAGCATTGCTACAATAACGACTCAGTCATTCATAGATGACTCTGAATTGCCTGAAACATTGGCAAATGGTGTTGTTTCAAACAGCAAGGGAGATGCTCCATACGAGCAGAGAATGTATTTTGAGGATACAACTACAGGATTTGTCACATATGTAGAAGATAGTGATGACGTGACTGCAGATTTCCTGTATTTCACAAATGGGAGACAGCTTGCAAGATATGAGCTTGAATTTACAACACAGCTTGAGTCTGATGTTGATGACTCAGCAGGAAGCGCAAGCACAACAGGCACATATCTTACAGACATAGAAGATTCTGAGATAGAGATGCTTGGCCAGAAATTCACAATTGTGCAGGCAAGAAGGAACGCTGCTGCAGGCAATGGCGTCCAGCTTATCCTTATGGGAGGAGCAACAAGGGACACTTTGCTTGAAGGCGTAACAAAGACCTACACAATTGACGGAAAGGACTATGAAGTAACGCTGGATTTCGTTGACAGCAACAGCGCAAAGTTCACTGTGAATGGGGAATCTACAAGAGACCTTGTTGACGGAGACACTGACAAGATGTCTGACGGAACCACACTGGGCGTAACTGAAATCCTTTATCAGGACTATGCAGGCGGTGTCCACAGTGCAGATTTCTTCCTTGGCGCTCAGAAGCTTGAAATCAAGGATACAAACATCGGAGACACAGCAAGCACACAGGAAGTAAAGGTTGACGATGAGACAATTGACGGCGCTAATGCCTGGGTTGAAGGTACAGATGACAACTCAACTTTCAAGGTTGACAAGATTGTTGTCAATATGTCTGCTGATGATGACTATTATGTCCCGGCAGGCGGAAAGCTAAGCGCAAACCCGGAGCTGAATGAGCCGGAGCTATTGTTCACTAAAGGATGGGACATACAGTATGCCGGATTGACTCAGGAAGCAACTGAGGAGATTAACATCAAAGCATCTGGCAGCGACAAGTATGAGCTTGAGTTTACCGATGGAAGTGGCAATAAGGTAGCAGTACCGATTGCGTATACATCAGGAACCACCAACCTCAAGAT
>JAGVYR010000074.1 GCA_018303185.1 Candidatus Woesearchaeota archaeon | reverse complement strand
CAGAGTATATAGAATCTGGCCAAGATAGTGCCAGCAGGATGGTCGATAGTTATCTAGACAGATTTAACATACACAGAGGAAGGCGATATGATGAGCAGATGATAAAGCCCACAAAGGATGAGGTTATGTGGCAACTTTCATGGGTCTCGTCATTTGTTCAGAAGTTTTTAGAAAAAAGAGAAAAAAACCCCACAAAAAAATTAGAGTTAAAATTAAGGCAGTATCATGAACCTATAGCTGTGGGTTTAGCCTATGAAGTAACAGATGGAGCATTATATGCATCAAAAAGCGGCGGCAAGGGCAGAATAACAATAGCAAAAGTTACTTCTCATCAATAATCCCTCAAGCTAATCTGCCCTTTTCTCTTTCCCTCTGGCACTTCTTTCACTTCCTTTTTTCACGTGCATTGCGGTTTTCTCCCCAAGTATCTGTATCAATTTCATAAGGTCAGTGCTCTTGATATCGCCGACATCCTTTATCTTATTGTTGTAAAGCCGCCTTGCCCTCATTCTTCCAATCTGCTCCAGTTTCAATAAAGGCAATAATTCTTCCTTCACGCCGTACTGCACTCTCAAGCGGGCCTTGCGAATGTCCTTTATCAGCTTCTGGAAATGAAGGATACGGGCCATCTCCTCAGCGGAATACATGAGCCAGTCGGAATTGTCCAATTTAACTCTTAATTCGCCCGGGCGGACATTATATTCCTCAAGCAAATACTCTTCATCTTTCTCATCTATCCAGTCGTTAAGCATCATTGCCGTTTTCACGCTGTCAAAATACTCATCATATTCGGGATCATAAAGCGATGGCTCATTTTCAAGGAAATAGCCATGATTCAGGGAAATGAATTCCTGCACTTTATCGGTTTCTTTCGCCTTCACGCGAAGCAAAGGCCTCATCTCAAGAGTATGCGACACCATATGAAGAAAAGATAGGTCCTTCACGTGCCTGTCGGATGCATTTCTCAGGCAGTTTATCAGAAAATTGGCTGTCAATGGGTCTATATACAGTTCCGCAACCCTTTTCCCCATTATTGTGGCTGCAATCTTTCCCGAGCCTACCTCATCAGCATCCTGAAAATCTCCCTGATCCATGCTTATGAATTCCCATTCTTCCAGAAGGCGCAGCATCTTGTCAATTATCATCTCCAGCTTTTCCATATCCTCGAACTGCTGGGCCCAGAAAGTCCTTTCAAAAAAAGACATTATCTGCTCTTTTGTCCTTACAAAATTTGCAGCTATCAGTGAAAGAAGGTAAGTCCTCAAAACAGGCTCAACAGCGAGCTTTGAGTGTATGTCTTCAGGGCTTCCGAGTATATATCTTTCATAAATTGCGCCTTTTTCCGCTTCACTTCCTGCAATCACTATTGCCTCCCCAAGCTTGTCATATCCCGGGCGCCCGGCCCTGCCGGCCTGCTGCAGGTATTCAAGCACAGGAATCCAGTTGTAGCCATGGCTCCCGTACCTTCTTAAGTCCTTTATTATAGACCTGTACGCGGGCAAGTCTAATCCAAATGCGAGCGTAGGGGTGGCGCATATTATTTTTATAATACCGGCCCTGAAATTGTCCTCTATAAGCTCGCGCTGCTTTGCCGCCAGCCCGGCATGATGAAACGCTATGCCTTTCCTGAGGCAGAATGCAAGCCTTTCGCACTGCTTTGTCGGCTTAGAAAGCGCCTTTAAGGCTGAATCAGCAATCTCAAAAAACTTTGCTTCTGAGGGCTTTATCCTTTTTGAGAGCTCTTCCGCTGTTTTTTCGGCTGACCTTTTTGCGTTGACAAAGACAAGCGCCTGCTTTCCCTTTTTTATTGTGTCAAAGCAAAGGTCTATGGATCCATCTCCAAACTCTGCAGGAATCTTTTCTGAAGGCATTTAGGTGAAAAAGGATGCCGGTTATATATATTTTACCAGAGTAAAGGCTGCGTTCAAAATCTCGCTTCACCTGAACGCGAGCCTGCTCGAACTTGCAGCAAAGGCGAGCGTTCTCGCAGGCAAATCTCGGGTTAGCGGCTTTCGCGCAGGTAATGTTTGATCTGAAGTATCGGTCAAGCCCCGTATGGGGCGTCCCCCTGACCTCTTTTGCCGGAAAAATAGAATGCGCTCACCTTATGCCGCTAACCTACATTTTGAACGCAACCCGGAGAAAAAGAAAAACGCCGATTAAAAACAAAAATCAGACAACTTCTACAGTTATAATGCCATCAACAAAAATCTTCCCATCAGTTACGGTCACTTTAATCTCCTTTTCGCCGCTTCTTGCAAAAGTGCGCTGCTGGAGCCTTGTCGTATCTTCATAATTCTGGAGGAAGCCGAAATCCCATGAATATGACAATTCGTCCCCGTCAGGGTCTGTCGCGTTTATGTAAAGAAGCACGGGCTCTCCCCTAATGGCTGCAACATTATCGCTCTTTGCATTGATTACCGGAGCACGATTGACATCTATCACAGTAACATTGAACCTCTTTTCATCCGTGTCCTTGCCGTCTGATGCTGAAGCGGCTATGAGAAAAGAGGCCGATGCCTGTCCGGCTGCAGCGTCAAAGCCCGGATTAATGGTAATTTGGCTGTTTTCCATCTTTGCCCATGAAGGAAGCTGTTTTGCGCTGAACGAAATCCGGTCATTATCTTCGTCTGATGCAGAAAGCTGAATTTCCACTGAGCTGTTTTCTTCCATGACAACATCCGATATTGGCATGAGGGTTGGCTTCCTGTTGACATCCTTGACAATCACATTGACAAATTCTGAAGCCTCATAATGCCCGTCAGTGCCTGTAACCTTTACAATATATTCTCCCGCATCGTCATATCCTGTTTTTTTGCTGTCTGAATTAATCCATCCTGAATAGGAGAATGAGACGGAATCTTTATCCGGATCATCATATTCCGGGCTTATGCGAACTTCCTGCCCTTCATCCGCTATAACATTATCAATAAGCTTTAATGTGAAAGGCCTGTTCTTGTCCCTTATCGTTATTGATACTGTTTTTTCCGACTGCTTCTCGCTTCCCTGGGCTATGAATTTTATCTTAACCTGCTTTCCGAGTATCCTGAATGAGTCTGTAACATAATCAAGGAAATTGTCCTTTGTGACAAAATCATAATCAGGCTGCCACCTGAAAGCACTGCCTTCAAATGCTGCCCCTGAAGGCATATCCTGGACTGAATATATTATCGCGTCTCCGTCAGGGTCGGTTGCCTTTAAAGGAATCTCAAGAAGCTGGCCTTCATATATTGTTGCATCCTTCAGCCCTTCAAATTCAGGGGCGCGGTCATTGTTCTTAACAAGAACTTTTACAGTTTTGCTGCCACTAAACCCTTTGCCCTCTGCACTTACAGTGGCTTCGTATTCCCCTGCATCGTTATAAGTTGTTTCCCATGAATTGTCATCGCCTATTGGCTCGGAAACAGACACTTTCAGGCCATAGCTTCCGAAATCGGGCAGTTCCAGCTCTGCGGTTTCTGTCTCCATTATCTCCACATCAGATATTGAGTTCAGGACAGAATCGAGGCCTACATCAGCAACATCAACTTTCCAGGCAATCCTGTCAGCCTGCCTTCCGTCTGAAACTACTGCTTCCACTTCATGGAGTCCAGCACTGTTATAGTCTGTTGAAAATTCCATTGCCGGGCCTTCTCCTGCCTCTTCTCCGTCAATATTCCATGAGTATGAAAGCGCATCATTATTGAGATCTTTTGCGGAAATCTCGAATTCAATATCTTGGCCTTCATCTGCCTGAAATTCATTTTCTTCAGGAACGAATGATTCAATAACTGGAGGCTCTTCTTTCCTGTTAACTATGAGATTTATGTCCTGCGAGCTTTCAAGGTTTCCGTCAGATACAGTCACCTTTACGGCATATTCTCCGGCATCCCCGTAAGTTGTCTGCCATTCCCCGTTTTCATTCAAAGGCAGAGTGAAAGAATACTCCAGTTTTTCCATATCAGGGTCTGAGGCTTCCGGCTTTAGTTTAACAAGGTCTGTCTCGTTATAAACAAAGGCTTTCTGGGCGAAAGCCAAGCCTACCAGAAGAATAAGGACCAAAATAGGCATTATCGCTTTCTTTACCATTTTCCCATAAGAGAATTACTCCCCCTATCCCTGAACAATATCCAGTATGACCGGCGGCCTGTTTACGTTCTCGACTTCAATCTTTACCTGCTGGCTGACTTCACTCTGGCCGTCTGATGCCTGTACGGTAACTGTATACGCTCCCGCATCGTCATAAGTTGTTTCCCATGTGCCATCATCCCCTACAGGATCTGATATTGTAAACTTGACACTGTCGCCGTCTGGGTCAGCGGCGCTCAGGGACATTACCACTTTCTCGGTCTCTTTGACTTTGATGTCAGCAATGCTGTCCAGCACAGGCGGCCTGTTTATGTTATTGACGGTTACAGCCCATATATTCTCTGCGCTTGCTGCGCCGTCTGAAACAGAAATCTTCACTGTATGGCTCCCGGCATCGTCATACCCCGTCTTGTATGCAAATGACTCCTTGCCTGAGATTTCAGCCCCGTCAAGCTTCCATGTGTACACCAGAGGGTCTTTATTCAGATCAGAAGCTTTAACCATAAAATCGAGCGTTCCTGCCTCATCCACTTCAAGCGCCTTTTCTGAAGGGCTTAATTCTCCGATTACCGGCTTCTCTTCCTTCTTATTGACTATAAGCAAAACCTGCTTTGATGTTGAAAGCTGACCGTCTGTTGCAGTCACAGCCACAGTGTATTCCCCGGCATCCCCATAAGCGGTCTGCCACGTCCCTTCATTACTTAGAGGGCTTGTGTATAGGAACTGCACTGAATCCTGGTCAGGATCTTCTGCCTTTGGCTTTATGCTGACAAGGTCTGTTTCCTGTACAATTATGACAGACGCTTTTTCAAGGCTCTCCTCGACAACTTCCTGCTTTTCTTCGGCAGCGGGTACTGTTTCCAGTGTTTCGGCCGCTTCCTGCTCTTCTGTTATGCCGGAAGCATTCTCAAAAACAATCACTTCTTCAGGAACCTTCTCAACGCCTTCTGCCGGCTGGGCATTATAGAGAGTGTTGTAGACTTCGCAAGCGGATAAAAATGCTAGGCTTAGAACCAATATTATCGCTATTAGGTAACTTTTCATGAAACACCCCTGTTTTTAAAGTGTACTTATTATAAAATAACAACTACTATTTAAATTTTGTGGGTAGTGAAAAAAATTGTCTTTTCCTGAAATTATTTCCTCTTTGAAATAATTTCCTATTTTCATCATTTACCACCCAAAATATTTGGCTGCAAGGCTGTAATAATATTCCTCAG
>JAGVYR010000018.1 GCA_018303185.1 Candidatus Woesearchaeota archaeon | reverse complement strand
CCAATCAAAAGCATTTTTAGAGTCGATTGTTTTGTCGCTAATTAAACTGTTGCCTTGCTTAATATTCTCATTTAATTCATTAAGTTTCATTTCTTCCTGAATTGTTCTGAGCCATAGATTTATTTTTGCTAATTCCACTGCTTCAAAATCTAAATCAACTCCGTGAATGTGCTTATGAAGTATAACTTCATTAATTCTTGCTACTGATTTATCATTAATAAAACCGGAAAGGTCGTTTGTTTTTCTTTTTGACTCTTGTTGTTTGTTAAAATCGAGATAATGATTATAAACTGAATCAAATGCTTTTATTAGGAATGCCCCACTACCGCAGGCAGGGTCAATAATCTTAATGGAAAATAGTTTATCAGGATTTTCTTCTAAATATGAATTAATTGTATTTTGAACAATAAAATCAACAATATACTGGGGGGTATAATATTGCCCCATTTCCTTCCTTATTCCATTATCTACCTTTTCAATTAGCTTTCCGCTTTTGGTTTCATGTATCACAGTTCCCAAAAATTTCTCATAGATACTTCCTAGAACATCAGCATCTAATTTTGAGAAATCCACTTGATCCTCTTCGCCATTCTCGTGTTTAATATAGTACATAAGATAAATTACTTTTTCTAAGGCTTCACTATCAATTTTAAGCTCTTCGCAGGGGTGGGGCTTAAATAATTCGCCGTTATACACTTCATTAATCTCCATAAATAATTCTTTTATTTCATTCATTAATGGCTTAATTTTTTGAGAAATTCTTTTTTTGAAAATATTTACCCTATCCTCTAGAATTCTGCCATGGTCAAACTCTTTAAAAAACTCCCTATCTTCTGCAACTCTAATAAATAAGAATCGATTAATTATTTTATGGGCGTGTTCTCTTGCTATCTTAAAATCATCAATTTTATTTAATCGAAGTATTGAGTCTATTAAGAATTTTCTTCCTTTTATGATGTTATCGATAACTTCTTCGCTTACTGGTTTTTTTACTTCGCCTTTTGATGCAAACTTTGCTAAAATGGTGTTCTCTTTAATTTCGTTATAAGATAAGAACCATAATCTTTGGTCAAATAAATTTTCATACTGGTCTATATGTAATGAAAATAAAAGTTTTCCCTCTGAACTTTTGGAAAGTATAAAAGGATCATAAACTCTTATTTCCTTTCCATTAGTTAAAATGGAGACTCTTACTTGCTTGTAATAACCATACTCTAAAGCTTGTTTAATATATTGAGGATTATTAAGAGATTCGCTAAATGCTTTTGCCTCAACAACTACCTTTTTTTCGCCATTGATGTATAGGACATAATCAGGAATTTTTCTTCTATCCTCAACTTTGACAGAATCTCTTCTTATGACCTGATCAAAATTGTCAATATCCCAATTAAGAATCTGGAGAATTCTTTCAATAAATCTTTCTGTATTTCTTTCATCTAAAGAGAGTTCTCTATCTTTGATTTTAGAGATATACTCAGCTACCAATTCTTTTATTTTTAGCTTCGCTTCCTCTTTAGTTAATTGTCTAATCCCCATCTTATTAAATAAACATTGATTGGGTATTTAAATATTCTTCTTAAATCCCCCTATTCAGTAAAATAAAACTTAAAGTGTCTAAAGTCGTCGTGAGTGTGCCCCTATTTCGTCGTTGTGTGCCCCGTAGTCATAATTGATTTTAACTCCCGTTATACCAACTCCGTCGCATTTCTGCTTTATGCGGGCTGTCCATTGGAAATGTCTGCCATCATCCGGATTTTCTGCCATGATTTTAATGATTTTACTGTGTCCAGCTACAAATTCTATAGCTAAAGATTATATATGCCAAAAGCATGCCTGATTTGAGGTGATATCATGGACCCAGTAGTGCACTTTGAGATGCCCGCAGAAGATAAGAAAAGGGCGAAGAAATTCTACGAGAAGGTATTTGGCTGGAAAATGCAGCAGCTTGGGCATGATATGGGAGACTATCTTCTGGCTACAACTTCCCCTATGGATGAGAACAGCATGCACATCAACAAAGGTGCGATAAACGGCGGCTTCTACCAAAAGGGAGAAAACGGCATAATTCCCCATATTGTCATTGCTGTTAAAGACCTTAAGAAGAGCACGGATGCAGTCAAAAAATCAGGGGGAAAAATAGAAGGCGAGCCTATGAGCATCCCGGGCATAGGGGATTTTGTCATGTTCAAAGACACAGAGGGAAACAGGGTAGGCATGCTTCAGCCTACAAACATGTAAAATGAAACAAAAAATAGTCCCCTGCCTCTGGTTGGATAATGAAGCAGAGGAAGCTGCAGAGTTCTACACTTCCCGCTTTAAAGGAAAAATCTTAAGCACTGCCAAGTACCTTACAGAAACGCCTTCAGACAAGCCTATAGGAAGCGTGATGACAGTTACTTTCGAGATAAACAACATGAAGCTGATGGCATTGAACGGAGGCCCTTTCTTCAAAATAAACCCTTCCATCTCAATATCTGTGCAGTGTGAAACAGAGCAGGAAATAGATGACTTATACAAAAAGCTTTCAAATGAAGTATTGATGCCCCTCCAGAATTACGGCTTCAGCAAAAAATTCGGCTGGGTAAGAGACAAGTTCGGTCTCTCATGGCAGCTAAACCTGCCTGAAAATTACAAAGAGGTAAAGCAGAAAATCTGCATGTTCCTTATGTTCACAAAAGATGTGTGCGGAAAGGCAGAGGAAGCCATGAATCTCTACATAAAGCTATTCAAAAACTCTAAAATAGAGCATATTTTCAGATACAGCAAAGACAGGAGCCCTGAGAAGGAAGGCAATGTGGAGCATGCCGTCTTTTCTTTAAGCGGACAGGAATTCATGGCCTTAGACAGCAGCCAGAAGCATGATTTCACCTTCAGTGAAGCCGTAAGCCTTATGATATACTGCAAGGGCCAGGATGAAATTGATTATTTCTACAATAACCTTTCAGCAAATAAAGAAGCCGAAGTATGCGGCTGGCTGAAAGACAAATACGGCGTTTCATGGCAGCTTATCACTGAAGATTTTGAGAAGCTGACGGAAAAGAATGGCGAGAAGGTAATGGAAACATTGCTGAAGATGAAAAGGATTGACATCAGGAAATTAAAAATGGCTGCAGAAGGAAAATGAGCAAAAAAGAAACAGCAATAGCCTTCCTTAGGCTTGCCTCTTCAGGCAAAGTGAAGGAAGCATATGAAAAATGCATCCATCCGAAATTCAGGCACCATAATTCCTATTTCAAAGGCGACAGGGACTCCTTAATGAAAGGGATGGAAGAAAGCGTGAAGCAGTTTCCAGATAAGGTTTTTGAGCCAATAAGGGCGCTTGAAGATGGCAATCTTGTCGCTATACACGGAAAAGTGAAATTGTCAGAAGGCTCCAAGTGGTCAGTAATCCACATCTTCCGCTTTGAGCAGGGAAAAATCATTGAATTGTGGGAGGCATCACAGCAAGTCCTAAAAGGCTCGCCAAATGAGAACGGGATTTTTTGAGCATAAAAGCAGTTTTTCTAAAACTCCCCCGCATTCTCCCTTGGCTTGCTGAAGTCGGACTTCTCGCCCTCTTATGTATGCCAATTTATACTAACTGCGTGGTAGTAAAAATAGAAAGACTTATATAGAGGTTATGCCTATTGCTTTGTTTATGGTAAAGCATATTGGGAGTGGAGCTCGTCAGGCTGTTGGTACACTCGCATTTTCAGCACTTGCTGCCTCTATCTTTTGGGGCGGAATAAATCTTAGTCATTTGGAGTTTATCATAGGAGACAGGCAGGCCGCATGCAAAGTTGCAGCCTTGAGGGCAACACCCGATTTATTGAAAGAAGGCGGCATCACGCAATACGCTGTTTTGCCTTTAGCAATTGCAGCTGATTACACTAGTGCGGCTTATCAGGCTTTTAGATGTGATTAAAACCTGTCAAAACTCATTTACGTTTTCTCTCAGCTTATTAAAATCAAACCCCTTCCTGCTCCTTGCCAGTATTGCTGAAATGACAGAAGGCACAATCAAGGCTGCCAAGAAAGAATACAGCAGATTCCCATTCGAATAATCAGGCGAGGGAAAGAAGTAAAGCCCTGCTGCCAGCCCAGCCAGGGAAGCCAGCAAAGCAGCCCTTCCTGTAATCCTCGCATTCCACATCCCGAAAAATACAGGGAAAACGGCAGCAACGCAAAGCAAGTCTGCCAATAGGAACAGATACAGGACAGAATATCCTTTTGTTGCTATAAAGATGGCAATCAAAGCTATGACGACAGTCACGATATATGCAAAGTTCATTACAGTTTTTTTAGAGGCTTTAGGCTTAATTCTTATGAAATCTATTGTCAAAACCGAAGCTATCGCATTCAATAATGAATCCATTGTGCTCATTATCAAGGCTATGCCTAGAACCATAGCTGAATAAATTATCCATAATGGCGCCTTAAGCATCAAAAATGAAAACATCGCAGCTGAAGGGTCGGAAGCAGCGTCAAAACCCAAAGCAAAAAACCCAAACAAGCCAGCCAATAGAACAACAAGGGCAATAGCTATGCCTGTAAAGATATATGCCCTTTTCATGGCCTTATCATCCTTTCCCGCATAAGCGCGCTGCCACCACATCTGGTCGAACATCTCAGCTCCAACCACGCCGATTATCAGGGTTAAAGCAAACTCAAAGCCTGCCAGATTCCAGCCTAAATTGGACTTCAAAGAAGAGCCGATATCAAAATCGCCAACAAGAAAAAAGCCTGAAATAAAAATCAATAAAAGCAGCGGAATGATGAAAGCAGCCTGTATCTTATCGGTAAACACAGATGCTTTGAACCCTCCCAAGGCGGTATAAGCCATCGTTCCGATACCTACAATAGCTGCAGTAGCCCCTAACTTCAGCCCGAAGGCGATCTTCCCGGCCAACGCTATTCCTGTCAGCTCGGCAGCCAAAGCTATTCCCATGAAAAACACTGAAATAAGCAGTATCAAAAGGTACATCCATTTCCCAAACCTGTGAAGAACATACTCTGTCAAACTATGGCCCTTTGGCATTAATTTTCTTATCCTTGAGCCAATCCAGTAAAATACTGCCAAAGACAGAGCTGAGCCCAAAGCATAGCCCAAAAGCCCCAAAACGCCCGCGGAAACAGCAGTCTCAGCAGGTCCAAAAAGAACCCATGCTCCGGCTCCTGAAGCAAAAAGAGTGGCAGAAAGCGGCCAGAATTTTAGGGAATTCCTGCCGCTGACATAGCTTTCAGCATCCAATCTTTGCCTTTTTGAATAAATGACACCTATTATTGTGAAAAACAGTGATGTTGCTAAAACCAAATAAAGCCCGTTCATTTCCATCATTTCACCTTTGTTCTCATCAAGATCAGCTTCCCTTTTTTAAGGGTTATGGCAGCTTTCTCCCCGAGCATCTCATTTGAAGTGCCCAGCCAGCCAGCATATACATTGAAGTCTCTTTTGACAGCATACTTCAGCCCGGAATAATTGAGATTTTCAACATCGGTTAGGGCTATTATGGAGATAATATCGCCCTTTTTGCCTTTAATTGTTTTTTTATTCTCAATGATTTCAATCTCATTGTTTTCATCCATTACTCTGATATTGAAAGAAAAATCTCCTAAGCACAATATATTGGCCATTGTATGGTCAATCCTTTCCCCTATCGCGCCCAAAACAATCACCTCATCAGGAGCCATGCGCCATGCAAAAATAAGGGCTTTCTGCAGATCCGTGGAATTCTGGCCTTTATCATGTATTATTTTTTTATAAAATTTTTTTAATGATTTTTTTGATATTGAGTCCAAGTCGCCGATGACATAATCCGGCGAAACTCCCAGCCTGATGCAGTGGTCAGCGCCGCCGTCAGCCGCTATTATTGCATCTGTTCCTTTCAGGATATCTTTATGAAACTTGTTACTCTTTATTGTGCCGTTGGCGATTATTGCAATTTTCATTTTTTAATTGTTTTTTCGTATTTTTGTGCGATTCTGAATTTTATATGGAATGTTATCATTGAAATTCCTATTTTGAAAATCTCTGGCTGCTTATCCTCAAAACCTTCTCCGCCGCATCCTCGCAATCCTTTCCAAAAATATAGGTTGTAGGCTCAATGCCGAAAGAGCCTGTATGTATCAGTATGTCAAAATCCTTTAAAGGCTTTTGCACCTTATAGCCATCATCCAGAAAGCAGCATTTTAGGCCTTCTTTCCTTATTTTTTTAAGAATATTTTCATCATATTTTATGTTCATTACCGATTTCACATTGCCAATTTTCATAGCGTATATCAAAATCTCAGAAAGGTGATGGCTGGCGCCGAATTCCGGCTCGGAATAGCTTCTTAAAATACCGTTGACAAAAACAAGCCCTGAAGGGACAGCGGCAATGTCATCCCTTGAGGAAGCGCTGTCCATCGCATGAGCAATGTTGACCTTGACTTTTGGCAGCAGGCTTCCAAGATTCTTATCTTTGAGCTTTTCAACGGCATTTTTTATTGCCAATATTGCATCCTCCCTGCCCTTTGTGATGATATTTTCCCGCGTAGTGATTATGTATTCTTTTTCCGATGCGATAGCATCATCAGAAATAATGAAATAAAATGAAGGTTTTTTTGCCCTTATCAGAAAATCAAGAGCCTTCTCGATAGGCTTGCTGCTCTTCAGGGGCTGCTTTAAATGCCTGCTCACCATGGGCTGGGTTATGGAAAGCATTGAGGATATGTCCTTCTGCGTAAATCCAAGCGAATGCAGCTTTTTCGCAAGCATGCCCTTTACAGAGGAGGTGTCTTTCTCATTAACGGCAAAGCATTTTGACTGCAACAAAACCACCTTATAACTAGCTTATAGAAAAATATCAATGGTTTATAAATTTATCAGTTTACAAGTGGATTGAAGATAACTGGCTTGGGCTCCTTGTAACTTGTTATCGCTCCGTACATTTTAGCTGGGGCCAGTCTAGGCTCTGATAAAGCTGCCCTGCTAATCTTGGGATTTTCAGCTGTGGCTTTTCCGCTGTCAGGCTTATCCCTCCTTATCTTATCCAGAACATATTCTATTCCAGTTGCATAACGGGCATATTCCGCAAAATTATCAAAGTTGCCCCACCTCGCCTCTTCCGCATTCAGCTTCGGCCAATGTGAAAAAACGCCAGTTTTATTAGTATAGCTGTCTGAAATGCAGGCACCGCCAATTAATGCAGCCAGCACAATCCTGGTGGAATATTTCCTTATGCAATTCATTTTACCATTTGCAAATAGCAATTCAATTAAAAACCTTTCCCTAAATTTTCAATTCCTTCTTCCAGAACTCGCACACCTTTTTAGCTTTCAATGAAGCTATGCCGGTGTATCTTTCAGGGTTTTCAAGTATCCATTTTTGCCTCTTTGTGAATCTTTTTATGTATTTTTCCAGGTTTTTTTCTCTTTTCAATAACTCCTTCATTGTTTTTTTCGTTGATTGTGCCCTGAGGGTCAATTGCTTCACCGCTTCATGAGCATCAGGATGCCCATAGGCAGCCAATAGAATGTAAAGAGGCTCTGCCACGATAAGGTCTTTATTCAGATCAAAGTTCTTTTTTAAATTATTTTCATCCACTGAAATTTTCTTCAGTGTCCTGTCCAGCCTGTCAACAGATAAATAAAACCCTGCAAGAATCTCAGCAACAAACCTTATCGAGGCGCTGTTGGTCAAATCGCGCTGGTGCTCGGATATCTGGTCTGAATAAAGCGCAATCATCCTTGGCATAAATTCCTTCCACATGCTCTTGACATTCTCAAAATTAATCGGGTTTCTCTTTTGGGGCATTGTTGAAGAGCCAACCTGTTTTTTGTCAAACACTTCTCCAATCTCCCCAATCTCGCTCCTTTGCAGGTGCCTCATATCGTCAGAAATATTGGCAAGGACACCAAAAGCCGCAATTACTGCATGGACGTAATCAACCAGATATTCATGCTGCGGAATCTGTGTAGATATGGGGCTTGCCTTCAGCCCAATCTCAGCCAAAACTTCCTCCTCAAGCTTCTCAGGATCGTCAAAGAACAGCGCAGAGGCATTATAGCTGCCGACAGCGCCTGCAACCTTACCCCTTAGATTTGCACCGGCTTTTCGGACCTGCACAACGCTTCTTCCAAAGCGCGAAACATACTGGGCAACGGCAAACCCGAAAGTTATAGGCACAGCGTGCTGCCCGTGAGTGCGGCCAACCTGCACAGTGTCTTTGTATTTTAAGGAAATCTCAATCAATGTCTTCTCCAAAGCCTTCATTTTTTTGATTAAAGCATTTTCTGTAAACTCCTTATACCTTAAGGCATCTGCAGAGGCGACAATATCATGCGAAGTTGCAGTAAAATGGATGAAAGGCTTTGCCTCGTCTGAAACATGCCTCTTCATGCAGTTGACCAAAGCCCTTACATTATGCTTCAGAATATCTTCTTCACGATAAACTTCATCAGCAGTTACCATCCTTGCAGCCCTGTCAACTTCATCAGCAGCTTTTTTGCTGCATATTCCTTTCCGTGCCAAAACTCTCGTCAGGGCAGCCTCAATTTTTGCCATGTACCTTATCATGGCTGTTTCGGATAAATAAGGCTGCAATTCTGAAAAAACCCTCTCATTCCTTGAGTAATACCTGAAGTCAAGCGGGCTTATAGCGTCATAGATTGAAATGCGAGGCTCTACGGGCCCGTCTGCCTTTTTCAGCTTCATTATATTAAGAATTTCAATGAGAAAGGGGTTTTCATTGTTTAATGAGATTATAATCTTGTTTTTATCCTTTGTTTCATTGATTATATCATGGGCTTTAAACGTCTGGATTGAAGAATGAACCTTAGCCGGAGATATCTTAAGGCGGGAAGCTATATCCCTGATATGCAGGCTCTCTTTAGACAACAGCTCAAGGATTTCAATGTTTTTTTTGGTAAAGATGCCGCTCAGGTCCATAATAAGCGAGAAGTGTTCGTTATTTATAAACTTTATTATTATATACAAAGATTTGTCTGTTTTTACAGAACGTCACTTAGGATAATTTATATGATAAACACCATTACCGATAGATGATAAAATGATGCAGCGCCTTGAGGACTTTGCAGTCAGCCTTGACGGTTTGGTGTCCATAGATGAAGCCATACGCATGCAGCCTAATGATTCTAAGAAAGAGATAGAGAAGGCCATACAAAAATGGGAGGAATTTAAAAAAAGCGGCGACTTGGCGCTGGCCAGGGAATCCTTAATCAGAAACCTAAGCGGCAGCCTTGTCTTCGAAAATTACAGGTGCTACGAGCAAGCCATATTTGCATACACTCATGCAGCAAAGAGTGCAGATGCGCTTGGAATGTATGAGCTCAAGATAAAGCTGTTGACACGCCTGATTGGACTGTCGGATTATTGCAAAAATCCAAATGTCATAATGGAATGTGTTGCCTGGAGTTATGCAAGAATAGGTGAATACCACACTAAAAAAGGAAATTGGCTTATAGCTGTAGACTCATTGATCAGGGCAAGTGACAAAGCGACGTCTATTGGCATTATGCCATTCAGAATGACCCCTTACTTAAAAGCATTGCAAGACCTTGAAAAAAGCGGCATTGCAATGATTCCAATGTGATTACCTAAAGAACCCAAGCATCCCCTCATGCAGCCTGCCGTTAGAGGCAAGGTATTTTCCGCTGCTTATATCAAATTTTTCTCCCTTCAGCCCTGTAACCTTGCCGCCGGCTTCTTGCACAATCAAAGTTCCTGCCGCGGCATCCCACGGAAAAGTCTCAAGGGTGTAATAGGCATCCGCAACCCCTTTCGCGACAAACGCATAGCCGGCAACAGCGCACCCTATTGCCCTCATATCATGGATTTTACCCCTCATTCTTTTCAGCGCTTCCAGCTTTTTTTCCGGGCCGTACCGGAGCATCAAGTCAGAGACAATAAAGGCTTCTTTCATCTTATTTTTATTAGAGACAGAAATCCTTTTGCCGTTAAGGAATGCGCCTTTGCCTTTTTCAGCAAAATAGATTTCGCCAAGCAAAGGCATATTCATCGCGCCCAGAGCCATTTTGCCCCTGTATTCCAGCCCGATTGAAACCCCGAATAAGGGAAATCCCCTGATGAAATTATGCGTGCCGTCTATCGGGTCTATGTACCACTTGAAATCTGAATTATTTTTTGTAGCGGCAGACTCCTCGGAAACTATGTCATGTTTTGGAAACTTTTTCCTTATGGCGGAAATAATAAGCTTTTCGCTTGCAATGTCTACCTCGGTAACGTAGCTTTCATGGTCCTTTGCCCGTATGCTTTTTACCCTGCCGTAACTTTTGAGGACAAGTATGCCTGCTCTTTTTATTGTTTTCAAAAGAAGTTTTTTGCTGCCTTTTATTTCAATCATAATGGAAATAAAGAGGGCAGGTATTAAAATGTTTTCAATGTCCGGCTCATCTGACTTCCATAATCAGCTGCCCTGCAAAACCATAGCCGCTCACCCAGAGATCACGAAGTGCTTTGTACAATATTCTTCCCCTAAATTCTTCTTCAACAGCACTTTCAATTAGTTTTCTGGGCTTAATTTCTTGATCCCTGTACATAAAGGAAATGCCCCTCTGAAAGTCTGTTGGCAGGCTCTCGCAGCTAGTGACGACTACAAACCTTTTGCCGCCAGATTTGAATACACTATTTGCTTCTTTCCCTAAATTTTCCAGAGGTTCTCCTCTTACAAAAATAGTGCTTCCATCTGCCCTGTACCATTTTTGAAGTTGGGTTAAATACGGAGAAACCAATTCAACCAGCGAAGTAACACTCATTGGATTATAGATTGGTGCCATTTAACTGCTATTTAGATGTGAATTGACTCAAAACTTTCTAAACCCTCCCGCTACAATATGCGGAAATTATATAATTTATATAAAAATATTATCATTGTCAAAGACATATTTCAGGAAACAATAATCAGAAACCAGCCTTCCTCAAACTTTCCTTTATCCTTTCCATTGGATCCCCTTCCACAGCCTCAAATTTTTTCCCTGTTATCTGCTCGTAGGCCGTAATGTACCTTTTTGCAGCCTCGACCTTGACATCATCCGGAATCTCAGGGACTTCCCCATCTCCAATAAAGCCCTGCTCCGCAAGCCACGTCCTTACATATTCCTTGTCCAGCTTGTCAGGATCTTTTCCTGCCCTGAAGCACGCATTATAGGTCTTCAAATACCAGAATCTGGAGCTGTCAGGTGTATGGATTTCGTCAATCACAGTCAGCTTTCCATCCGAATCCAGCCCGAATTCATATTTTGTATCCACTAAAATCAGCCCCTGCTTTGCACAGTGCTCTACGCCTTTTGCAAACAATCTTAATGTAGCATCTGCCATCTCATTGTACATCTCCCGTGAAACCAGCTTCCTCTTCACAATATCTTCAGGAGAAATCGGCTCGTCATGGTGCCCTTTTCCGGCCTTTGTAGTGGGCGTTATAATCGGCTTTAAAAACTTCTCGTTCTTTTTCATGCCGTCAGGCAGAGGATTGCTGCAGAAATTCCTTCCGCCATTTTTATAATGGTGCCAGGCAGAAGTTGTCGTGGAGCCTGTCAAATAGTTCCTTACAACCATCTCAACTGGCAATAATTTGCATTCTCTCCCTACCATCACATTGGGATCAGGAACGGAAATCACATGATTCTGAACAATGTCTTTTGTCTTTTCAAACCAGAATGCTGCTGTCTGGTTTAAAACCTGCCCCTTGAATGGTATTGTCGTAAGAACTCTGTCAAAAGCTGAAATTCTGTCAGAAACCACGATAATCCTTTTGCCGGGAAGCAGGTAATTGTCCCTTACCTTGCCCTCGTATTTCTTCCCGATTTTCAAATTGGTGCCTTTAAGGGTATTCGCAATCTGCTTCCTTATAATGTCATCCGGTATCATTTTTAGCCCTGCCTTTTTGCTGATGTTTTGTTTTTAATTGAATTTCTTTTTTATTGAGCCTCTGTTTTGGTTTTTGCAGAGTTTATCATATTTTTCTAAGCTGTATATCCTATTGCTTTGCTGTTTTATTTTTTATTGCCAGTTTCCATTAATATTTTTGTTATTGGAGCCTCTTTTATTGAAAAAGCCCTATGTCCTGTTCAGGCCTTTGAACTTCTCAGCCATCTGCTTTCTGTACCCAATGAGCTTGCCTTCAAATGCATTGTTAACATTAAGTATTTCAATCGCTGCTATCGCGGCATTTATCCCGTTATTCAGCCCTACCCACAATCCATGGCTTGAATGCTTCAATAAATTCAGCGCCGCTTCCGCTTTATCATCTTCAGGAGAGATTATCGGGCAGTAAATGACCAGCTCATCTTTCTTTTCAACAGGCTCGTCAAACCTTGTAAAAACAATATTGACAGAATTCTCATCCGGCTCTGAAGAGAACTTGTGCTTAACCTCGAATTTCCTCAATAGCTCCAAAGCTTTTGAAACAGCTTTTTCATCCTTATCCCCTATTATTGTAACGGCTTCAAAGCCTTTCAGCATCTTTAAAGCGCTTTCAGCAGCAACCTGCCCTTTACCTACGCCTGTAGAAAGTACCGGAATTCCCGGAGGCATCTGCGCAATTGAAAGCAGCGCGTCCAGGCCTTCATAAGCGCCTTTGCACGGCACCCCTATCACCGGCTTAAGGGTTTTAGCGGCAACAACTCCCGGCAAAGCCGCAGCAAGCCCCGCTCCCGCAATTATTACGGAATAACTGCTCTTTATCGCCTTTTCAATCGCATCGGGAGTCTTGTGCGCAGAATACATCTTAAAGTCAAAGCTTGCCTTGGCTTTCTTCAAAGCCTTTACAATAGGCTCATATGCTTCCCTGTCGCCTTCAGAGGCGAATAAGACGAGGATTTTATTCATTTCAAATCAAACTCAGCCAGCTTTTCCATTAATCCTGCCCAAAAATGGAGGTCATTAAAGACATATCTCTGAAAGTGATCATAGTCTGCTTTTTGGCGCAATTCAAATTGATTTGGAGTTAGCTCATTTCTGGCCACTTCCATTCCTAAAAGTTCTAGATCTCCAAAGAGCCTATTTATTGCGTTTTTATCAGGACTTTGAACTAAGTAGTAGGCAAATGCCGATTCGACTTTCTGGACTAAAACCTTCTCTGTCATTTCAGCACCCTCATCACCTGATAATTCTCATTCATTAATAAGCTTTTTGCGATTTGCTCTGCTGTTTTCTTTTTATCCTGAGCATCAACATAAAGCCGCCATAATGTGCCCCTCTCCGCTTTTTTTATGCTTTTCATTCCAAGGGATTTCAATGAATTGATCAATCCATTGTTTTTTTCTATATCCTGTATGATAATATCCACAGCATCATTTTTCTCCAAACCAAAGCTGAACATATGCTTGTTTGCATTGACAAGAATGTCCACATTGGATATTTTATTTTCAAAGTTTTTTTTATCCCCTGAAAATTCAAATTTATAGTAATCCTTCCTTTCGAGCCTTTTTAATGAGGAAAAGCCCATTCTTTCAAGCGCATGGAACGCAGTTATGGCTATATTATCAGGCACTTTCAGGCTTACGAACAGTTCTGATGATGTCATTTTTTCAAAATATAGTTTTTCATAGATTCAAATATCCTGATGTTATCAGTCTTTTTATCAGTCTTGGCTGAATAGGGCACCTGCCTCTCAAATATTGCCCTCTCGGGATGCGGCATTATCGCCATTACATTTCCTTTTTTGTTGGAAATTGCGGCTATTGCCATAGTGGAGCCGTTTGGAGTTATTGGAAACTTATCCGAAACTTTTCCGTTTTCATCACAGTATTGAAAGATAATTTGATTGTTTTTTTCTAAAGTCTTAATCAATGACTTATCCCTTGTGACAAACCTTCCTTCCCCGTGCGCAATGGGCAGATGCAAGACTTCATCCTTTCCGAGCGCATTTGTAAAGGCGCCTTTCCTTCCGACATTTTTTACGCGAACCCATGTGTTATAATATCCGGATATAAAAGGATTTATATTGGGCGCAAGGGCCATCTCAACCTTATCCTTCAGTCCTGGAACAAGCCCTGTTTCAATCAGAACCTGCGCGCCATTGCATATTCCCAGCACAGGCTTTCCTTTCCCTGCTTCTTTCCTTATAGCATTCATCACAGGGTCTTTTGCAGCAATTGCCCCTGCCCTTATCCTGTCTTCATATGCCCATCCTCCGGGTATTATGTAGCCGTCAAATTCAGATAAATTCAATTTTGTGTTCCAGCGGACAATCATGCCGTTCATTCCTGCTGCCTTGACTGCCTTTAAAGTCTCGGTCTCGCAATTATTCCCGGGAAAGTACATGACTGCTATGTTTGGCTTTTTCATCTTAGCTGATGTGCTTTTTGATTTTGTTGAAGACTGAGAGCATAGTATAGAGAATTTTTGCCCCATCCTCGCCGATATCCATCATTTTTTTTGCGTTTTCTTCCAGTATTGCCTTCTCATTATGCAGCCTCTCGGCTTTGTTTTGTTCGGCCGCAGCATTAAGAAGGATATTGGAATTGGCCTTGAAATCATCAGAAAGGTCTCTTATTTTTTCAGCCAAGGCTATAAGCCTCATAACATTCTGTTTTATTTCATTAATAAGCGCCTCGATCAGCTCCCAATGTTTTGCCGGCCTGGCAATGTCTCCTAACTCCTTTGTTATATGCTTTCCCTGCTCTTCTTCAGTATAAAGCCTCCTGCAAAAGCTCAGGACTTCAGAGGAATATAGTCGTAGCCTAGTGGAGTATGTGTTGTAAGAATTGGAAAGCTGGACCATTGCATTCGGGTAGTGATTGGGCTTATTTGAAGCAAGCTCAAGATAGGATATAACGGATAAAAAATTTGCCGGATCGCCCTTCTTCAGCCCGGCTTCACCAAAAATGCCCTTTTCTTTGCCGTTGGCAAATTCATTTCCCAACAGGATATTGCAAATTTCTGCCATTTCTTCTTCCAAGCCGCTGAATGCCTGAACCATGGTGCCCACTTTCATCCCAAAGCCCTCCCAAACCCTGCCGTCCATGCATCTTTTAAGTCGGCTATTCTTACATCCGCTATTTTATTGCTTTTATTTTTTATAATCAGCCTTCCGTCTTCAATGGTTTTTCCCAATATTATGGGCATTATTCCGTATTTTTTCATTATTCTTAAAATCATTGGAACCTTTTTTTCATCCGCCTCAAAAACAAAGCCCGAGCTTTCTGAAAACAGTGTCTTTGAAACAGGAAGCTTTGAAAAGCCTATATCCATCTCAGCCCCAATTTTACCGTCAGTATTACCTCCAAGAATCATCTCGGAAATGCAGGCAGCAAGGCCGCCATCACTGATGTCGTGGCAGCTAAGTAAAAGCCTTTTGCCAACGCATTCAATGACCGAATAAACCATCGCTTTCTCAGCCTTAAAATCGGCTTTCGGCACATTCTTTCCCAACTCTCCGTTAAGCTCGTAATAAACAGAGCCGCCAAGCTCATCTTTCCTTTTCCCGACAAGGAACAAAATAGAATTTTTCTTCCTTAGCTTCATCGAAATCGCTTTCGAATAGTCTTTCATCACGCCGATGCACGCAATGACCGGAGAAGGATCTATGGATTTTCCTGATTTTGACTCATTGTAAAATGAAACATTGCCGGAGATTATTGGGACAGGGTATTTTGTCCTGTAAAGATTGATGCCTTCGGCAGCCTCCTTTACCCCCTTCACAGCTTCCTTGAAGTCCCAGAACGATTCAGGCTTCTCAGGATTCCCGAAGTTAAGGCAGTCAGTCAAGGCAGAAGGTATTGCCCCAATCGCAGCTACATTCCTCATGCTTTCAGCAACTGCATTGGCAGCCCCATAATATGGGGAAATCCTCCCGTATCTTGGGTTGTTGTCAACAGAAAGCGCAATTCCGTATTTGCTTCCATCCACAGCCTTTATCAGCCCTGCGTCTGCCTGTCCTGATTCTATGACTGCATTCCCCAGCACATTCTTGTCGTAATGGTTGTAACAACGGGCTTTGGAAGCGACATTCGGATGGCTCAGAACGCTTAATATTGCTTTCCCGTAATCTTTAGGCTCCTTTAATTTAGGCTCTTTAAGGCTTCTTTTAGGCTCTTTTGCTTCCCTGTCATACCTTATGCCGGAAGTTATTGCCTTTATCGGGACATTGCAGACAACCTTTCCTTTATGCCTTATCACGTAATCCTGCGCCTTTGTCACTTTGCCGACAACAGAAGCCCTTGCCTTCTCAGCCACATTTGGCAATTCAAATTCTTCGTTATAAATCTCAAGAATCCTCGGAGTGAAAGATGGCGGTGAAATCCAGGTAAACCTTTCCTGCGTCTCCGAGTTGATAATCATGAATTCAGGAATATCCATTGAAGTATGCACCCTGTCAAGGTCAATGTCAGCGCCCATGTCAGCATCAGAGCATAATTCAGAGGAAGCGCACATAATCCCTCCTGCGCCCATATCCTTGAATCCAAGCGCAACTTTCTTTTTCTTTGCCTCTTCAAAAACCCTGTATGTTGCCCTTATGATGACATTCTTGAGGAAAGGGTCAGGCACCTGGACAGCTCCCCTGTTTGAATCTTTGGCATCCTCATCCATGACAAGAGAGGCAAAGGCCGCTCCCCCGAAGCCGGAGTTGTCCGTGGCTTTCCCCACAACAATTATGTCATAGCCTTCAGAATTCTTCGGGGCATAGCTGTGGATTATGTCCTTTTCTTTCAGGATTCCGAGGCAGACCACGTTCACAAGGCAGTTTTCATCAAAGCTTTCATTGAAATAAATATCTCCGGCAATATTAGGGATGCCAACTGCATTGCCATAGCCCGCAATCCCGTTTATGACTTCATTCGCAATGTATTTTACCCTGTTTTTTTCCTTTCCGTTTGGGTTTCCAAACCTTAAAGGGTCAGCAGTTGCTATGACTTTTGCCCCCATGCAAAGCACATCTCTTATTATTCCTCCAACACCTGTTGCAGCGCCTTCATACGGAACAACCTGAGAGGGATGGTTATGGCTTTCATGCGAAACTACAATGCCGTATTTTTCTCCGTTAATAACCCCCAATTCAACAATCCCTGAGTCTTCTACAGGCCCAAGAATGACATTCGGAGCTTTTGTCGGCAGCGTTTTTAAGACAGGCCTCGAGCTTTTGTAGCTTGAGTGCTCGCTCCACTGTATGTTGAAGATGTGCAACTCAGTTATTGTCGGATTCCTTCCTATGAGCCCTGCAGCCCTTCTCGCTTCGTCAACTTTCAAAGAGATGGCGTTTTTCTTCATGAAATCCAATAATTGAGCATCATCCATTCCAGAAATCAGTATCAATTCAGAGTCTGTGCGCCCCACTTGAATCACACTGAAACGGCAATTTACCCAGTTTAAAAAGGTTTCTGAAATGCCATGAACCGCATGAATTGGCGCTTAAATAACAAAAACCGAACTTATCCCCTGCCGTTTCCAATAAACTTTCCAACTAGAAATATAGACCCGGACACAGCAACCAATCCTTTTTCCCCTGCAAGTTTCTTCGCTTCCTTCAGGGCTTTTTTCGGACTTTGAATGATAACTGAATCTTTTTTCGTATACTTCCGTATTTCTGAAGGCTCAGCAGCCCTTTTGTTATCTGACTTAGTGAAAATATAATAATCAGCAACAGAATCAAGCTTTCCAACCATTTTTCTTATCTCTTTTTCTTTGCTGAACCCGCAGACCATGACAATTTCTTTATATTTTTTCAATGATTTTAATTTTTTTAATTCTCTTGCTAAAACCTCAACACCTGCATAATTATGCGCGCAGTCCAATAAAACGTTTTTCTCTAGAAACTGCATTCTCCCGGGCCACTTAGTTTTTTTAATTCCATTCTCTATGTCTTTTTTATCAATGTTTAAATTGTAAAAATCATTAAGAACTTCCATTGATTTCATAGCTATTGCAGCATTCCCCTGCTGAAACTCCCCATACAGATAGTCCAGCCTTATTTTTTTATCTTTTTTAATAATGAATAATTTTGAATTTTTTTTACTTGAAATTTTTTTTATTGCCTGCAAAGCCAAGCCATCAGCTCCTGTAACGCACGGAACCCTATACTTGACAATCCCAGCCTTGTCTCTCGCAATACTTTCAATCCTATTGCCCAAAAACTCAGTGTGGTCGACAGAAACATTGGTTATAACGCTGAGCAAAGGCTTTATTGTATTTGTAGTGTCCAGCCTGCCGCCCAGCCCGACTTCAATGACTGCAAAATCAGCATTTTTATCGGAAAAATAAAGGTAAGCCATCGCTGTCGTGATTTCAAAGAAGGTATTTTTATTCCTATCGGAGTATTTTTTTATTTTTTCATAATATTCTATTATGTCTTTATCTGAAATAAGCTCATTGTTTACCCTGATGCGCTCATTAAATCTCTTCAGATGCGGAGAGGTATACAGCCCGGCCTTATAGCCGGCTTCCATCAAAGCTGACTGCATCATTGCGCATACGCTTCCCTTCCCGTTAGTGCCGGTAACGTGGATTATCTTCAATTTCCTTTCTGGATTACCCAACTGCCCAAGAAGAAGGCGCATATTAAAGATAGTCCTGCGGAATTTCCTTGGCTCAAGGCTGTAGAGCTTTCTGAGGATTTGTGCTTTGTCCATATAGTAGAAGGTTTCAGGCATGTTAATAAATATTTAGGAAAGCGCCTTTGAGACTTCTCTCCTAAGCTGAGTTATGAGCCCAAAGCTTTGAGGATTATGAAAGCGGACAAATTGTTCGGAAACTCTTACAGCAATCTCCCTTCTGCTGAAAATTTTCCTGAGCCTTTCAAAAAAGGCGTTATCAGGCATCTTTCCTTTTTCGAGTATTTTCTGCAAGCTCATGATATTGAGCTGGCTATAGGGCTCCTGGTCTGCAAGGGTCAGGTAATCTGGCGTAACGAAAATCGAACGGTAAAAACCTTGGCTTTAGCTCGAGGATTAATTCGATTTTCGTTATGCATAACCTTTATAAAACGCCCCGCTCTCCTTAAATCATGTCCGATAAGAAAAAAATACCGCTGAAATTCAGGATTTACCAGGCGCTCTATCCGATAAGGATGAAGCTTAAAGCGGCAAAAGAAAAGATGAAAGGTGATGATAGCATGGCAGGTTTAGATCTGAAAGGAAAAAAAGCTGTTGTTTTCGGCGTTGCAAACGACCAGAGCATTGCATGGCATATAGCAAAAAGGCTGAATGACGCCGGCTGCAGAGTAGCTTTGGCGTATCAGGACAGGGTAGAGTCTTTGGTAAAGCCCCTTCTCCAAATGCTGAACAGTCCCATAGCAGAAAAATGCGATGTTGTTGATGACGCTCTTCTTGAAAGTTTTTTCAAAAAAATAGAGCAGGAATTCGGAAAGTTTGACTTTCTTGTGCACAGCATAGCCTTCGCAAAGAAGGAGCACCTGCAGGGCAAGTTCATGGCCGTGGACAGGCGCGGTTTTCAGGTTTCGCATGAAGTCTCCGCATATTCACTGGTAGAGCTGGCAAAAAGGTCTTTGCCTATGATGAACAATGACGGCAGCATTATTGCAATGACCTACTACGGCGCTGAGAAAGTGCTTCCCAATTACAATGTAATGGGAGTTGCGAAAGCCGCTCTTGAGGCATGCGTAAGATACCTTGCCTATGACCTTGGGGAGCAGGGGATAAGGGTAAATGCTATATCAGCAGGCCCGATAAAGACTCTGGCAGCTTCCGGAATCTCGGGTTTTGACAAGATGCTGAGCCATGCGGAGCAAAAAGCCGCATTGAAAAGAAACATTGATGCGGATGACGTTGCAAA
>JAGVYR010000017.1 GCA_018303185.1 Candidatus Woesearchaeota archaeon | reverse complement strand
ATTGTTTCAATAAAATAATAAAATAAAAAACAACCGAGCAAAAGGCGCTTGGCTTGGCGAAAATATTCAGTGTTTCAATAAAAACAATAAAAAAACAACCGAACTCCAAGGCAGCCTTGCCTTAACCGGCTAAAAAACGCCGAGATTTGAACGCGAGCCTGCTCGAACTTGCTGTAAAGGCGAGCGTTCTCGCAGGCAGGTAAATGGCGCCTTAAGTTGGTCGTGTCTGAATCCAACAAAAACCTTTAAATACAACCTCAAGCTTTGACTTTTTTTTAGTATGCAACGGGTAAAGAAGGCAAAGCTGGTTCTTGAGGACAAATCTGTTTTCGAAGGCTTTTCGTTCGGCGCGGAAAAAAGCACTGCAGGGGAAGTTGTCTTCAATACGGGCATGGTGGGCTATCCCGAGAGCATGACCGACCCAAGCTACAAAGGCCAGATTCTCTGCTTTACTTACCCTTTAATCGGGAATTACGGAGTTCCATCATGGGAGAAGGATGCTTTCGGAATCCCGAATCATTTTGAGTCAGACAGAATACAGGTGCAGGCAATCATTGTCTCAGATTATTCAAAGGACTACAGCCACTGGAATGCTGAAAAATCACTCCGGCAGTGGCTGAACGAAGAAAGCATACCTGCGCTTTACGGCATTGATACAAGGGCACTGACAAAAAGGCTTCGCGAAAAAGGTGCGATGCTCGGCAAGATTGTTTTCAATGATGAAAAGGCTGATTTCTACGACCCCAATAAAGAGGATTTGGTTTCTCAGGTTTCAATTAAAGTGCCTGTTGTTTATGATCCCAATGTAAGGAAAAGCTTCAGTCTCAGGGATTACAATGAAAAAAATCCAATATTCAAAAAAACAATGGAAAGAAATTCAATAATAAAAACCTTCAAAAACAAAGATTCGATATTCAAAAATTCAATAAAAAGCAGCTTAATATTAAAAAAAATAAAAAACAGAAAAACAAAAAAAATTGTGCTTGTTGACTGCGGGCTTAAGAACAACATAATAAGGAGTTTTCTGAAGAGGAATGCTGTCGTCATCAGGGTTCCGTATGACTATGATTTTAACCAGCTTGATTATGGTGGCTTAATGGTATCCAACGGCCCCGGTGACCCGAAGATGTGCAAAAAAACAATTGAAAACATAAGGAAAGCCCTTGGAATGAACAAGCCGATTTTCGGCATCTGCCTTGGGAATCAGCTTCTCTCTCTTGCAGCGGGCGCTGACACATACAAGCTGAAATACGGCCACCGCAGCCAGAACCAGCCGTGCATGATGAAAGGAACAAAGCGCTGTTTCATAACTTCCCAGAACCACGGATTTGCCGTAAGCACGAAAACATTGCCAAAAGACTGGGAGGAATTGTTTGTGAATGTAAATGACAGCACAAATGAAGGAATTCGCCATAAAAGGAAGCCGTTCTTTTCATGCCAGTTCCATCCGGAAGCTACTCCGGGTCCTGTAGATACGGGATTTTTATTCGATGAATTTTTGGGGAAGATAAAATGAGTAAGATTAGAGATTGGTGGAAAAAGCTGAAGTATTGGCAGAAAGCGGGAACGATTGGACTAACTATATTCTTAATTACGATAACTATGGATTATTATTTTTTTGAATCAAAAGATTTGATGAATGGATTTATTGCATTCGTAATCTTATTTAGAGGTTTAGGATTTGGTCTAATAGGCGCTTATTTATCTTACTTCATAGTTAAAAGGAACAAAAAATGATGCCCAAAACACCCACTGGACACTGGACACCCGCGCGTGAGGTATATAAAGGACTGGCACCGCATAGCATGAAAAAGAAAAAGGCCGCCCAACCTGGCGAGCCGAAGACCGATACCCTCAGAAGGCATATGGGCGGTCTGATATTTAAAGCTTTTCATGCCGCGGCCGCTCAACCTGGTGGAGCGGAAGGCCGATACCCTTCTGCCAGTGATGGCATCCGGGTTCAAATCCTTAGTCGGATTTCCTTCTTGGGTGAGACTCCCAGCCGCGGCGACTTTTTTACCAATTCTCAGAGGTATTCACAATGAACAAGCCGAAAAAAGTCATAGTCCTTGGCAGTGGGGCACTCAAAATTGGCGAAGCGGGGGAATTTGATTATTCAGGCTCACAATGCCTAAAAGCGCTGAGGGAAGAGGAAATCAAGACAGTTTTGGTTAATCCTAATATTGCAACTATTCAAAGCTCTGAAGGCATGGCCGACAAAATATATTTCCTCCCGGTAACTCCGTACTTTGTGGAAAAGGTAATAGAAAAAGAAAGGCCTGATGCAATCATGCTCGCTTTTGGCGGCCAGACGGCATTGAACTGCGGTGTCGCGCTGCATGACAGCGGAGTTTTCAAAAAATATAATGTAAAAGTTTTAGGAACCCAGGTAAGCGCAATAAAAGACACTGAGGACAGGCATCTTTTTGTAAAGAGGCTTAAGGAAATAAATGTGAATGTATGCAAAAGCAAGGCAGTCACTTCTGTCAAGGAAGGGCTTGAAGTCGCAAAAAAAATCAGCTATCCTGTCATGGCGCGCATTGCATATGCGCTTGGAGGGGCAGGCTCAGGCGTAGCTGAAAACGAGCAGGATCTGAAACAGCTCCTTGAAAGGGCTTTCTCATATTCAAAGCAAATCCTGATTGAAAAATACCTCGGCGGCTGGAAGGAGATTGAGTATGAAGTTGTACGGGACAGGCATGATAACTGCATAACGGTATGCAACATGGAAAACTTCGACCCCATGGGAGTCCATACAGGAGAGAGCATTGTTGTAGCTCCATCACAAACACTGACAAATTCAGAATACCATAAGCTCAGGGAAATCTCGATAAAAGTTATAAGGCACCTTGGCATTGTGGGTGAATGCAACATACAGTATGCGTTTGACCCGAATTCCGAGGATTACCGCGTTATAGAGGTCAATGCCCGCCTTTCAAGAAGCTCTGCGCTCGCCTCTAAAGCTACAGGATATCCACTGGCGTTTGTTGCTGCAAAGCTGGGCCTCGGATACTCATTATACGAGCTGGACAATTCAATAACAAAAAAGACAAAGGCGTGCTTTGAGCCGGCTCTTGACTATATTGTCGTGAAAATACCAAGATGGGACCTTGAAAAGTTCAGGCGCGTCAAGTTTGAAATAGGCTCAGAGATGAAATCTGTCGGCGAGGTGATGGCCATAGGCAGGAAATTCGAGGAAGCTGTCCAGAAGGCATTGAGGATGCTTGGTATCGGCCTTCACGGGCTTGCCGCAAATTCTGTTAAATTGGTAAACCACATAGATTCGGAGCTTAAGCACCCTACGGACAAGCGCATTTTAGCCATAGTTGAGGCAATAAAAGAGGGCTATTCAATTGACAAGATATATTCAATGTCGAAAGTGGACAAATGGTTTTTATATAAGGTAAAGAATGTGGTTGAAACAGAAAAAAAGCTGAGAAAATCAAATTTCAAAAGCCTTGAAAAATCTCTTCTTTTGGAAGCAAAGCAGCTCGGCTTCTCTGATTTCCAGATTGCGCGCCTTCTTTTTGGAAATAAAAACTATCAGGAAAACACCCTTAAAGTCCGTGCTTTGAGAAAAAAGTACCATATTCTCCCTGCTGTAAAGCAGATTGACACTCTTGCGGCGGAATGGCCTGCAAAGACAAACTACCTCTACATGACTTACAATGGCGACAAGGATGACGTGGATTTCAAAAATAAAAATGCAGTGGCTGTTTTGGGCTCTGGCGCTTATAGGATTGGCTCCTCGGTTGAATTTGACTGGTGCTGTGTCAATGCGGTCCAAACCCTGAATAAGCTGAATTACAAGACCATAATGATAAACTACAATCCCGAGACTGTCTCGACAGACTATGATGTATGCGGCAGGCTTTATTTTGAGGAGCTTTCATTTGAAAGGGTAATGGACATCTATGAGAAGGAAAAGCCGCTTGGAGTCGTCATTTCCATGGGCGGCCAGATTCCGAACAATCTTGCCATGAGGCTGCACAGGCAGAAAGCAAAAATTCTTGGCACAAGCCCGCTGAGCATAGACAGCGCGGAAGACAGGCACAAGTTCTCGAAGCTTTGCGACACTCTTGGAGTTGACCAGCCAGAGTGGATCGAGGCAAAGACAATAAAGGAAGCCGAAAAATTTGCAGCACGGGTTGGCTACCCTGTCCTGATAAGGCCCTCTTACGTGCTTTCAGGCGCGGCAATGTCCGTCGCATTCAACATCAAGGACCTTGAAAGATACCTGAAAAAAGCAACCTCTGTCTCAAAGGAAAATCCGGTCGTTATCAGCAAATTCATAACCGATGCCAAGGAAATCGAGATAGATGCAGTGGCTTCAGACGGAAAAGTCAAGATTTATGCAATTTCAGAGCACGTGGAAAATGCAGGCGTGCATTCAGGCGACGCAACCCTCGTCCTGCCGCCGCAGTACACTTACCTTGAAACCATCAGGAGAATTAAGGAAATAGCGAAAAGAATAGCATCCGCCCTCAATATTACCGGGCCTTTCAACATACAGTTCATCGCGAAGCAGAATGAAATAAAAGTCATTGAATGCAACCTTCGCGCATCAAGGAGCTTTCCATTTGTTTCAAAAGTCACAAAGCACAATTTCATTGAGATGGCGACAAAAGCGATGCTTGGAAGGGACATATCCGGAAAGTACAATACTGTCGACCTTGATTATGTCGGTATAAAAGCGCCTCAATTCTCGTTCTCAAGGCTTCATGGCGCTGACCCGGTTCTCGGAGTGGAAATGGCTTCGACAGGGGAAGTTGCATGCATGGGTGAGGACATGGGCGAGGCTTTGCTCAAGTCATTGCTTTCCGTAGGCTTTAAAATTCCAAAGAAAAATATATTGCTTTCAACAGGCCCTCTGAAAAGCAAGGCTTACCTCATAGAATCTGTAAGGAAACTGAAGGTCATGGGCTTCAGCCTCTATGCCACAAAAGGCACTGCGGATTTCTATGCCGAGAGCGGTGTAAAAATATCCATTCTGAACTGGCCCCTTTCAAAAAAGGAGCCCAATATAATGACTTACATTTCCGAAAGGAAGATCGACCTCGTAATCAACATCCCGAAGAACTTTGAGGAAGAGGAAATGTCCAATGACTACCTCATCAGGAGGAAGGCTGTTGACTTTAACATTCCCCTGCTCACAGACCCGCAGAATGTCAAGGCTTTTGTCGAGGCGATTTCAAGGCTGAAAATGCAGGATTTGAGGATTAAAAGCTGGGAGGAGTATTGCTGAAAACAAACCTTTATATTTTAATGCATACTGAAAAAATCCATGGTTTACAATGAGTTGTTGATTAAGTTCGGATTAACCTTTATTTTTGCAGTCCTGTTCGGCCTTGAAAGGCAGAAGGCGCACAAGCCGATAGGATTCGGCACTTTCATATTTGTCGCAATGGGCTCATGCGCGCTCGGGATTGTCGCTTACGAGATAAACCGCGAAAACCCGCTGCCGCTTCTTGCCGCTATTGTCACGGGCATAGGCTTTCTTGGGGCAGGCGCGCTTATCAGGACATCTGACAAGATTTTTGGCTTCACTTCAGCGGCGGCAATATGGGTATTTGCAATAATAGGCCTGTCTCTGGGAGTGGGGCTTTACCTTATCAGCACAATTCTGTATGTTTCTGTATGGGCAATAATCCTTATTGACAAGCATCTTGAGAGGCTCGGAATCGGAACGCACCAAAAAAGAGTAACGCTTGCTGCCAACAGGGTGATAAAGGACAAGGAGATTGAAGCTGTCCTTGGAACCAAAAAGTACAGGATGCTTTCCATGGAAATCTCCAAGAAGACAAGCCTGATATCTATAATACTCCTTGTTGAGGGAACAAGAGAATCCATCAACCAGATCCCCACAAGGCTCTACGGCAAGGACTGGGTGGATTCTTATAAGATTGAGTAGAACCGAGGTTGATGCGAAATCTCATTCTTTGGGTTGCCATCTGCTCGGCTTTGATGTTTTCCTAAAGGTATTGTTGAAGCCCCGTAAGGGACAACCCCCTCAACTCTTTTAATGTGCCAATCAAAGAGCCTCGCCCTAATGATGGCAACCTTCATTTCGCACCAACCCCAATAGTACCAAAACCCTCATATGACATTCCTTTTTCTCCCGTTTTATTGGGAAATGAGTTTTGCTTGTTTCTGTCAGGGAGGTAATTTGAATGGCTGCTAGGAAAGAGAGCATAAAGGAGAGCATTGCTGTTATGAAAGGCGATAAAGTTCAGGTTGAATACACCGGCAAATTGGATGGCGGCACAGTGTTCGACAGCTCAAAAGGCCGCGCACCGCTGGAGTTTGAAGTTGGAGCCAATCAGGTAATCCCGGGCTTTGAAAAGGCTGTTGAGGGAATGAAAAAAGGGCAAAAAAAGACAGTCAGGATTGAGCCTGAGCAGGCATACGGCCCATACAGGCAGGAGCTTGTAAAAAAGATTCCAAGAGGCCAGCTGCCGCAGGGCCAGGAGCCAAAGGCAGGCATGCTTCTTTCAGTGAAGCTGCCTAACGGCATCAATATTCCGGCTAAAATTACTGAAATCTCGCAAAGCGAAGTCACAATTGACCTTAACTCGCCTTTGGCGGGCAAGGCGCTTACATTTGAGATAACTCTTGTTGGGGTAAATGCAGAGTAAGGCTCCATAAGTTTTATATATCTCTTTTTTTGCTTATTTTTTATGAAAAGGCTGCTTTTTTCATTAATGATTTCTCTTTTGCCTGCTTTATTGGTTGTTTCTCTCGCTTCATGCGCTAAAAACCCCCCTTCAAAAGAATTCTTTGAAGGCAAATATCTGGAAAGGATTGCTGCAATGGAGCAGGGCAATTTTGAAATGTTCTATGGCTTATCCAGTAAAATATCTGCCAACGAAAGCAAAGAAGCCCTGAAATCCGCCCCTGCAGGCTTTGACCTTCTGGCTTCATTAAAATCAGGCGCAGCAAGGGCAAGGGCACTGCTTTCAAAAATGAACGAACCATCAATTGAAACGAATGAAACCAATGCAAAGCTCATTTACTCAGGAACAGGATATTTTGAAAGCGAGGGCGGCAATTTTACGGCAGTGCATACAGTCTCTTTTGTTTTGGAAGAAGGCGACTGGAAGATAGATGATGTTGTGACAAGGCTCACTCCTTTGGGATAGTTTCCCCATTCCAAAATTAAAACAAACATATTTAAATAAAAGGCTGGATTTCTGGCACTAAGGGTGGTTTGGAATTGATTTCCCATAAGAAATACATGGAGATGGCCCTGAAGCTGGCAGAGAAGGGCAAAGGGTTGGTAAGTCCTAATCCTATGGTTGGCTGCCTGATAGTAAAAAGGGGCAAGATTGTAGGGCGAGGCTACCATAAGAAGTTTGGCGGCCCCCATGCTGAGATAGAAGCTTTGGAGCAGGCAGGGAAAAAGGCCCAGAACGGCACCATGTACGTAACTCTGGAGCCATGCTCCCACTGGGGAAAAACCCCGCCATGCACAGAAAGCGTTGTAGAATCCGGCGTCAGGGAAGTGATAATAGGATCAAAGGACGCTAACCCTCTTGTTGAGGGATTTAAGGAGATGAAGTTTCGCGGCATAAAGACCAAAATCGGAATTCTAAAGGAAGAATGCGACAGGCTGAATGAGGCATACTTCAAGTACATGAGGACAAGGATGCCTTTCACGATTCTCAAGGTTGCGATGTCGCTTGACGGCAAAATCGCGACATCAACAGGCGACTCAAAGTACATTACAAGTACCGAAGCAAGAAAGCATGTTCACGAGATAAGGAACGAAGTTGATGCGGTCATGGTCGGCATTAACACAGTGCTTCGTGACAATCCTCAGCTGGACTCAAGGCTGGTAAACGGCAAAGACCCAATAAAAGTCATTGTGGATTCGCATCTTAAAATCCCTGAAAGTTCAAAAGTGCTGAAGGACCCTTCAAGAGTCATAATCGCAACAACAAATAAGGCGCCGAAGAAAAAGATGGACAAGCTCCACCAGAAGGGCGCTTCAATAATAGTTGTGAAGGCAAAGAAAGACATGGTTGACTTAAAGGAAGTGATGAAAGAGCTCGGAAAGCACGATATAGCCTCTGTCATGATAGAAGGGGGCTCCCATCTTAACGCTTCCGCAATCAAGGAAAAGATTGTTGACAAAGTCCTCATATTCACAGCGCCTAAAATCATCGGCAATGGCCTTGGCGCGATAAGCAGCCTCGGCATAACAAAAGTTGACAAGGCAGTTACTTTGAAAGGCATCTCGACAAAAAAGATTGGGAAGGATTTGCTGGTTGAAGGATATCTTTAGCTGCCAGGCAGAGCCAGCTTAAGGCCGCCTCATTGTTTTTTGCGAAGCAAGGAAATCGTTCTGAAGCCAAGGAATGGTTTTTCATCAATAAACGGGGCTCAATGTTTCGATAGGGAAAAATCAAAAAAACCGGTGAGCAAAATGGCGCCTTAAGCTGGCGCTATTAGCCCTCAAAACAAAAGGCTTAAAAAGGATTTATTTTTCATTATCAAAATGTTTTCGCGAATAGAAGAGGCAATTGGCGATTTGAAGGCAGGGAAGTTTGTGATAGTTGTTGATGGCCATGACAGGGAGAACGAAGGCGACCTTGTTATCGCTGCAGAGGATGCGACACCTGCCAAAATAAACTTTCTTATATCCCATGCCCGCGGCATACTTTGCATCCCAATGGAAGGCAGAAGGCTTGACGAGCTTGCCCTTCCCCTGATGGTAAGGCCGCATGACTCCAGAAAATGCGCTTTCACAGTGTCTGCTGATTTCATAAAAGGCACCACAACAGGCACAAGCGCTGCTGATCGCGCAGCAACAATAAGGGCGCTGGCAGATGAAGGCAATGCCGCTGAAGATTTCTCAAAGCCCGGCCATGTATTCCCGTTGAGGGCCATGAAAGGCGGTGTTCTTGTGAGGGAGGGCCATACCGAGGCTTCCATAGACCTTGCCAGGCTTTCAGGAAAGTATCCCGCTGCTGTTATATGCGAAATCCTTAATGAAGACGGAAGCATGGGGAAATTGCCGCAGATAAGGGCATTTTCACAAAGGCACGGCATTAAGGTAGTTTCAATAGCAGACCTTAAGCGCTTCATTGTTGCGGGGCAAAGTTTAAATTCTGCAGAATTAAAGGTAATGTGATGATAGACTTCACCTCTCTGCCGATAATAGGCACTCTGGCTGAGACATACGGAACTTTCGTTTCTGTCCTAAGCGTATTGCTTGGCGGCCTTTTTGGCGTCTATTTTCTCTGGATGATTGTCAACATAGTCTATTATGTGAAGCACATCAGGCTGATGAAGGGATTTCGCTCCGAGCTTAAGAAAGTCAATAAAAGGCTGGACAAGATTGAGAGAAGGCTTGATTCTGCACTAAAAAAAAGAAAGTAAAGCTTTTGCCTTTGATTTAATTTACCACTTAATAGTAATTATTAATAGAAACATTTATAAATGGAAAAGCAATCATCCTTTCCATGAGATGGATTTATGCTGTACTGGCGCTTGCAATATTTCTTTTGGCAGGCTGCAGCCCTGAGCCTCAGCAGGCTTCTCAGCCCAAGGTTTTTATGGTTGAAGAGTCTAACGAGGGCGTTTTTGATAAGGAAATCCCGACATCATATTCAATTGAGGGCAAGGACATTCTTCTTGAAGAAAATGACGCTTACAACCAATGGTATACCAGCAGCAGCGAAAGAAGGGCCGAACTGAAGGATTTCAGGAACTCTTTTGAAAATGCAAAAGAGGATTTTGAGCAGCAGAAGAAAACCCAGTACCAGAACATCCGCACAGTGATTGACGGGAAGCCCTATTACGGCTATGCTGAAGCGCCCGATATGGACAGGAGCTATTACATCTCTTTGAAGCAGCCCGCGACAAAATCGGATTCTATTTATGCAGTCAATGGCGTGAGCCATGGTTATGTTGAAGGATTCGGGCAGAAGAGTGAAGATTTCTTTGATGGGTTTGAGTATAATGATTTGCCTTGACAGGGTAAAATACCTAAAATTCAAAGACTACAAAATAATAATTAAACACAATGAGAACATTAGACACATATATTGGGATAGAACCCTTTGCTGTTTTAGTGGACAATTCTCCGCAGCTTAGCAGACTGGCAGGAAAAGCCAGGAAATTGAAGTCATTGCTTTTTCCAGAGAGATTAGGCGCTGTGAAGAGCCTTGCCCTTGGTGCAATGGTTAATGCTTATGAAGGCATGATGCAGGCTCCGGAAGTAGGCATCCCAGAAATCGATTCAGATGGCGAGTTAAGGATGACTCAAGGAAATCTGGAAGAAATTTCTCAGTTTGAAGATATAGTCTTTAACCGGCATCCATTAAGTTATGCTTTAGAAAAAAAAGCAGGCTGCTGCAGATATCAAAGTGCCCTATTTTTTGTTTTGGGTTATGAAGCCGATTTGGGCGATAAGCATTTCATTCAAGTGGCTCCAGTCAATCCAAGAGTCAATACAGCTTTTAATGAAGTGATTCAAGGCGGGCAGTCGCATCTGGTAAGTATTTTTAGAGAAAGTCTAAAAGACCAATCTCTAGATTATGCAAGGCAAAATCCCAGATTATTTGAGCACGCATTTAAAAAATTGCCAGGATGTGACTTCTTCTCATATCATAGGGCCCATAGCGGCTTAGTATTGGTCTCTAATCCTTCAAGCCATGTTGAGCAGTTATAGAAACCTTTTTATTCATACTATTTCTTGCAAAACCCATGGGAACACGGGAAGACATAATAGAGCTGCTGAAAAAAGAAACCAATCTTGATGACATCCCGCTTGAAAAGCCGCCCAAGCCTGAGCTGGGTGATTATGCATTTCCCTGCTTTTCATTGTCAAAACAGCTTAAAAAAAGCCCTGCCGAGATAGCAAAGGAGCTTTCTGCAAAATTAAAGAAGCCGAAAGGGATAAGGGAGATAAGGGCAGCCGGGCCTTACGTGAATTTCTTTGCAGACGAAGCCTCATTGGCAGAATCCGTGCTTTACAAAGTCATGGAGCAGAAGGACAGCTATGGCTCATCAGGCATAGGAAAAGGCAAAAAAATTGTGATTGAGCACACTTCAATAAACCCGAACGCAAGCCCTCACGTCGGCCGCTCCAGAAACGCGATGATCGGCGATTCCATAGTGCGCCTTTACAGGTTTCAGGGATATGGGGCTGAAGTGCATTACTTCGTTAACGATGTGGGGAAGCAGATTGCGATGCTCGTCCTTGGCACAAAAGGGAAGAAAAAAGCCACATTCAGCGGCCTGCTGAAGGCATATGTGGACATAAACAAAAAGGTGGAAAAAAGCAAAGAGCTCGAAAAGGAAGTCTTTGAGCTTCTTTCAAAGCTTGAGAAAGGCGATGAAGAAACAAGAAAAAAATTCAGGGAAATTGTAAGTATGTGCATTGAAGGCCAGAAGAAGATTCTGGCAGACTTTGGCATTACGCATGATATATACGATTACGAATCAGAATACCTTTTCAACAAAAAGACAGATAAAGTCCTTGAGCAGCTTGAGAAAACAGGCAAGTTCTTTTTTGACAAGGACAGCAGGTTCGTATTGGACCTTGCCGGCTTTGAATTGGGCATGAAAGTCCCGGTCATGGTTCTTACAAGAGGCGACGGCACTTCTTTGTATGCATTAAGGGATCTTGCGTATACAATGGACAAGATGGAAAAGGGCAATAACATCGTGGTTCTTGGAGAGGACCATAAGCTTTATTTCGACCAGCTGACAGCCGCGATGAAGCTGATGGAAAAGCCCGTGCCTCGCGCTATTTTTTATTCTTTCGTGCTGCTCCAGGAAGGCAAGATGTCCACAAGGAAAGGCAATGTTGTGCTTTTGGAGGATTTCATGAAAGAGGCTGTGGCAAAGGCAAGGAAAGAAATTGAAAAAAGGCATGAAAAATGCGATGAGAAGGATGCGAAGAAAATAGCCTACGGCGCGATAAAATACTCAATACTGAGGGTAAGCCCGGAAAAGAACGTGACCTTTGACTGGGGCTCAGCCTTGAGCTTTGAGGGAGAGAGCTGCCCGTACATCCAGTATGCGTATGCAAGAATCATGAGCATAATAAGGAAGCTCGGCCCTGATGAAAGCATTTCGGGAGGAAAGATAGATGTTTCCCTTCTTGACAAGCCGGAAGAGGCAGCTCTGGTAAAGAAAATCAGCGAATTCACCGGGACAGCGATGAAGGCAGCAGAGCAGCTGAAGCCGCAGCTAATTGCAAACTACGCCTATGAGCTCGCAAAGCAGTTCAATGAGTATTACCATTCCTATTCAGTCATAAAGGAAGAGAAAGAGTTAAAAAAAGCGAGGCTGCTTCTTGCTGTTGCAGTCGCCCAGGCAGTAAAGAACGCGCTCCAGCTTCTGGGCATCGATGTGCTGGACAGGATGTAAAACAAAGGTAAAAAAGAGGAAAAAATGAGCTTCGACAGCCAGATAATATACCTTGTGGGATTGCTTGCACTGTCAGGATTTTTCTCAGCAAGCGAAATTGCTCTTGTCAGCCTGAGCAGGCATAAAGTGAGGCAGATGCTCGAAAAAAAGAAGCTCGGGGCAGAATATATCAAGAGCCTTAAGGATGACCCCCAGAGGATGATATCAACAATATTGATAGGAAACAATCTTGCCAATGTAGCAGCATCTGCAATGGCGACATCCATGGCAATATCGTTGTTTCAGAATAATGGAATTGGCATAGCAACAGGCGTAATGACCTTCCTGATTCTTGTGTTTGGTGAGATAACTCCCAAGACTATAGCTTCCCAGCACAACCAGACAGTGAGCAGCCTTGTTGCAGCGCCTTTATGGTACATGAGCGTTATTTTAAGCCCCCTGCTTAAAGTCCTGAATGCAATAATAGTGGGAATAACAAATATTTTCGGCCTGACCGGAAAGAAGCAGCTTGTCACAGAGGAGGATGTGATGGGCATCCTGAAGGAAGCTGAGGAAGAAGGCACTGTCGACGCGGCTGAAAAGATGATGATTAGGAAGATATTTGAGTTCGATGACATAACAGCAGGCGAAATAATGACGCCTAAAGAGTATATGTTTTCTGTCTCATCCGATTCAACCGTGGAGGATATGCTGAAGCTGGCAAGGAAAAACCACTACTCAAGGATTCCTGTCTACGAGGGCTCAAATGAGAATATTGTCGGCATTGTTTTAGTGCGTGATGCAATAAGGCTTCTCGGCAAAAAGGCAATGAAAATGAGAATCAGCAGGATAATGAAGAAGCCGTATTTTGTGCCTGAAGGCAAGAAGATAGGCAACCTTCTGAGGAGATTCCAGAAAAGGAAAGAGCACATGGCCGTTGTAGTGAATGAGCACGGCTCAGTTTCCGGCATTGTCACCATAGAGGATGTGCTTGAGGAGATTGTAGGGGAGATAATGGACGAGACTGACAGGGTTGACCCTGACATAAGGCAGCTCAACAAGAAAAGCTGGCTGGTAAAGGGAAAAGCCTCAATCGCCGAAGTAAAGGAAAAAATCGGGATGAACAGGCTTGAATCAGGCGGCTATGAGACTTTTGCGGGCTTTTTGCAGCATTACACGGGAAGGATTCCAAATGAAGGCGAAGAGATAAAGCACGGCCGCTACACATTCACGATTGAGGAAAGGATAGGCAACAGGATTGCAAAGGTTACTGCCAGCAGGAGATAGGGTTAGCACAGCCACCCAATCCCTTTCTTAACAGCTTTCCTTATCTTCCTCATTTGGCGGTCATTCATCTGCGTTGCCTTGTCTATGTGCCAGACTTTTGCTTTTATGCCGAAAAACCCAAGAATGTCATGCTTGATTATCGATTTGAACCTGTTGCCAAGAAAAATCATGGTAAGGAGGCGATGTGTCCCTGTTGTCAGAAAAACAGCAGCTTTCTTTCCTTTCAGCATCTTTATAGGATAACCGCCGAATATTCTTGAAAAGATTGGCATTGTCCTGAACCTGAATGCAAATCCGGGTGTGAAAACCTTGTCAAAGAAACCTTTCATAACAGCGGGCATCATGCTCCACCATACAGGGTAGATGAAAATCAACCTGTCAGCCGCGCTTATCTTTGCCTGAATGCCTTTGTTTAGCTGCGAAACTTCCCTTCCGCCTGAAGTATAATGCTCGCTCTCATGCATTACCGCGTCATAGTTCATCGCATAAAGGTCAAGAATCTCATAGTCTTTCTTCCTTTCCTTCAGGACACTTTCAACTTCCTTTAGAATTCTGGGGCAGTGCCCGTCAGTATTTGGATGGGCGTAGATGATTAGTGTTTTCATTTTTTTATTCAATTGTAATGGATATAAATAACTTATGGCGTTTGCTAAGTATAATTATTAACAACTCAAGCGCCGCCAAAGGCGGTGCGGCGATTTTCCGCTTCGCTCCAAACCTGCTCAGCACCCCGGATGGGGCATCCCCCGCTTCGCCGCACGCCACGTCGGCGCTGATGAGGCTGGGGAAGCCCTCTGGGATGCCTCATAGGGCGACGAAGTTGCCCGTCAGCGCCAATGTGGTGGTGTGCGGCTGAACATTAAGAAATTTACTTTACAGGGCTATAAATTAAAAATAAAGAAACCAAAAAATAAAAAAAAGAAAAGAAGCTTAGAAAACTTCCTTCTTGAGCAGTGCCTTCTCAAGGCTCAGCATTCCAGCACCCTTTGACAGCAATACTACAAATGCCGCTACATAAAGCATCGGAAGCTCTCCTCCTGTAAGAAGAGGGTTTATTCCCTTCGGCAGATGGGCCAGCGCCAATGCTCCAATCATTACTACAAGCCCGCCTAATGCAGACAGCCTTGTGAACATTCCTGCCAGAATTCCAAGCCCGCCTACAAGCTCGACTATTGAAACAAGATACCCTACTGCAACAGGCAGCCCCATCGCTCCCGCGAACCCTGCCGGATTCATATCGCCAAAAAGGCCGAACTTCTGGGCTCCATGCAGCATAAAGCCAAGGCCTACAAGCACCCTAAACACAACATAAAGGTGCTCTTCAAACTTCTGCACATGTTTATGAATCATCTTACCACCTCGTATGGTTTTAGTGCTACTTTAGCCTGCATATTTTTAAATTTTGTGTTGAACCGGTAAAATGGAATTTCTTGCTGAGCTGAAAACAATGCAAACCTTTATATAGCCATATAGTATTTTCGTCTACTGGGGGGTTAAACCGATATGGTTTGCCAGTGATTTCAGTGACTGGGGTGAAAATATGGCTGACAACAATATCTTTATAGGAAACAAGCCTTTTATGAATTACGTGACCGGCGTGGTTATGCAGTTCACTACAAAAAATGCCCATGAAGTCATAATCAAGGCACGCGGGAAATTTATCAGCAGGGCTGTTGATGTTTCTGAAGTCTCAACTAAAAAATTCCTTGAAGGCCAGGTTGCTGTCAGGGAAATAAGGATTGACAGCGAGGGCTTCCAGAACAAGGAAGGGAAAGATGTGAGGGTTTCAACCATAGAGATTACATTGGGGAGGATTTAAGATGGAATTTGAAGTTTATGATATCAAGCCCGGAATTGTGAAAAGGATTGCCCAGTTTCTTATTGATGTAATTCGGGATTAGGGTTTCATCGTTTTTAATTTTTATAACTTTGCTTTGAGTGGTTTTCAATTAATTTTATATATTGAACTAAATAATTATAGCTACTATTGGGCCCGTGGTGTAGCTCGGATAGCACGCTTGGCTTCGGTAACATTGCAGAAACCAGGAAACGGGGGTTCAAATCCTCCCGGGCTCGTTTTCAGAAAATATTATAAATTAAGAGCTATAGAATTGAAATATTGAACCGAGGTGATGCCTAATGCCAGTAAACCTAGTCTCAGTCGCTGCCGCGGCAGCCGCTGCATATGTTGTAGGATTTTTGTATTATTCAAAGGCGCTGTTCGCAAAAAAATGGGTGAAGCTTTCCGGAATCTCGGAAAAAATGATGAAAAAAGACCCGAAAGTCGGGATGGGGAAAATGATAGTCCTTGGGGCTTTGAGCACTCTGGTAATGGCATATGTGCTTGCATTAGCGATGGACGTCATGAAGCTGACTTCGCTTCAGGCGGGCCTGACAGCAGGATTTTTTGCATGGCTCGGCTTCCAGGCGACTTTAACCCTGGGCAGCGTTCTGTATGAGAGAAAGCCTTTTGCCCTTTATGTCCTGAACAACGGCCATAACTTAATCGCGCTGCTTGTAATGGGAGCGGTGCTTGCGCTGGTTTGAGTTTTTTGTATCTTTTATTTTCTTTCAACAACAAAAGCAGTTCTCGGTTCATGCTCATCTATAGCTACATATCTCGGATTTTTAAAGCCCATGCGGCATAGCAGTTTAACAACTTTATCAGGTTTGCAGCCTTCTCTGTTAAAATATCCTCCACCCACGAAGTGGTGCACATTGGGCATTCCTTCGATAAGCCTGGTTGCATTAATATCTGTGTCCAGATAGTGTGGGCCAAGATTAGCAACAACTATGCCAATATCGCCGCCAGGAATCAAATCAAGAATATGCGTCCTATTCAAATCAGCCTTAACGAACTTCATCGAGCTTGTTGGGAGACCATTGGCTTGCAAATGCCGCTCCAATTGACTCTGGTAATTTTCGCAATCAATACAATAGGCCTTTCTCGCACTGCGCTTCAATGCGGGCAAAGACAATATCCCATCTGCAGATCCCAAGTCCAAAACAGCCTCTCCATTGGAATTCACCATCTCCAAAGCACAAAGAGCTACAGCACAATATCCTACAAGCGTAACATGATTATCTCGAAATGGCATGCTTCTCATATCATGCAGGCGCACAATCTCCATTCCTTGTTCCAGAATATTACCAATGACGTTGCTATCATCAAGCGCGTGATGAAGGAATATGGTCCTGCCGACTTGGAAGTATAATGACCTTCTATCTGGCAGTTCAATGCCTGCTTGTCTAAATGAGCCATAGCTAAATTGAACTCTTTCACTTACCCCTGTGACTGCCATCCAATTCGCATATTTTTGCACAGTTTCAATATTTTTTAGCATAGCTATGGGGAAAAATTGAGGAATTTAAACTTTGCCATACATCACTACTAAAGAGTACTATGTTAATTGTTAGTGTGCCATAAACCTACTAGAAAGTATTTTAAATGATGCAAAGCCTAAATCTGGCAAAATGCTGAAGAAATTGGATTCCAACAGGCTATTGCTAATATTTTTGGCAGTTATGGTTTTAGTTACCGGAAGTATTGTTCTTTACTATAACTCCCAGCTTGAAAAGGCAAGGCAGGACTACGAGACAAAAATCCTTACAACAAACAAGAACCTTCTCGAAGCATTGAACGCGGTAAAGACAGGGCTTGATGAGGACATCTCAGCAGTCCAGTCGAACATGTCAATCCAATTGGCTGTTGTGAAGAGCAGCCTTGACAGCTTCAGGAGGCAGAACGAGCAGGAAGTAAATGCCCTCAACAGCTTAATAGAGCAGATAGAGGAGCAGAGCAATATCCAATTAAACCAATTGAAAGAGGAAGTAAGCAGCATAAAAGTTACAGGCAGCGACTTCTCATCCATTATAGATGAAGTGCTTGAAAGCGTTGTAAGCGTGGGCACAAACAAGGGGCAGGGCTCAGGCGCGATAATTGATTCCGAGGGGTACATAATAACAAATTACCATGTGGTTGAAGGAGCAAGCACTATCCGTGTGTTAACTTACGGCCAGAAGGTTTATGATGCCCAGCTTATAGGATACAATGACCTTGTGGATATTGCTGTATTAAAGATAGATGGGAATTTCAAGGCTTTAAGGTTTGGCGATTCTGATTCTGTAAAAGTGGGGCAGAAAGTGATTGCAGCGGGAAACCCGGCAGGGCTTTCATTCTCTGTAACAGAAGGCATAATCAGCGCCATGCACAGGCCCGGGCAGAATAACCTGAACATTTACCTGCAGACAGACGTGCCTATAAATCCGGGCAATTCTGGCGGCCCACTTATAGATGCAAATAAGAGAATTGTAGGCATAAATAATTTTAAAATCGGCGGCTTTGAAGGGCTTGGCTTTGCGATTGAGTCAAATACTGCAGAGGATGTTTCCCAGCAGATAATTGGGGAATGGGAAGGGCAGCAGCAATGAATAATTTTATATAATCCTTCCTTTTAGCGCTTACCATGCAAGGAGTTGGTTATATTCCGGGTCGGCATTTTTTCTCCTAAATCAACCAATAAATCATTTTCTTTGGGGCTGTGGTATAACTTGGCTAGAATTCCACCTTCGGGAGGTGGCGATCTGCGTTCGAACCCTGCAAAAGGCGAAAGTCGCAGCAGCCCCATTCAAAATAAATTATATCAAAAAAGACTGCCATTCGACTTGCGGGCAATGCCGGCAATGTGTAACATTTGTTCCAATAAAACCGCGGGGCGAGCGATATGCATTGAGAGCGAGCCTCGCGACATGAATTGCGGAGCAGATTAAGGACAAGCCGGTCAAGCGAAAAAGGCATGAATTCCAAAAAACAAAGAAAAATCCAAAAATACCATTCAGAATCAAAAGTATTTTAAACGCCTTGTAGGAGGATAAAGCAATGGCAAATAAGGAAGATACCCTTGGAATAGCTGTGAAAATGGAGCAGGACTTTCCTGAATGGTACAATGAAGTTGTGATAAAAGGCGGCCTGGCAGAGCACTCCACGATAAAGGGATTCATGGTGATAAGGCCGCACGGCTATGCCATATGGGAGAGAATACAGGCTTATTTTGACGGCATAATAAAGAAGCACGGAGTGAAGAACGCTTACTTTCCCCTCCTCATTCCGGAATCATTCTTCAAAAAGGAAGCGGAGCATGCGGAAGGGTTTGCCCCTGAGCTCGCTTGGATTGAAAAGTCAGAGGATGACGGAGAAAGATATGCCGTAAGGCCCACTTCTGAGACGATAATGTATGATTCATACTCAAGATGGATAAGAAGCTGGCGCGACTTGCCGCTGTTGATTAACCAGTGGTGCAACGTCTTAAGATGGGAAGTCAAGCAGACTAAATTATTTTTGCGCTCCCGCGAATTCCTGTGGCAGGAAGGCCATTGCGTCTACGAAACAGAGGAAGAATGCGATAAAGAAGCGAGATATTACCTTGAGCAGTACAGGAAAGTGGCTGAAGAGCTGCTTGCCGTTCCTGTCATTCTTGGAAAAAAGACAGACAAGGAGAAATTCGCAGGCGCAAAGACAACATACTCCATTGAGGCTTTTATGCCTGACGGCAAGGCTTTGCAGATGGGCACATCCCATAATTTAGGGCAGAATTTCGCAAAAGCCTTCAAAATAAGCTTTCTCGGCAGGGATGAGAAGCAGCAAGCGCCGTGGCAGAACTCATGGGGATTTTCCACAAGGCTGATTGGAGCTATGGTCATGACTCATTCCGATGACAAGGGGCTTGTTTTGCCCCCGAAAGCTGCGCCTATACAGATTGCAATAGTCCCGATATTCAGGAAAGAAGACAAAGATTCAATTTTAAAAAAGGCTGATGAAATAAAAAATTCTCTGAAAAAATACTCTGTCGTTCTTGACGGCAGGGAAGGCTACACTCCCGGCTGGAAATACAATGAATGGGAGCTGAAGGGCGTTCCATTGAGGGTTGAAATCGGGCCTAAAGATTTGGAGAAAAAGCAGGCAGTATTCGTAAGAAGGGACAATGGGAAGAAGGAATTTGTTCCGCTGAAAGATATCGAAGCAAAAGCCAAAGAGACTTTCGACTTGATGCAGGGCGACATGCTCAATAAGGCGAAGAAATTCCTCGATGAGAGCATAGCTGAAGCAAGCGACTGGAAGTCATTTGAGAAAGAATTAAAATCTAAAAAGCTCGTCCTTGTCCCGTTCTGCGGCTCCGGTCCATGCGAGGAGCAGATAAAGGAGAATACAGGCGGGGCAACTTCCCGCGTTATTCCATTTGAACAGCCTGAAAATATCGGAGAATGCGTGCAGTGCGGGAAGAAAGGAAAATTTATGGTTTATTTTGCGAAAGCTTA
>JAGVYR010000016.1 GCA_018303185.1 Candidatus Woesearchaeota archaeon | reverse complement strand
GGCTGGATTCCATATCTTTTGCATTTCTTTATCAGCTCTTCAGATTCAGTGCCGGGATTGAGATAAAGCCGCTCAATGCCTTTCCTCGAAAGCTCGCTGATTATCCTGATGCCGACTTCAGGGGGAAGGTACAATGATGCTATGGAAACATCTTCTTTTATCTCAAGCACAGAAGGGTAGCACTTTAGCCCCTCTATTTCTTCTGCTGTCGGGTTTATGGGGAAGACTTTCCAGCCTTTTTTTGCATAGGCACGGACAGCCTTGTTGCCGAACTTTTCCCTGTTTGCCGATGCGCCTATGATTGCTATGGAATTCATTTTGCCTCTGCCTTTATTTTAGCCTTCTCCAGCCTTTCAGTAAACCTGCAGGCATTGCACTTGTCCTTTGAAGCGGGCTCGCCGCACTCGGTGCAGGAACCCATCTCAGCGTTTTTGAACCTTTCCTTAAGCTCCGGGAGCATCTGGAGGAATGAATTCACGATTCCGTATTTCGTGCCTGGAAACTTCGCCTCAAAGCCATTGAGCATATCCCTCACTTGGGCGCGGTAGCTTTTAGAAACATTTGGGCATTCAGTGAACGTGTCAAGAAGCCCGTTAAGGAATGCGTAAGTTGCAACTTCCTTTTCCGTGCATAAATAAAGTGGCTTTATCCTTGTAATGAAGCCGCTGTTTTCCTTTACGCCTGAAATTGGGCCGAGCCTTGCGCTGGCGCTCAAGTCGTTCCTGAACTGGTTCATCAAGATGCTCTGCGCCTCGTCATCAAGGTTGTGGCCGGTTGCAATTTTTGTAAATCCGAGCTCTTTTGATTTTTTGTTGAGAAGATACCTTCTGAAAATTCCGCATATTGTGCACGGCTTTACATCCAGTACCCTTAACATTTCATCAAGAGGCATGCCAAATTCCTTTTCATATGAGCAAATGTGCAGCGGAATACCGTTTTTTTCACAGGCTTTTTTTGCAGTGGCCAAAGTCTTATCCCTATATCCATGAATGCCCTCATTTATCGCCAATGCAGTAAGCCTTATCTTCGGATTCCGGCTCTGCAGCTTTTTCAGAATATTGAGCAAAGTTATGGAGTCCTTGCCGCCTGAAAGCGCTATGCCTATGTGCTCTTCCTTGCCTATGAGGCTGAACTTTGTTATGGTCTTGAATGCCTTATTCTCAAAATATTCAGTGAAATGGCCTTTGCACAGGCTCTCTCCTGATGGAAGCATTATTACAGGCTTTTGAGGGCAGCATTGCATTTTATCCACCCGAAATCACCGACAGCAGCTTTATCTTATCCTTGTCATTGAGCTTGTCATCCTCAAGGATTATTTCATTGTTTCGGGAAGCGATTATAGTTACCGGATTCACATTGACCATCTCGAGGACATCTTTTAAAATAGCTCCTTCTTCTAATTTTATCATTTTCTTCCTGTTTTCCTTTTCAATGAATAGCTCTACTTCCATAACAGCCAAGAAAACGAATTTGTTTTATAAATATAATCAAAATAAACGAAAAAAAGAAAAATCAGGCATCAATTTTTGGCCTTACCCAGTCATAGCCCTTTTCCTCTACCTGCATCGCAAGCTCCTTTCCGCCTGACTTGACAATCTTTCCGTCCATGACTATATGCACTTTGTCAGGAACAACATAATTAAGGATGCGCTGGTAGTGCGTAATCAAAACAACGCCGTGCTCCGGGCCTTTCAGCGCATTAACTCCCTCGGCCACTGTCCTCAAAGCGTCAATGTCAAGGCCCGAATCGGTCTCATCCAAAACTGCGATTGCAGGCTCAAGGACTGCCATCTGCAGAATTTCCATCCTTTTCTTCTCTCCGCCTGAAAAGCCTTCGTTCAGGTACCTCAAGGCAAATTTCCTGTCCATTTTAAGCATGGCCATCTTCTCCTGCAGAAGCTTGTGGAACTGCGGGACAGAAATAGGGTTTTCCTTTCCGCGGTGCGAGTTTATGGCTGTCCTGAGGAAATTTGAAACGCTCACTCCGGGAATTTCCTGAGGGTACTGGAATGACAAAAAGAGGCCTTTCTTCGAGCGGTCATCAGGCTCTGCATTTGTTATTTCTTTCCCATTCAAAAAAATGCTGCCTTTTGTTACCTCGTATCTGGGATGCCCCATCAAAGTATAAGCAAGGGTGCTCTTTCCCGAGCCGTTGGGGCCCATCAGCGCGACAACCTCGCCCTTGCCAACTTCCAGAGAGACTCCTTTCAGTATCTCCTTGCCTTCAATGCTCACATGCAGATCTTTTACTTCCAAAAATGCCATCTTCTCCACCTATTGTTTTGTTTTTTGAGCTATCCTTTTTTCTCGACTAAAATCATTAAGCCTTAGTTAGTTAGGCGCCGCCATTGTTGGGCGCAAAATTTCCCTCAGCTTTTTATTTGACGCCTTCTTTAACACTAACTTTCTTCAATTCAAACTCTTTAATTGCGTTTTTTACAGCAACCATTCCAAGCGTGGCGCACTTTGTCCTTACCGGGCCTATTTCTATCCCAAACATGCCAACAATGTCGCCTCTTTTGACGCTCTTTGCCTTTTCGAGGCTTTTTCCCTTTATTTCTCCAGTAAGCATTGACATTGCAGCCTGTGAGATTGCGCAGCCCCTGCCCTGGAATTTTATATCCTTCACAATTCCATCCTTAACTTTGAGCTGGACCGTTATCACATCGCCGCAAGTTGCGTTATTTTCTGTGAACTGCGCGTCCGCATCTTCAATTGAGCCTTTGTTGTGCGGGTTCTTGTAGTGGTCAATGATATTCTCCCTGTACATACCCTCTCCGGTGTAGCCTGGGTCAAGATTCTCGCTCATGAAAACACCTTTGAGACTTTTTTCAGGCCTTCCCCGAGGGCATCAATCTCTTCTTTTGTATTGTAAAGGTAAAAGGAAGCCCTTGCAGATGCAGGAATTCCAAGGAGAGAATGAAGCGGCATTGCGCAGTGATGGCCTGCCCTTACTGCAATCCCTTCACTGTCAAGCACTGCGGCAGTGTCGTGCGCGTGCACGTTTTTTACGTTGAAGGATACAAGCGAATTTCTTTCCTCAGGGCCGTAGATCTCTACATCGCCCATGGAATCAAGCAGGCGATAGCAATATTTTGCCAATTCCGCATCATGCCTTTCTATATTCTGCATTCCAGCCTTATTCAAGTAATCAATCGCAGCCCCGAGGCCTATTGCCTGTGCAATGTTTGCAGTGCCTGCCTCAAATTTCCAGGGAAGGTCATTGAATTTAGTGTCTTCAAAGGTGACGTGCTTTATCATCTCTCCTCCAAACATGAAAGGCTGCATTTTCTCAAGAAGTTCCTGCTTTCCGTAAAGCACTCCTATTCCTGTCGGGGCAAGCATCTTATGGCCTGAAAAGGCAAGGAAATCGCAGCCAAGCTCCTTAACATTAAGCTTCATGTGCGGGGCTGACTGGGCAGCGTCAACAATAAAGCAGGCATTGGATTTTTCCTTTATTATTTTGGATATTTTTTTTATTGGGTTTATTGTCCCTAAGACATTGGAAACATGGAATAATGAGACAATCCTGGTTTTTTTATTCAAAATCCTGCTGAGCTGCCCTAAATCAAGGGTGCCGTCATCCGTTATTTCAGCAAATTTCAGCTTTGCCCTTTTATTCTTTGCAAGCTGCTGCCACTGCACGAAATTTGAATGGTGCTCTGCCTGGCTGATTACCATCTCATCGCCTTCTTTTATCTCACTGCCGAGGGAATATGCAAGCAAATTAAGGGATTCTGTTGTGCCTGATGTGAACACAACTTCCTCAAAACCTGCATTGATGAACTTCGACGCTTTGTCATGCGCCTCTTCATACTTTTTCGTGGCTTCTTCACCAAGCCTGTGGATGCTCCTGTGTATGTTTGCATTGTATTTTTCATAGAATTCCCTTTCGGCATCAATAACAGGCGCGGGCTTCTGGGATGTTGCCGCATTGTCGAAATAAATGAGCGGCTTTCCGTTCATTTTCCGCTTCAGTATCGGGAAATCCTCCCTGATTTTTTTTATGTCAAATGCCATCTTACTGCACCATCTTCCTCTCAATCAGGCTGTGCATGCTGTCCCTGAGCTTCTGTATCCTGATTTTGAGGATAAGGCCCTCAAAGAAGCCTTTGACATATTCCATTGACGCTTCCTGCTCTGACAGGCCGCGGCTTCTCATGTAGAACAGCTTCTCGCGGTCAATCCTGCCGATTGTGGCGCCGTGGCTGCACTTTACATCATTGTTCCCTATCTCAAGGTTTGGGATTGAATCGGATGTGGCGTCGCTGCTCAGTATTAATGTGTCTTCCTTCTGGTATCCGTTTGAGCCGGCAGCGTTTTCGTGTATCTTGACAAGGCCCCTATACATGGCTTTTGACCTTCCTGATACAGCTCCTTTTGTCACGATGTCCGAGAAAGTGTTCGGAGCCTTATGTATGGAATTTGTGACTATATCGAACTGCTGCTCATTTGCAGAGAAAAATGCCCCATGGTTGTTTGTGCTTGAGCCCTGCCCTTCAAGTATTGTCGTGACTTCAGACAAAGTGATTTTGCTCCCGAATATGCAGTCCATCCAGTTTATCGTGGAATCGCGGCCCGCAACCGCCTTTTTTACGGTGTAATTCACAGCGCTCTCATCAAGCAGCTGGACATCCCCATAGTTCACTGTTGAATTGTCTCCTGCGTATATCTCAACAATCCTGCTCCTGTAGATGCTGCCTTTTTCAGAGGAAACATCCTCAACTATGGTGGCTTCTGAGTTTTCTCCTGTTATTATTATTGTATGGTCCAGCAGTATGCCCTTTTTCATCACGGAAGAAATCTCCAGAGGCTCTTTCATGCGGAAGTTTTTTGGGATTATTATAAGTGTAAGGCTATTGAGAAATGCATAATGCAACGCTGAGAACTTGTCGTTTATTTTTGCAGCAGACATGAACTTTTCTCTCAAAACCGGTTCATTGTTTTTTATTGCGTCATTAAAATTAATTATTTTTATACCGCTATTTTTACCGCTTATCTCCCTGAGCGGCTCCTGAAAATCATTAAAGTCGAGATTTTCCAAATCAAGGCCAAAATCCAGCTTCATGTTTATTCCGTAAACAAAAGAAGGCATAGGGGTTTTTCTGAATAACTCCAGCGCGCCTTTTCTTTTTTCAGAGAGCCATGCAGGCTCATTTGCATTCATTTCATGAGACTTAAGCATAAAATCCCCCAATAATCAGCCAAGAGAGCCTTCCATCTCCAATTCAATCAGCCTGTTCAGCTCAACGGCGTATTCCAGCGGCAGCTCCTTTACAACTGGCTCTATGAATCCAGAAACAATCATCTGCCTTGCCTGCTCTTCATTCAGGCCACGAGACATAAGGTAGAAAAGCTGCTCGTCATTTATCTTTGAAACAGTGGCTTCATGGCCCAGTTCCACTTCTTTTTCGCGGACATCCATGTACGGGAATGTATTGCTCCTGCTTATGCTGTCAACCATCAGTGCGTCGCAGTTCACATTGGATTTGCAGTTCACTGCGCCTTTCTTTATGTGCAATAAGCCGCGGTAGGATGTAATTCCGCCGTCCTTGCTTATGCTCTTTGCCTGCACTGTTGAAAATGTATTCGGCGCGAGATGATAGACTTTTGTGCCTGTATCCTGATGCTGGCCCCTGCCTGCGAAAGCTATGCCTATGTAATCTGATTTTGCCCCTTCCCCTATCATGACAGATGTAGGGTAAAGCATGGTGGTATTGCTGCCCATGTTGCCGTTAATCCATTCTATGACAGCATCCTTGTGGACAATTGCCCTCTTTGTGTTGAGGTTGTAAGTGTTCCTGCTCCAGTTCTCTATTGAAGAGTATCTTGCGCGGGCTCCTTCAAGGACGTGGATTTCAACACAGCCCGCATGCAGTGAGTTTGCATCGTATTGCGGGGCTGAGCAGCCTTCAATGTACTGGACTTCTGCGCCTTTATCCACTATTATAAGGGTGTGTTCAAACTGGCCGCCTTTTTTCGCATTCATCCTGAAATATGCCTGTAGGGGAGTCCTTACTTTGACGCCAGAGGGCACGTAAATGAAAGTGCCTCCTGACCATACAGCAGCGTGCAATGCAGCAAATTTATGCAATGAAGGGGAGACGCAGGAGGTCATAAAATACTTTTTCACAAGCTCAGGATATTTTTGAAGGGCTTCATCGCAGTCAAGGAAAACAACGCCTTTGTCCTCCCATTCCTTTTTCAGGCTGTGGTAGATGACATCAGACTCATACTGGGCGCCTGCGCCTGCAAGAGCTTTCCTCTCCGCTTCCGGGATTCCAAGCTTTTCAAATGTTTTTTTTATGTCTGCAGGAACATCATTCCAGTCCTTTGCATTCCTTTTTGCATCAGGGCTCTGGTAGAATATGATTTCGTTAAGGTCCAATTTGCTTAAGTCAGGGCCCCAGGCGGGCATGGGCAGCTTCTGGAATATCTCAAAAGCCTTAAGCCTTTTCTGGAGCATCCAGTCCGGCTCATTCTTCTGCTTTGATATCTCGATTACTATTTCTTTTGAAAGGCCGGGCTTTGCCTTGTACTTAAGATTCTCAGGATTATAGTGGTCGTACCTTTCCCTGTTTATCTCAAGAAGCTGTTCAGCCATTTTCTACCTCGATTTTATCTTTACAATAGGCTCAGACAGGCATACATCGCATTTTTCAGGAAGGTCAGCATTCTGCCTGTGGTGGATGTCGCACATCACGTGCTTTACAGCAGTAAGGCCTGTAAGCTTCATCATTTCCGGGACAAGGGAGCTTTTATCCTCAATAATCCTTTTGGCAGCTTTTTTGACTTCTTCAAGCACAGCATTTGAGAAAGTCACTTCCTTTGCCCTTTTAGAGTTAAGGTACTGGGAAACAGCAGCTTCGGTAATGCCCATAAGGCCGGCTATCTGCTTCTGGGCCATATTGTAGTCTTCTATCATGCTCTTTGCTATTTCCCTCCTTAAAGCGGGAATTATATACCAAACCTCAATTTCCTGCGGCATCTGGCCCTGCATCATAATCACCTGCTTAACGATAGTTAATTTTGGTATATAAAGGTTGCGGTGGCGAGCAGCTTATAAACTCTATACAGCAAATTTTTTATTATATAGTAGTAATAAAAGGAAAGTTTAAAAATGGATTAAGCAAACCACATTAAATGGTGCATATCCCTGAGTCTGTATTAAGACAACTTATCCTGCCAGACTTGTCTGATAGGTTTGCGATAGAACCTCCTGAAGCCAATGCCGCTACTCTTGAAAAATATTTTGAATATATCAGAACAGAATCTGATTTAGTGGCAAGCAAACTACATAATCCTGAATCGATAACTGCGTTCAGAGCACTGGCTGAGCGCAAATCCAAGGGCTCAAAAAGATATGATTCGCTAAAACTTGAAAAAGAAAAAAGAAAAGCGGCAAGAAAGGGCAGATTCAACCCAAAAACAAGGGATTCTGCAGAGTACAGATTCCGTCCAGAAAGGACAAGAAAGACCCCCTTTTTCAGGCAATTAAAGGATCCAGCCAGATTTTACGAAGCCCAAGATGGCATTGATTCTTTGGCGGAGGATGACGGGCTAAACCTAGTTTTTTATAGTTCCAGCAGGATGTCCAGCCACGGCAATTGGTTTATACGAAGTGTTCCGTGGCTTACCAAATCTGATCTTAAGCCCAATGCTTCTAAAAAATCACAGGGAAGAAAAGAAGGAGAGCACAGGAGCCGAAATCAGCGGCACTCTGTATCAAATGTGAATAATTACAGAAAGAAAGCGTTCAAGCAGAAAAACAGAAAAAAAACACTCGAATTCATGAAAGCTCCAAAATATGAGGTAATTCCAAGTGCAGACAGGGTGGTTTATGACATCCCATCATTTGCAAAGGCTTTCCAGTATGTGGCGGCAAGAAAGGCAAAATCGCAACAGTTTTGGCATCCCAATATGGAGTTAAATGAAGCTTTACGGCTTATGCTGGGGTATGTCCAGTCTCGTGTTGACAGGGGGCTTGAAGTTAATCTGAAAGAAATAACATTAGGAAAGAATAGTGCAGTAAACTCAAGGCTTGCTTCATGGGCAGCATCATACGGCAGAAGAGTAATAACGATTCCGTCATTGTTTAAAGGAAGATTTTATGGCTCGCATCCTGAAAGAGGGCATAGGTTCAGCTTTGTTCATGTTGGCAGCCGCATTACTATAAGCCAAAATTATCCAACCGACGGAAGATATGTGACTACATACAAAGAATTCCTGCGGGCTGTGAGGCAAACACTAAAAGGGGAAGTCAAAGATATAGGGCACTATCATATACTTGACCCTGTCTCCACAGTAACACTCGAATGGTGCATCTGGGTGAATAAGCACTTCAATCGTGAAGCTATAACGGAGGAAGGAAACCTGAGGGTGGAGGGCTTTAATGGAACCTACCTTATAAAGCCAGAACAAATAGCTTCCTTAAAATTGCCGGAGTTAAGGCGGGTTCTCAAGCAACATAGATTATTCAGTTCTGCCAATGAGCCAAGAGTGTATACTTTTGGCTTTAAGCCGAGCTCTTTAACAGAGAAGCCAGAGTATAGACCCCCTGTAACTATTAGGCCAACCATGGCTCCAACTGCAATACAACCAGCCTATAGATAGCAACCTTTAATATGCACCCGATTTTACGTTTTTGTTACAGAATGGATTAAAAGCACAGATGCCAGAGCTGCGGGATGCCCATAGGCATATTTGAAGGCAAGAGCAATTTTGGAACTATAATGGGGGCTGTTAATTTTTAATATCAATTAGCCCCTATTATATTCGAAAGACCTAGCAAATGCTATTAAAAACTTAGGTCTTTCGTTATAACAAGGACATGAGCAGAAACAATGAATACTGCCAATTCTGCTTCCAAAAAGGCAGCTTTGCAGAACCGGGCCTTACCCTTCAGGGCATGCTGGACAAGTCAGCGGACTTTATGACAGCAAGACCGGGCTTTACAGAGGAAAAGGCAAGGGAAATGAGCAATTCAGTAATCCCCAAGCTAAAGCGAAGGAGGAAAGATTGGCAAAATTAATATAGTGGATATTCTTCCTCAATTGCGGTGACTGTCATGGGAAAAAAGAACAAGAACAAGGCAAAGAAGACAAATCCTAAGAAGGAAAGGTACCTGAAGTTCAGGAAAGAGAAGAATACGGCTATGATTCTTGACATGCCGGATCTGACAGACGAGCAGCAGAAGGAAAAGCAGGAAGCAGAGGAGAAGCTTTCAAGATTCTTCAGGTTCAGGCCGAAAGTCCCCCCAAGGGAGATAAGGGAGAGGAAGGCGCTGAGCAAGAGGTAAGGGTTTTGTTTTTTTAAATTTATTTTTTCTTATTGTTTTGCACCAAAACATTTTAATACTGTTTACTCTGGACAATTTCCATGCTTAAAATAATCTCTCACAAAGACATCAATGAGCTTTCTAAAGCGGCTGTCGGGATACTTGCTGAGAAAATAAATGTCCTGCTCAAAACGCAGAAATACGTCATCCTCGGCATCTCGGGAGGCAGAAGCGTAAAAATGATATTTGAACTGCTCAAAGATGAAAAGCGAATAAACTGGAAAAAAGTGCATATCTTCATGGCTGATGAAAGATGGGTTCCAATAAGCCATGAAGACAGCAACTACAGGCTCGCAAAGGAGACTTTCATCGACTATCTTATCGACAAAAAAAAGCTGCCTAAGAAAAACACGCATCCTTTCCTGATCCATGAGAACGATGAATTAAGCATGGGGCAGTATGAGGGCGAATTAAAGGCGCTTTCAGACGAATATGACATTGCAATCTTTGGAGCGGGCGAAGACGGGCATGTGGCTTCTTTATATCCTGCACACTCCTCTTTAAATGACGATTCTGATTATTTCATCAAAGTTGAGGATTCTCCAAAGCCGCCCAAGAAAAGGCTCAGCATGTCAAGGAAAATGATACTGAAGACGAAAACAGCCTTTGTGCTTTTCACCGGAGAGGGAAAGAAGCACGCATATTACGATTTCAAGAGAAACGAAGACTTCAGAAGCTGTCCGGCAAAGCTTGTGAAGTTTGTGAAAGATGCCTATGTTTTTACTGATCTTGAATAATGATTCTGCAGATTCTTTGTCCCAAGATTCTCTATTTTTCAGGTTAGCGGCTTTCGCGCAGGTAATGTTTAGCATTCTGTATCGGTCAGGTCCCGTAGGGAGCATCCCCTTGACCTTTGTTACTAGAAATATAAAATGCGCTCACCTTATGCCGCTAACCTTCTCTCGGAACAAATCCCCTAAACTGTCAGTAACCATTCTGCAATAGAAACAATTAAATAGACGATAACTTTTGAGGATTAAGGGTGGTACCATGAACCTTAAGATGAGATATGCAAATTCTGCCGGCTACATCAAGCTTGAAAATGCGGTCGCGATAAAGGAAGTAATGATAAACGAAGATTTTCTGCATCCGGACAATGAGTCGATTGCAATAGGGTTCAGGAGCAGGGAATGTTCTGGGCTTCTTGAATTCACTCCGGACGAGTTTGAGAAAGTTTCAAACAGCGTCAAAAGAAAAATACACCTGATAAAGGGATTTAAGGTTATTGGCAGCGAAAATGCAGGAAAAAAAGGCTAAGATGCACTTATACAGGAAAAAGGCAGTTTCGGTACTGATTTCTTTGCTTGTGCTTTTTGCGCTTGTAGCGCTCTATTCCTTTATACAGATGCAGCGGGGCGTCGCAATATTCAACTTAGGGATGTCTTATTACGCTGAAAACATGATTGTGCTTGTTTTCTCTTTTCTCTCGATAGGGAAGGTCGTCCATGAGATATACAGGATAGAGAGCCATGCAGAGCTTGAAGAGAGGATGAAGAAGCGAATTTAAGTTAAGGCAGGCTCGCCATTTGTTTGAGGCAGGGCAATTGTTCTGGAGCCAAGGATTTTTTATCAATAAAGGTTAAGATAAGCCCGCCATTTGTTTTGGAGTGAGGCAGGTTACGTGTTCTGATTTGGATGGGATGGTTTTTTCTCAATAAAAAATTCATTGTTTCAAAAATTAAAGAATCAAAAAAACTACCGAGATTTGAACGCGAGCCTGCTCGAACTTGCAGCAAAGGCGAGCGTTCTCGCAGGCAAATCTCCGGCGCCTTATCCTAACCGGATAGAATCAATAAAAAAATAATCAAAAAACAACTAAAGCCTCAGGCGGCTTTGCCTTAACTCCGTCAAAACCAAGCAAATTTTATATACTCAGAAACCTTACTATCCCCTATGGCAGAATGCGAAGAGCCCGGCTGCACAAGGCAGGCAATCAAGGACTGGAAGGGCAGGAAAGTGTGTGCTGACCACTATGAGTTTTATCTGGAGCAGTATGACAGAATAACTACCGGAATTGGAATTTAATCCTGCCAGGAATCAGAGCTGAGACTGATCTACCTTAATGTGTACAAGTTCTATGCCAATCTTCTTCGCAACATCAAAAATCTTGTCATCCCTGTAAAACTCGCCGTAATATATTTTCTTTATGCCGGCGTTTGCAAGCATCTTGAAGCATATCCAGCATGGCGAGGCTGTTATGTAAACTTCAGAGCTTTCTATCATGACTCCGTTCCTTGCAGCCTGAAGGACAGCATTGGCCTCTGCATGTATCGTGGCGACGCAATGCCCATTCTCCATCATGTGGCCGACTTCATCGCAGTGTGGTATGCCCCTTATGCTGCCGTTGTACCCTGTTGAGAGTATTGTCTTGTTCCTCACAATCAAAGCGCCGACATGCTTCCTGTCGCACGTGCTTCTTGTCGCTACCTGCTTGGCTATGTTCATGAAATACTCTTCCCACGAAACCCTCGTCTTACTCATCTTCCTTTTCCCCCGAAACCAAAGAATCTATCCTTTCGTGAAGCCGGTCAAGATGGCCGTCATTTGACACTATCCTGTCAGCCATCTGAAGGCACCTGTCAAGCTGCTGGTTGGAGCTTTTATTAAAATTTTCCCTTTCTTCCATCTCAATAAACTCATGAAGCGTCTTTGCGTCTCCATGGCGCCCCCTGCTCACTGCCCTGTCAAACCTCAATTCAACCGGGGCATCAATCCCCAACAGCATGAAATTGCTGTTTTTCCTCAATTCGTATATCTCTCCCGGACTTCTGATACTGTCAACAACAAAATTTTCATCATTGGATTCAGCAATCTTTTTGTTTATCCTTGATGCGAGATAGCCGGGGCCGAACTTTTCCCTTAATTCATTTCCAAGCTTAATAAGGTTCTCCCTTATCGGCTCAATGCCCCTTTCCTTCGCCTCTTCCCTTAATTCGTCGGAGAGGGAGAAGTACACAAAGCCTTTTTGCTTAAGGTATTCTGCCGTAACTCCCTTCCCGGATGCGTTTTTCCCTGTAAGGCCGATTATCATCCTTTATCCTCTTTATTTCTTCTGCAATTTCTCAAGCTCTTCCTCAAAGCTCTCAAGGTCCTCAAATTCCCTGTAGACGGAGGCAAATCTTATGTAAGCGACTTTGTCAAGGCTCTTAAGCTTTTTCATCACAAGGCTGCCAATCTTCCTGCTCGATATCTCATTCTCGCCCTTTTCCTTAAGGTCAGACTCAATGTCGCTGACAAGCTTCTGGATGCTGTCTGCAGTGACAGGCCTTTTCTCGCATGACTTCAAAACCCCCGAAAGAAGCTTCTGCCTGTCAAATCTCTCCCTCCTTCCATCTTTCTTTACAACCACTATTTCAACAGTTTCAGGGCGCTCATATGTCGTGAAGCGCTTCCCGCACTTTAAACACTCACGCCTGCGCCTTGTCGTGGAAAGGTCCTCTGGCTCCCTCTTGTCCACTACTTTAGTTTCTGGATGCGAGCAGTATATGCATTTCATAAGATGAATGAAAGGAAGAGCATATATAAATTTAATTGAAGCGGTGCTGTTGTTGAAAATAGCGCCTGCCCGCCTCGCGTTTTTATTTGGCTTACAATAAGGCGCTGCTATTTTTTAGCAGCCCTGATGAAAAGGCAACTAATTTAAATGGGCATTTTTTTCATATTGAAATGGACAAGAAGCTGAACATAGGCGGCCAGGCGGTTATGGAAGGGGTAATGATAAGGAGCCCCAAGTATTATGCTGTTTCTGTCAGGAAAGGAAAGAGAATCATCGTAAAGAAGGAGAAGATAAAGCAGCACAGTTCCAAGCTGCTTAAGCTGCCGCTGATAAGGGGATTTGTCAACCTTGTGCAGATGCTCTCACTGGGAATGAAAACGCTCATGTGGAGCGCCGAGCAGGCTGCCGATGAGGAGGGCGCTGAGATAAGCAAGGGAGAATATGCGTTCACTATCCTCATTTCCGTCGGAATGGCGGTGCTTTTTTTCATTGCACTGCCGTATTTGGCAACGCAGCTGATAGGATTCAGGGAGGAGCAGAGCCCGTTAATTTTCAATATCATTGACGGCATTATCAGGATTGCAGTCTTTCTGCTTTACATAATCTCGATTTCCCGCATAAAGGACATAAAGAGGCTTTTCCAGTACCATGGGGCAGAGCACATGGCAGTGCACTGCTACGAGAAAGGTAAAAAGCTTACAGCTGAGAACGTAAAAAAATTCCCGACACTGCATCCAAGGTGCGGCACGTCATTCATACTCATAGTGCTTGTCATGAGCATCTTTGTCTTTTCATTGGTGCCGCCTATAATCCTTTACTTTTGGCCTGAATTCATAAGTTATCATATATTTGCCAGGAAAGGGATGCTTTTTCTGCTGAGGCTTCTTATGCTTCCGCTCATTGCGGGCATTTCCTATGAGCTGCTCAAGCTCAGCGACAGGCACCAGAGAAACTTTTTGGTCAGGGCTTTCATAATGCCCGGGCTCTGGCTCCAGATGATAACCACAAAGAAGCCTGACAGGGGGCAGATAGAAGTTGCCATAAAGAGCGCCCAAACTGTCTTGTCCCTTGAAAAACAAAAAAATTTTTAAACATCCTTCTGAAAAGCCCGGTAAACGGGGTGAAACCAATGAAAAAGATTTTAGTGTTTCTTAGTGTTTTAGCGCTGGTGCTGACAGCATGCTCTCAGGGCCAGTCTGCGGCGCCGGAACAGCCCAGTGCACCGAAAGAAGCTGCTGAGGCGGCGCAGCCTGCGGAACCTGCGGCAGCTGAAGATACGGCATCAGGAAGCGCGGCTGAAGTTAGCGAGCCCGAGACGCCAGCCGCATCAGGAGGAGACGTAATCGTGCAGGAGAAGGGTGTTTTTGAGCCCGAATCCCTGAGTGTCAAGGCAGGCTCATCCGTTGTCTTTTCAAGCCAGATTGACGGCAAGACAGCAACTCTGCAGGTCTGGGAAGGCAAAAGGGCACTCCAGGGAGCGGCATATGTTCTCAAGGGCGGGGATGTAAGGGAAATAGTGTTCGACAAGGCAGGAATTTTCCAGGTAAAAACCCTTGAATACGGAACCTCAATGGATGTGGCAGTCGAATAAGCCTGTTATTTTTTATTTCTTTTTTACCTTTTTTCCCTATACACTATGCTATCTGCATTAATCAACAGGCAAAAATAGCACACATCTTAAGCTGTAATATTGCATTAAATCATTAAAACCCCTAGAAAACCGAAAATAAAAAAAGAAAAATAAAAAAGAAGAAAATTTATTTCTTCTTTGCCCTCTTCCTTCCGCGCTGCATCTTTGCTTCGCAGACGTTTCCCTTGCTGTCAATGTAATACAGGTATCCGGACTTTCTCTTTATTCCGGCCTTTGCCACAACTACCTGTGCCTTGCTTGTCTTCTTTCCGGCCCTCTTCATCTGGACCTTGGCTACATTCCCCTTTTTGTCAAGGAAATAAAGGTAGCCTTTCTCTCTCTTGACTCCAGTCTTAGCAATTACGCTTCCCATTTTTTACCCTCCTCTTTCACTGACGAGAAATATTTTCCCCCGTCGTTTTTTTAGTTTTCAGGAGAAAGCATGTATATAAAGGTTTCGATTTTTCGTCGGGAAACTGCTAGAAATTCGAGAGGGATTTTTGGGCTTTTGTAGGCTTTTGTACACTATTGTCAAAAACAGGCTCCCCATAGACGCCGTCATAGCCCGGCTTTATCTTCACTTGACCATGCCTGTTTAGGAGAATCGCATCTGCAATCTTCCTGTCAACATATTTCAAAAGCTCTTTTTCATCAGCATCAAGGAGCACATTGAACTCGCTTTTGAAATTGCCAATGAGGGTATTGTAGACGCTCCATGTTTTTTTGGATGCGACGGGGCTGCCGATGATTGCAGCAATTATATCCGACAGTGGGATGAGCGAGAAGAACGGCTTTGCGTTTGCAGGCCTGCTTTTTTCCCTGTCGGCAAGCTCCTCTACGCGGTTCAGGACGCCTATTGTCATCGGGCCTGAGCATTTCGGGCAGATGTTTTTGTGCTTTGTCGACTCTTTCGGCTCCATGCAGATGCCACAAGCGCGGTGCCCGTCAAGATGGTACTTTCCGTAATTTGGGTCGACTTCTATTGTGGCATTGATGCCTTCTCCCGTCCTTATCGAGCTTATTATGTCCCTGTAGCTTCTGCCTTTCCTGAAAATCGTGGCTTCCCTGCCGAGGCGCCACGGCCAGAAGCTGTGAGCATCAGAGAAAGAGACAAGATTCACATTGTCAAGAGAGGATATCTTCCAGTTCATCTCAGGATTGGAAGAAAGGCCGGTCTCAATCGCATGGATGTGCTTTGACTGGTCGAGAAAGCACTCTTTTATTGAATTGAATCCTGACATCGAGCCGAATATGGAAAACCACGGAGTCCATGCATGCGCAGGGATTATCTCTATCTCACTGCTGACAGATTTCATCATCTCCACAAGCTCCGCGCATGAGAACCCGAAAATGGGCCTGCCGTCATAATCCAAACGACCTTTTTTTCCAAGGGCTTCATTTATCTGAGAGGCTATGTCTAGGCTTGGGGCAAGAATTATGCTGTGTACCCTTCTCCCTTTTCCGCCCTGTGTGTAGATGTTTGAGACTTCTACAGTAAGCACGAATTTAAACCCTGTTTTTGTGGTTAGGATGCCCGAGCCGTCTTCCTTAAGACTGCTTTTTAATTCCTTGAACCATATTGGGTGGGTAAAGTCTCCTGTGCCGAGAAGATCAATACCCTTGATTCGGGCATATTTCTCGAGATTTTCAAGGTCAAGGTTCTTTGAAGTAGCGCGGCTGTATTTAGAATGGAGGTGCAAATCTGCTATAATCCCGCGATTTTCCATTTTTATCATCATGAATGTTTCACAATATTTAAATAATTCATATTTTAAGGCATACTTATGGCATCAGGAGAGCTTCTTTCAGGCATAAGCCAGAGCGACATAGGCATGTTCCAGAAGGAATTCGAGCAGCTGCTTCGCGTAGGCTCGGAAATGGCAAGGTACTATGCGATAGCGCACCACGACCTTGACGGCTATATAGCGCGGTTTGAGAAGATAGTCAAAAAATTCAACCAGAAATACGCAGGAATTAAGCTGAAGCTTGTGAAGAAGCTTGAGGTTCTTGAGATGAGAATTCTCCTTAATGAGGAAAGCCTGCAGGGAGTGTATAAGAATGCAGCCTCCAGGATAATAGGCATGCAGTCAGCCGGCGCAAAAAAGTTCAATGCCGCTTCTGTAACTAACGGGGAAAAGTTCTCCAAAGAGATAGAAAGCGCAAAAGACGCTTTGCATTTCACTTATTTCTTCCCGGAGATAGGGGCATATACTCTGTTCCTTACAAAAGACCCCCATGAAAAGATGATTGAGCTGCATTGGGACAAGAAGGAAAGCCATTACGAGCTGAGCCCTGACTTCAGGATATGCGCATACTATGCATTAAGCGGCGAAGTTGACAGGAGCATAAAGATATATGGCGAGCTTGCAGTATTCGGGTTCATCAACCTGCTGAGCGAGACTGAGAGCAGGCACTGGTTTGAAAAATTCAACCCGAGGATGCTCGAATAATATGGCGCTGGATACCCTGACTGCAGTTACTGCAAGCCTTGCGGTATCCTTTGTGCTGTCTGAGATATTCTTCAGGTTCAAGTATCCAAGGGCAATAGGGCAGATAATAGCTGGGATGCTATTCGGAATACCAATCCTGAAAGTGCTTATATCCCCTAATGTAATAGACGACATAGGCTTTCTTGCAGACGTGGGAATAATCTTCCTCCTTTTGCTGATAGGGCTGGAAATTAACCTCGAAAAATTCAGGAAAGCCGAAAGGGATGCAGTCATCATATCGCTCTTTTGCGCAATAGTCCCATTTGCCTTCGGCTTCATACTCATGAAGGCCATAGGGTATTCAAACATAGTCGCGCTTGTTGTGGGGGCAGCATTTTCACTGACTGCCGAAGGGACAACCCTGAAGGTCCTTATAGACATGAAGGCGCTGAACTCCAAAGTCGGCATAATAATCCTGGGAGCAGGGATAATTGACGATCTCTTTGAAGTGATATTTCTTTCGGTAGTGCTTGTGCTTGCCCACAAGTCAATAAGCTCACTGGCAGTTTTGCCCATCAAGCTCATAGTGTTTGTGATTGTAGTCTATCTCACTTACAAGATATTCCCTTTTTTCCTGAAGATAGTGCAGAAGGAAAGGTCAAGAATAGCCCTGCTGTCTTTTATCATAATATTCGGTCTTACTGTCGCACTTGTATCCAAAAAGCTGGAATTGGGACCAATAATAGGGGCTTTCATAGCAGGAATCATAATACACCTGTCAGAGCACAGCAAATACGAGCACAGAGAGACAATCAGGGAGATTGAATCAATGACCTTTGCCTTTATCATCCCATTCTTTTTCATAAACATAGGGCTTAATTTTGATGTTTCAAGCATAGCCCAGAATTTCTGGCTCACAGCAATTATATTGCTCATAGCGACCCTCGGGAAGCTTCTTGGAGCCCTTATAGCAACGCCATTTACTGATCTGAGCCTTAGGCAGACTCATTTGATAGGGTGGGGCATGAACTCACGGGGAGCAATAGAGCTTGTCATAGCGGAAGTAGCGAGGATAAACAACCTGATTCCGATAGAAGTATATTCCGCAATCGTGATAATGGCAATTGTAACGACGCTGCTGTTCCCTGTCGTGATGAAGGCAATCTTAAGCAGGGACCGCGGGATACTGAAAGACGAGCCCGCTTTGGCTAAAACCTCCTGAGAAATATTGTGATAAAGCCGTCTTTTTTTGAGGCAAAGCAATAAAGCCAAGCATGCGCCAATGATTTTTGATAGGGTTAGGATAAGGCTGCCTTTTATTCGAAGCTGAGGCAAAGAAAGTGTTCTGAAGCATAAGGAATGGTTTTTCCACAATAAAAAATTCATTGTTTCAAAAAAATAATAGATAAAAAAACCACCGAGATTTGAACGCGAGCCTGCTCGAACTTGCAGCAAAGGCGAGCGTTCTCGCAGGCAAATCTCCGGCGCCTTATCCTAACCGAATAAAATCAATAAAAACCGAGCAAATTTAATCTGGCTCTCTAAAACCCCTTGAGAAACTTAATCAGCTCCTGCGACTTCTCGAATTCAAGGAATTCTTTTTTTGTTATTGCAGGAATGTCCTTGGGCTTCTTTTTTCTGAAAATGACAAGGTTGTCCGCTTCAAGCAGCTCTGAGAGGGACTGCAGCTGCGGGTTTGCCTTATCGCCCACTTTAGTGAGTATTATCTCGTCATCCTTTTTTGAGATGATGTCAAAAGGCGCCTTATTTATGTCTGCGGCACTGAAGCCGAGATCAACGTACTTGAAGGAGAATTCACTTTTCGGCTCAGAATTTATATTCACCTCATGGAACACGTCAATCTTCCTGAATATTTCCTTTCCGAACATTGAGTAGGCTTTTTCAGCCCTGTCAATGGTCATATCCGCGCCTTCATTCTCATACTTTGCTACCATCCCGGGAGATACTCCGAGCTTTTTGGAGAGGCTGCTCATTGAAATGCCTGCTTCTTCCCTCTTCTCCCTCAGGGCGCCGCTGTCTACAGATGCAGCAAGCCCGGCTTTCGTGCTCTTAAGCACAGGGAGATTGCTGCCTATGCACGCCATGAATGTTGCCATGTTGAGGACAAATGCGCCAAACCTTGAATAAACCACATTTTCTTCAAGGGGGAATGATGCCTTTGAAGCTATGATTATCGGAGAGGCTTTTATGCATGATGCGATGCCCTGCATTTCCTCGATTTCTTCCTTTTCGACTGAATTAGCATCTTCCAGGACACGCATAAGGATTATATTTTCCCCTTTCCTTGCGAGAAGGTCAAAGCAGCTCCTTGTAAGGGCTTTTACTATGTAGCCCTTTCTGAGAAGGAACAGGCCGGCATCGTCCATGAGCTTCTTTTTCATAAGGCAGGCTAGGCTACGGGGTTTTAAAAAGATTTCTGTGGATACAAGGAATTTCTTCAGATGCCAAAGCCAAGCATGCGCCAATAGTTTTTGCGAGGCAGGTTACGCGTTCTGATTCAGTGGAACGGTTTTTTCTCAATAAAACGTCCATTGTTTCAAAAATTAAAGAATCAAAAAAACCACCGAGCAAAATGGCGCTTGGCTTGGGCATCAAATCAATAAGTCTTACAGCTATGTATGCTCCATCAGCGGAAATTAACAAAATTTTATATAATGCAGAAATACTCAAATTCCATGATAATCACAATCTCCGGAAAAGCAGGCTCTGGCAAGAGCACTGTTGCAAAGGCGCTGGCGAAAAGGCTGGGGCTGAAGCACTATTCTGTAGGCGACTTGATGAGGCAGATGGCTGCCGAGCGCGGAATAACGCTGAATGAGCTTGGAAAACTGGCAGAGAAAGACAAGAGCATAGACAGGGAACTTGATGACCGGCAGATTGCCATTGGGAAGAAAGAGGATAATTTTGTGATTGACGGAAGGCTTACTGCTTTCTTTATTCCAAATGCGCACCATAAGGTCTTTTTGGATTGCGAAGACGGGGAAAGGGCAAAGAGAATAATGAAGGAAGGCAGGAAGGACGAGAAAGGCAGCAATGTAAATGAAGTGATAAAGAAAATAAAAGAAAGGGAAGAGAGTGAGAGAAAAAGGTACAAGAAATATTACAAAGTGGACTATTACGACCCTGACCTGTACGATTTAATGATAGACACCACTGAGATGGCAGTTGAAGAAGCCATAGGCGCTGTTGAGGATTTTGTGAAAGGGGAG
>JAGVYR010000053.1 GCA_018303185.1 Candidatus Woesearchaeota archaeon | reverse complement strand
ATACATACTTGAACAGGCAAAACACCATGGTATTGCTTGTTAGGCCTTCCGACCTTCACGGGATACTTGGGACTTTAGTCCCAAGAGGAGGTCATTTTTCCGGTAAAGGAGCTGGAGGGGACGCTCCATACGGGACTCCAGCGGTACTGAACGAAGTACGTAAATTGGGCGAAAGCCGCTAACCCGAGCTAATGCGAGATTTTGAACGCAGCCCTTTTTGTTCCATTAGTGAATTAAGGTTGCCATCGTTCACACTTTATGAGTTTTTCACTGGTGCTCACAGGTCAGATGGCAACCTTCGCATCAGGGCAAATACTTTTGGAAATCTACGTCAAGCGCCTAAAGCTCTTCCAGTCAGACGTTTTCCCTTCATTTATAAACCTTTCGGAAATGGTATGATGAAGTATTACGAATGGAAAGATTTATATATTTGGGATGAAGCCGGAAAATTAAGGTGGTTTGATTGGACAGGAATCTTGCGCTGGAATTTGTAAGGGTTACAGAAGCTGCCGCAATATCCGCTGCAAAATGGGTAGGAAGAGGAGACCAAAGGGCAGCAGACCATGCCGCTGTTGAATTGATGAGAAAAAGCTTCAACGGCCTTGATATTGATGGCACTGTTGTCATTGGAGAAGGCGAAAGGGACGAAGCGCCCATGCTTTTCATAGGAGAAAAAGTGGGCACCGGAAAAGGGATGAAGGTGGACATAGCGGTTGACCCTCTTGAAGGCACTGCAATCACTGCAAAGGGCGGCGTGAATTCCATAAGCGTCCTGGCAGCCGCGCCTGCAGGGACAATGCTGCATGCTCCTGACACTTATATGGACAAGATAGCAGTCGGCCCGAAGGCAAAAGGCGCCATAGATTTGGATGCTTCTGTGAAAGAAAATATAACTGCAGTCGCTGAAAAGCTGGAAAAGCCGATTGATGAAATCACAGTCATAGTCCTTGAAAGGGACAGGCACAGGAAGCTCATAGAGGACATAAGGAAAGTCGGCGCAAGAATAAGGCTCATAGGGGATGGGGATGTTTCGGGTGCATTAAGCCCGGCATTTGAAGAGTCAGGAATTGACATGCTCATGGGAATAGGGGCAGCGCCTGAAGGCGTTTTGGGCGCGGCAGGACTGAAGACTCTTGGCGGCGAAATACAGGGAAGGCTGGCTTTCAGGAACGAAGAAGAACGGAAAAGGGCCAAAGATATGGGCTTTCTGAAGGATATCGACATGAAGCTCACGATGGATGACATGATTAAGAGCGATCAAGCCATGTTTGTGGCTACCGGCGTCACGACCGGGGAAGTGCTTAAAGGCGTTCGCTTTACTTCAAAAGGGGCAGTGACAAATTCAATAGTGATGCGCTCAAGCTCGGGCACAGTCAGGATAATAGAGGCACATCACGATTTTACGAAAAAATCTGCTTATGGCGATTGGTAGGGGCGAATTAAATGAGTGAAGTTTTGAAAGGCATCATAAAAGACATGGTCGTTCCGGGAAAGGGCATTTTGGCAGCTGATGAATCCGTCGGAACCGCTGGAAAAAGGCTTGCTTCAATCGGAGTTGAAAATACAGAAGAGATGAGAAGGCAGTACAGGAACATGATTCTGACAGCGCCTGATTTCGGAAAATATATCTCAGGGGTCATTTTGTTTGAAGAGACATTGGCGCATAAGGCTGACAGCGGAACTTTATTTCCGGATGTTTTGAAAAAAGTGGGCACAGTGCCCGGAATCAAGGTTGACCAGGGCCTGCAGGAAGTGAATGAAAAGAAAGAGCAGGTTACAAAGGGCCTTGAGGGCCTTGGAGAAAGGCTTGAAAAATACAAGAAGACCGGAGCACGCTTCACAAAATGGCGCGCAGTATACACTATTTCCGAATCAACCCCGAGCGATGAAATCATAAAACAAAACGCTGCTGACCTTGCAAAATACGCAAAGAGCGTGCAGGAGCACGGAATGGTCCCGATTGTTGAGCCAGAAGTCCTGATTGACGGCACTCATTCAATTGACCAGTGCGAAAAGGCAACATCGAAGGTTTTGAAGGCAGTCTTTGATGCTTTGAAAAAAGAAAACGTAAAATTGGAATACACAATATTGAAGCCAAGCATGGTTATATCGGGAAAGGAAGCCGAAAACGGGGCGGGAGTTAAGGAAGTTGCACAAAGAACCATAAAAGTTTTGAAAGCAACTGTGCCGAAAGAGTTGCCTTCAATAAACTTCCTGTCAGGAGGCCAGACGCCAGAGGAAGCAACTGCACATCTTAACGAGATGCACAAGTTGGGAGAATTGCCATGGTATGTTTCATTTTCTTATGCAAGGGCACTGCAGGAGCCTGCGTTAAAGGCATGGAAAGGAAAAAAGGAGAATCTGGCTGCTGCGCAGAAGGCATTTATCCAGAGGGCAAGGCTGAATGGCCTGGCAACCCAGGGCAAATACTCAGAGGATATGGAATAAGCTCAAAGCGGTGAGAAAATGTCAGTCAAAGTAGGCATAATGGGCTATGGCACGATTGGGAAGAGAGTTGCGGATGCAGTCACTCTCCAGAAAGACATGGAGCTTGTCGGCATAACAGGAAACAGCTACAGCTACAGGATGGAAATAGCGAAAAACAAGGGCTACAAAATATTTTCTGTCAAAGGTGATGACGAGTTCAAAAAAGTCTGCGAGATCTCTTCAAGGGACTGCATTGTCCCTGACGGCACGTTCCAGAACCTGCTTGATGAGTGCGATGTTATTCTGGACTGCACTCCAAAGAAGGTTCCTGTCGAAAACAAGGAGAAATATTATATTCCAAGCAGGAAAAAAGCGATTTTCCAGGGCGGCGAAAAGTCCAAGGTTGCTGATGTGAGCTTTGTCGCGCAATGCAATTACGCAAAAGCATTGAACAAGCAATTCATAAGAGTGGTAAGCTGCAACACAACAGGGCTATGCAGGACATTAAATCCTATAAAGGAGAAATACGGCATTGACAGCGTGCACGCCACTCTTGTAAGGAGGGCTGCAGACCCGTGGGATGTTGAGAGCGGGCCCATTAATGCGATAGTTCCGGTGCTTGAGCTTCCTTCCCATCACGGCCCTGATGTCCAGACTGTACTTCCGGATGTGAATATTTTTACGACAGCAATGTCCGTTCCCACAACTTTGATGCACATGCATTCCCTTACTGTAGACATGAAGAAAGAGGCTTCCGCGCTTGATATTCTTGACCTGTTCAGGGCAACTTCAAGGGTGAGAGTTGTCAGGAATATGGAAAAAATCACTTCCACTGCTGAAATCATGGAGTATGCAAAAGATTTGGGAAGGAGCAGGGGCGACATGTACGAGATCTGTGTCTGGGAGGAAGGCATTGGCGTTAAGGGAAAGAAGCTCTTCTATTTGCAGGCAGTCCACCAGGAAAGCGATGTTGTAATTGAGACAGTGGATGCAATCAGGGCCGCAACCGGCTTCAAAGACGGGCAGAAGAGCATAGAGATGACAAACCAGAGCATGGGAGTTGATTTGGATAAGTGAGATTTCTAAGATAGTGAGCAGAGACTAAACTAAAATGATTCCTGAAGTAGCCCCGGGTAAGATAGAAAAATTTGAAGTATATTATGTAATACCAAGCCGCTTAAATGACCTGCATATTGCGATAAAAGAGCTTGAAGCGGCTATCTCACCTGCTAGTAGGAATGGGAACAGGGCAAACTGAGCAAATTATCAAGTCAAGTTCGTCTTAACCTGTATTAATTCATCATTGCTCCCGTTCCCTTTGTAGTCTGCAACAAGGCCGAAAGTGCTGGCATCTGTAATTTTTACTTTAATGACATCTCCCAGCTTGAAAGGCCCTTCTACAATAATGGGCTTGTAGGCATGATTCCTCCCTATCCACGTGCTGTCTTTGCCCTTCTCATCAATTATTATGCCCCCTTCCCACCCAACCCATTTCTGGTTGTTCTTCAGAGATATGCTCCTGAAAAGGTCCGTAAGAACCTTGCTTCTGTCCCTTTTCTTGTCGGCCGGCACCTGCTCATCCATCATTGAGCCCTTTGTGTTCGGCCTCGGGCTGTACCTTGCTATATTCAGCACATCGGGCTTAACTTCCTGTATTAAATTGAGGGAATCATGGAATTGCGCCTCTGTCTCAGAGGGAAAGCCGACTATCATATCGGATGCGATTGTGATTTCGGGAACATATCTTCTGAACTGCTCCACTATCTGCTTAAATTGATAGACATTGTATTTCCGGTTCATCTTTCCCAGCACTTCATTGTTGCCTGCTTCCACAGGGATATGTATGAACTTGAACATCTTCTCATCCTGGTACACTTTGATTAAGTCATCCATCATATTCAGGACGTGCCTGGGGTTCATCATGCCGACTCTTATCTTAAAATCTCCGGGTATTTTTGTCATTTTTTCAAGCAGCTCTGCAAGCTTGGGTTTGTCTCCCTTGTCCAGCCAGTAAGCCCCGTTATCCTGCGAAGTGACCCATATCTCCTTGCAGCCATGCGCTATGTTTTTTTCAACTTCCTTAAGGATGTATTCTTCCGGATAGGAGAAAATATTGCCCTTGATTAATTTGACAGAGCAGTATGCGCAGAAGTCAGCGCAGCCGTTCGCTATAGGGACAATGCCTACAACCCTGTTTGTCCTTATCGTGGGCTTTCCGACTTTTAATTCGCGCTCCTGTGTCAGGGCCTGAAGGACATTCCCATTAAGCAATTCTTCAACCGCATTTACAATCCTGTGGAAGTTGTGCGTGTTGATTAAGGCAGCATCATCCGCTATTTCCCTTATCAGCGGGATTATTTCCCGGGTTATGCAGCCCGCAACAACCATCTTCTTCTTTGGATAGTGCTCTTTTATTTTCTTAATCTCTTTCAGGGCATGGTCATTCCCCTTTACAGTGCAGATATTGATTACATTTATGTCGCTGTATTCCAACTCATCAACTATCTCAAATCCTGCTTCCTGAAGAAGGCCCATCATCATCTCCGATTCTGCAACATTCGCAGAGCAGCCCATTGTTTGGATGTATATGCGGGTCATGTTATTTCTCACTCTTCGCTACCATCCTTCTGCAGGTCTTGCATTTCAGTATATTGTACTTTGTGCCTGCAATGACCTTGTAAGAGTCATGCTCCATCTCAGAATTGCATACAGTGCATTTTTCCATCTTAGCCCAACAGCTTTTTTGC
>JAGVYR010000073.1 GCA_018303185.1 Candidatus Woesearchaeota archaeon | reverse complement strand
AGACGCCACAGCAGGCTTTCATCAGGAAGATGAAAGCGGAGGCTTAAAATAATGAAGCGAATTATCCTATCGAAGGGAAATAATAAACGGATAACACAGGATTATAAAGGCGTGGAGCGTTTCCAGGCGGCGTTAAACACCATTTCAATACCACTTCCAAAATCCGGATTTGATATCCATACTGCCGTTTCATATTCTGGATGGACGTCGCCGGAATTGAACAAAAGCACAATACTATCTTCGCCATCCACAACGCAGAATCTTGACTTTATGCCGGCCTTTCTCACCTTTATTCCTTTTGGCATCTTTATTTTACTCTTGTCGAAGCTGCCGGCAACCAAAATTCTAACTTCAATATCGCTGCCTGCTGCCTTTTCGGCTGCGCTTTTCAGAACGGCGTGCTTGCTTTCAATAGCCTCCGCTGTTGTGGCCAAAGCTATTGACTTTTTTGCCTTTCTCATCAAAGACTCGAGGTGGTTGTGTATGTTTTTTCTCCCAAATATTGAGCCGGATACGTGTTCGTCGCTGCTCGCCTCAAAACCCTGCCTGTAAATTGAGCTAAGCTCGCCGAGAAGGCTGCCGGATTTCATAGACTCCGCGGTTTCTTCCTGCTTCCTTGCAACGGCTTCGATCAGGTCTTTTGCGTTGACTATTGCGTCGTCAGGAGAAACGGCAACATACCTTATTGGCTTTCCGTGCTTAACAACGACAAATCCCTTTTTCTGGAGGCTTTCAAGAACATCATAAGATCTTGAGCGCGGGACGTTAGCAATATCAGAGAGCTCGCCCGCTGTTGACGTGCCCCTTGACAAAAGTGCAACCCATATCCTCGATTCGTATGAATTCAGGCCGAACTCCTTAAGCTCTATGAGTGATTTGTTGCTCAACATAAGGCATAGGAAATCCGCCGGCTTTTTAAATATTTCTATTTTTATCACTATAGGATGATAAATTGGTGTTTTCTGGCAGTCGGTTGTTGCTCTCGTGCTAGTGTGTTCTGCTCGGTGGTTTTCTGTGGCGCCGGCAACTGCTTTTGGTGTGTGTTTGTGCTTTCGTTGCCCCATGGTGGAAGGCCGCGTTTCGTAGATTTACAGCAAAATCACACAGACCGTGGTTTCTTATGGAAATGCCCGCCTTCGGTTTTCTTGTTTTTCATACTTTCTTTTTATTTATTTTCTATATTGAAATTATAAAATATGAATAGGACACCAACAAAGAATAAAACTTTCCACAGGAAATTGGGGTGTAGGGCTCCAAAAGAAAATCTTTATAAACCTCTGTTTCTTCTGGAATTTTATGGTGGAGAGGGGGCTGGTTGGGTTTTTTGAAAATTTTGTAGGTAGGGAGAGTGTTTTTCTCAACAAAAAAGCACTGCAGAGCACCTACACTCCGGATGCGATGCTGCACAGGAACGAGCAGATACAGAAGATTGCTGAGGTTCTTGCGCCGTCCCTAAGGAAAGACCGGCCTTCAAACATATTTATTTATGGGAAGACTGGGGCAGGCAAGACCCTGTGCGTGAAGCACGTCACAAAAAACCTTACAACGGTCGCCGCCGCAAAAAACATCCCACTGATGGCCCTCTATGTAAACTGCAAGCTCAAGAGGACTGCAGATACGGAGTACCGACTTCTCGCGCAGCTCGCATCAATGTTCGGGAAAGCCGTGCCTCCCACAGGCCTGCCGACCGACGAAATATATAAGATATTTTACAGCGCGGTGGAAAGCAAGAACCACAACATAATCCTTGTTTTGGACGAGATAGACCAGCTTGTCAGGAAAGCCGGAGACGGGGTTTTGTACAACCTGACGAGAATCAACGATGACCTAAAAACCTCACAGATTTCGATTGTGGGCATTTCCAACGACCTGATGTTTGCCGAAACGCTTGACCCGAGGGTAAGGTCCTCTTTGTCAGAGGAAGAAGTAATATTCCCGCCATACAACGCGATGCAGATACGAGACATATTGAGGGAGAGGGCAAAGGCGGCGATAAAGCCCGGGGTGCTGCAGGAAGGGGTCATTGAGAAATGCGCGGCCTATGCGGCAAGAGACCATGGCGACGCAAGAAGGGCCATCGAGCTTCTGAGGGTCTCTGCCGAAACAGCGGAAAGGAAGAACCAGAGCACGGTCACGACAGAACACATAGACGAAGCTGAACAGAATATAGAGAAAGACAGGATTTTTGAGATTGTTGAGATGCAGCCGAAGCAGTACCAGGCAACACTTTATGCAATAATCAGCCTGAGCGGCAAAAAAGACGCCATCTTTACTGGAGAGATATACGACCTTTACAAAGGAATATGCAGCAAGACCGGATTGAGACCGCTGACGCAAAGAAGGATTTCCGATGTCCTTGCCGAACTCGACGTATTCGGGATAATAAACGCGCGAGTTATATCAAAGGGGCGTTATGGCAGGACAAGAGAGATAAGCACCCAGCTCGACAATTCTGTGAAGGCAAAAATCACAGGCGTGCTGAGGGAATCTTTAGGGATATAAAATGGAAATAAGCGCACCACAAAAAAAGGAAGTAGTGAGAGAGTTTCTGAAAAAAGGGGTGCTTATAAGCTCTGAAGTTCTTGGGCGGATAAAGGAAAGCGACGACCTTAGCGAGATAAGAAGCATGCTGTCAGGCGAAGTGGCTGGCGGCATATCAGTCATAACAGAGGATGCAGAGGCACTGCTTCTTAAGAGGGGGGAGAATGTCAACTGGGCAGAGCTCGATAAGCTAAATACATTAAAGCAGAAAGGCATGCACCCCAAGCCCGGTGAAAAATTCTCGAGCTATTTCTCAGAAGGCATAAAAAAAGACGCCAAAACAGAAGAAGCGAGCCATACTGGAAGCAGTAAGGTGAAGGTGCTTTTTTCCTACGGCAAAGACTCAGGAAAAAGAAGCGCAGAGGACTTTTCCCAGCATTTCCTCAACAGATATTACACCATCGAAAAGATACTGAGAAACAGGCAGGAGCTGAAGAACGCGCTGAGCATAAGCCGCATTCTCGGCAAGAAAGACAAGGAGAATGTTGCGGCAATAGGCTTTGTTGCGGAAAAGCAAACCACAAAGAACGGGAACGTGATGCTGTCCTTGGAGGACCCAACAGGGAGCATAAAAGCAGTCGTGAGCAAGAGCAAGCCTGAGCTTTTTAATTTTGCAAGGAGCCTCGTGCTCGATGATATGGTGGGTGTTTCCGGCGTCAACGGGCAGAAGATTATATTCACAAACAGCATATTCCTGCCGGACATACCAATAACGCACGAAGCTAAGAAATCAGGCGCGGAAGAATATACAATATTCCTTTCAGACCTTCATGTCGGCTCCATGAATTTCCTTGAAGATGACTTCAACCGCTTCCTTAAGTGGATAAACCAGGAGATCGGCAGCGAGGAGCAGAGAAGGACGGCATCTCTTGTCAGATACATATTTATAATAGGGGATCTTGTGGACGGCTGCGGCATCTATCCTGAGCAGGACAAGGAGCTTTTGATCAAAGATTTGAATGACCAATACAAAGAATGCGCGAGGCTTCTAGGCAAAATACCAAAACACATTCCGCTGATAATATGCCCGGGAAACCACGATGCCATGAGGGTAGCAGAACCGCAGCTTAAGCTTTACGAGGATTTCTGCGGGCCTTTGTATGAATTGCCGAATGCGGTCATGGTGTCAAACCCGGCTATTATAAACATCGGCTCAACAGAAAACTTTCCAGGCTTTAACGTGCTTATGTACCATGGGTACTCTTTTGACCACTATGCCGCCGAAGTCGACTCCATAAGAAACGGCGGCGGCTACGACAGGGCAGATTTGATCATGAAGTTCCTGCTGCAGAGAAGGCATCTCGCGCCTACACACGCATCAACACTTTACATTCCAGATACGGACAAGGACCACCTCGTGATAGAGCAGATTCCAGATTTCTTCGTGAGCGGGCATATACACAAGGCAACGTGCTCAAACTACAAGAACGTAACAATGATATGCAGCAGCTGCTGGCAGAGCAAGACAGCATTCCAGGAGAAAGTCGGACACAACCCGGAGCCAAGCAGGGCGCCGATAGTGAACCTGCAGACGAGGGAAGTCAAGATGCTTAAATTCGGAAAATGACGCAGGAAATGAGCTGGCAAATGGAAAAATATTTCTCTGAAATAGACAAAGAAGTGAAGAGAGCATACAGCACAGCGACGAAAGCCCGTGCAAAAGGATTCGACCCTGAAAGCACAGTAGGCATGCCTCTGGCAAAAAACATGGCAGAGAGGGTGGAGGGAATAGTCGGCGCAATGATCCCGCAGATAATAGATTCTGGCGTGTCAAAAAGAATTCAGGAGCTTGAGAAGAAATACAAGAAGTCAGACTGGAGAGTGGCCCTTATAGTCTCTCTCGAAGTGGCAAAGGAAAAATTCTGCAAATTCAAAGACGAAGTGGAGGCTATGGAAACAGGAATAAGGGTAGGCATAGCTTATCTGACCTTAGGCATCGTTGCAAGCCCACTTGAAGGGTTCATACAGCTGAAAATCGCGAAGAGGGCGGACGGAAAAGACTACTTCTGCCTCATGTACTCAGGGCCGATAAGGAGCGCAGGAGGAACAGCAGGAGCCGTAAGCGTAGTGGTTGCGGATTATATAAGGAAGAAAATGGGATACGAGGCATACGACCCAACAGAAAAAGAAATCAAGAGAACAGTAACTGAGCTTTACGACTACCACGACCGTGTGACCAACCTGCAATACCTCCCGAGCGAAGAAGAGATAGAGTACATAGTGAGGCATTTGCCTGTGCAGGTGTCAGGAGACCCCTCTGAGAAGATAGAAGTATCCAACTACAAGGACCTTGAGAGGATAGAGACAAACCAGATAAGGAGCGGGGTGTGCCTAGTAATCGGAGAATGCCTTTCGCAGAAGGCGTCAAAAGTCTGGAAGAACATATCTCAATGGGCAAAAGAATTTGAGCTTGAGCACTGGTCTTTCCTAGAGGGGTTCCTTAAGCTGCAGAAGAAAGTCAAGGCGCAGAACACAGAGCAGAAAAAAGAGGGAAAAGTAAGCCCGGTATTCACGTATATACAGGACCTTGTTGCGGGCCGACCTGTGCTGACACACCCTCTGGCCGCAGGAGGATTCAGGCTCAGGTATGGCAGGTCAAGAACCGGGAAAGCGGCGGCAATATCCGCGTGCGACTCCATCGAAGGGCCTGTAGTGAAGCTCAACAACGGGGACGTAATCAGGATAAGCAGCTCAGCCGAGGCAAAGAAATATACTGACCAGATAAAGGAGATCCTTTTCTTAGGCGACATACTTTTCAACTATGGCGACTTTTTCAATAGGGCGCACCAGCTTCTGCCTCCCGGATACTGCGAGGAATGGTGGGCGCTCGAGGCAGAGCACGCGACAGTAGACTTTTTCGGCAGCCTGGACTTCGAGAAAGTTTCTTCCATGACCGAAATTCCGGCAAAAAGAATTGAAGATTTGTTTTCAAGCCCACTTTCCATAAAGCCAAACTTTGCAGAGTCAATCACCATATCCAAAAGCCTCAGGATACCCCTTCATCCGAAATTCATATTCCACTGGAAGACCATTTCAAAGGAGTACTTCCTGCTGCTGCTCGAATGGCTGAAAAAGGCAGAGATGCACACATCAGAGGGATTTGCCGACAAGATAGTGCTTCCCGTCGATGAAGCGCCTAAGAGGGTGCTCGAGCTGCTCGGTGTTGAGCATCTCGTCGTAAATTCTGAGTATGTTGTCATGCAGAAAGACACCGCAGCCGCGTTTGCAGCAAATATCGGAATGAAGGAAACCGACGATGTTGCGGATATAATAGAATCAGTAAAAAATTCTGAAGACAACGCGCTTCACATAGCCAATTCCCTTGCCGGCGTTACTATCAGGGACAAATCAGGAATTTTCATAGGGGCGAGGATGGGCAGGCCAGAGAAGGCAAAGATGAGAAAACTTACAGGGAGCCCGCACGCGCTCTTCCCTGTAGGCGATGAAGGAGGCAGGCTAAGATCAGTGCAAAGCGCCCTCGAAGCAAAAAAAATCACGGCAGAATTCACAGCCTACAGGTGCAAATCGTGCGGCAAAGATACTATATATGCTGTCTGCGAGGGCTGCGGCAGAAAAACAGACAGGATATATTTCTGCAGGGAATGCGGCCAGATTGACACGGAAGAATGCAAAAAACACGGCCAAGCAGTCCCATACAGGAGGCAGGAAATAGACATAGGGCATTATTTCCAGAAAGCCGTGGAAGCCGCAGGGCTCAGCACAGCGCCGGATTTAGTAAAAGGCGTCAAGGGAACGTCAAACAAGGAGCACGTTCCGGAGCATCTCGTAAAGGGCATTTTGAGGGCAAAATACGGCATCTCTGTCAACAAGGACGGCACCACAAGATACGACATGACGCAACTGCCAATAACCCACTTCAAGCCGAAAGAAGTGAGGGCAAGTGTTGAAAAATTAAGGCAGCTCGGGTATGAAAAGGACATAAAAGGCAAGGAGCTTACGGACACAAACCAGATTCTCGAGCTGAAGCCCCAGGACGTAATACTGCCGGCATCAGACGAAAACCCAGAGGACGGGGCGGACAAGATTATGTACAACACCGGCCGCTTTGTAGACGATCTTCTGCAGAGCCTTTACTGCCTTGAGCCTTATTACAATTTCAATTCAGAGGACGATGTCATAGGAAGCCTGGCTCTGGCCTTGGCACCACACACTTCAGCAGGAATAGTCTGCAGGATAATAGGCTTCAGCAAGACGCAGGGCTTTCTCGCGCATCCAATGCTGCATGCAGCCACAAGAAGGGATTGCGACGGCGATGAGGCGTCTGTAATCCTTCTCATGGATGCGCTTGTCAATTTTTCCAGAAAATACCTCCCAGACACAAGAGGGGCAACCCAGGACGCGCCGCTTGTTTTGACATCCAGAATAATACCTTCCGAAGTTGATGACATGGCGTTTGACATGGACATAGCATGGCGCTATCCCCTCGAATTCTATGAGGCCTGCATGCAATATAAAATGCCGTGGGAAGTCAAGATAGACCAGCTCGGAAACCATCTTGAGACTGAGAGGCAGTATGAAGGCTTGGGTTTCACGCATTCTGTCGAGAATCTCAATTCCGGAGTAAGATGCTCAGCATACAAGATACTCCCTTCAATGGAAGAAAAGCTGAAAGGCCAGATGCTGCTTGCAGACATAATAAGGGCAGTGGACGCACCAGACGTCGCAAGGTTAGTCATAGAGAAGCATTTCATAAGGGATATCAAGGGAAATTTAAGAAAATTTTCAATGCAGCAGTTCAGGTGCGTAAACTGCAATGAGAAATTCAGGAGGCCGCCGCTGGCAAGGCACTGCCCTAAATGCAGAGGTAGGATAATATTCACGATAACAGAAGGCTCTATCATTAAATATCTCGAGCCGGCCATTTCACTTGCCGAAAAGTATAATCTGCCGCCTTACCTAAAGCAGACTCTTGAAATCACAAGGAGAAATGTCGAAAGCATATTCGGCAGGGAAAAAGAGAAGCAGACAGGATTAGGGGCATGGTTTGCCTGAGCATTATTGTGCCTTTGCTATGATATTTTCCCCTTTACATTCCTTCTTGAGCCGCAGGCCATGCATTTTATGAAAGTAAGCTCCTTCTCCTTCTCGAGCTTTGTGTCTGGCTTGCCGCACTCCGGGCAGAAAACGAACTGGTTGGCATACTGCCTTATCTTTTCGTTGATTCTTGAGGCAGGAACCTTTGCCCCCATTATAACAGAGCCGCTTTTCTTTATTTCTCCTGGTGTTGCGAGCTCCCTGAGGACGAATTTCAGCATATGGTCAGGCTCGCGGCCGAGGTGCGAAGCTATCTGCAGAAAATTGCTGGCAACAGTCCTGTTTCCCTGAAGGTGGCCCATTACCTTCGGTATCTCGAAGCGCTCCTTCTGAAAAACAGATTCCGGAAGGTTTTGCCTTATGTCTTTGAGCATCTTCATGTAATCCATACACTGAGTAATTGTGTCGGTTATTTAAAGTTAATTGTTAGCTGTTGCGTATAGGTGATTTAAGGCCGCCCAATATATTTTCCGAGGCGAGTTACACGCTCCGAGAACAAAAGGCATCGATTTTCTCAACAGATTGAGCAATATTTTCACCAACCAAAACAACTAAAAACCAATGAAGCCGCAGGAAACATCGCCTTAACCAAAATACAAACAAGAAACAAATAAAAGCAACAGATTAAAATAGCGCCCTAAGCCAACTTCGCCTTGCTATATGCGGTTAAGTAAGGAAGCCGCCCCGCAATTATTTTTAAACCAGAAAAATGCGCTATGCACGCAAGATTAAGCTCAATCTTTGCGCTTTTCAATCCGCGAAGGAGAAATCCCCTAAAGCCGAGATTTTCCTTGAGGTTGCCGTAAACAGGCTCAACAGTAATTTTTCTCGTTCCATACACCTTTTTTGACTCAGGCTTCTCTATCTTGTCCCTCATCCGAAGCCTTTCTTTGAAAAAGAAAGGAACATCCTTTTTCTTCTTCAGCCTGTCATTATAGTACATAATAATCTTCTTTCCACTTTTTCTTGCGTAAACTCCTTTAAAGTAAAACCTGTCTTTTCCAACAATCAGCTCGTCTTTTTTAGCGTCATACTCATAATTGTCATGGTTCAATGTCTGCTCTTTTCCCTCGAGCTCCTGAGCTTGCGCTCTTGACGGCACATACAAGTCTATTTTATTGTCTTCAGCAAATTTTATGTTTTTTCCATCGCTATAGCCGCAGTCCAAGGCAACTTTGGTATTCTTTCTCAACTTAACATTTTCCTTGACATTCCGCATTTGCGGAATAAACTGGTGGGCATCGTGCTTGTCCTGGCAGAGGTCATTTGACAAAATAATCTGGTTTCTGGAGACAGAAATCTGGGTATTAT
>JAGVYR010000015.1 GCA_018303185.1 Candidatus Woesearchaeota archaeon | reverse complement strand
CTGCAGCTGCCAGCTCAAGCAAAGGGAATATCTATGTACTCTTCGGTCCTCAGCAACTAAAAGAAAACTACAACCTCATGATTTCGGAAAAAGGCTCTGTAGTGCTGTCATTCCAGAATGTTACCGGAGACTTTATTTCTGTCAAGACTGCTGACAGCCTGATTACTGAGAAAGAATATCACCATATTGCTGGCACTGTTGATGCTGCAAACGGCGTGATGAAGATATATGTTGACGGCGTTGAAAGTGCAAGCCGGAACTTTGCTGGAAATGCATTATTGAACAATGCAACTTTAAGCGTTGGCGCTTTCCAAAACGGCGCTGGAAGCAGCTTAAACGGAAGCATTGACGAGCTTGCTATTTGGAACAGAAGCTTGACTGCGAATGAGATTACAGGGCGCACTGCATTGAATGCAGTAAAATGGTACTGGAAAGCTAACGCTTCTGACGGAACTTTGACTGCACAAAACGGGACTTATCAGNNNAATGAGATTACAGGGCGCACTGCATTGAATGCAGTAAAATGGTACTGGAAAGCTAACGCTTCTGACGGAACTTTGACTGCACAAAACGGGACTTATCAGTTCACTGCAAGCACACCACAGGCATCTAACTCTAATCCAATAATAAAGCTGAACATATCCTCGGGGCTTTCAGTTGATCCTGTTGCAGGCGGCATTGCAAGAATATCAATCTCATTCAATGTGACTGACGCTGATGGTACCTCAGAGATAAATGTGACAACAGTGATTGTTAATTTGACTCTTGGAGGAGGAGGGGGACAGTTCAGGTACAATGCTTCCGGCTATAATGGCGGGCTGGGAACATGCTACAACCACACTGAAGTAAGCAAGGTTGTAATCAATTGCACGGTATTGATGCGCTATTATGACAACGCAAGCAATAATTGGAGGATAAATGTAAGCATAAGGGATACAAACGGCGCTGTAGGCTACAATGACAGCAGGACATTTACATACAATACTTTGTCTGCTATTGCGTTCCCAAGGGCATGGATTAATTTCTCCAGTTTGACTCTTGGAACTAACAACCAACAGGCACTATTGCCATTAGTACTCAATAACACTGGAAACGATGACTTTAACCAGATAAATATCAGCGCAGCAACATTGTTCGGAGTGGATGTGACTTCAGAGAGCATAGCGGCATCCCAGTTCAGAATCAATGGAACGAATAATGGAGCAGGCAATGGAATGCCATTGACCAATGGGGCGCTGACAATAAGGGGGCTGACAGGCAATCTTTCACTCTACCACGGACATACTTCGGCCCTGACAAGCTATTATGACACAATAATATCGGCTAAAGGCAACCAGTCATTGTACTTCTGGGTAGATGTCCCAAGCTCGGGAATAAGCTCGCAGAAGTACAACAATACATGGAATATAACGGTAATAAACCTGCCCTAATGTGAAGAATCTTCGATTATTCAGCCTGTGCCTGATTGCCTCAATAGGCTTTTGTTTTTTTATTCCTTTAAAAGCTCCGCAATGCTTGTCGCGAGGCTCGCTCTCTACACATAACGCTCGCCTCGCGGTTTTATTGGTTGAAAATATTGGCACCGGCTTTAATCCCTGCAGCTGCCTTAAAGCGTAATTTTACGGCTGGAAAATTGGAAAGAAAGCCGCTTAACTATAAAATATATAGTTTAAAATAGAAATATTTAAATATGAGTATATTAAAAAGTATACAGAGATATAGATTTGTTTGACGGGAATAACATGATTGTAAGCATAAAAAAGAGAAGATTGCCTTTAATTCTTGCAATTGTATGCTTAAGCCTTCTACCGCTTGTTTTCGGGCAGGTGCTCAGGGGATTTGGGGTTGAGCTTTGGATAACTAACAACAATCCGGATGCTGTGCTTGACACAAACAGAAGCTCAATGACCTTTGACCCTTCGGCTGGCGGCACTATCAGGGCATTTTTCATATTCAACGTGACTGACACAAACGGCGAAGATGACGTCAATGAAGCAGGGGCTTACTTCAACCTTACTCTTGGAACTGCAAATCCGCAGTACAGGTCCAATATTACATGCAGGAACATATCCAAAGTTCCGGCGGACAATAAAGTTATATTCAACTGCAGCGTGAGATTAAAGTATTTTGACAACGCAAGCAGCAACTGGGTCATAAACTTTACAGTAGCGGACAATAACGGAGGGACTGCAAAGAATGACAGCAGGAGATTTACCTATAATACCCTGTCCTCATTGTCTTTCGCACGCTCATTCATAAACTTCTCAAGCCTTAACCTCGGGCAGAGCAACCAGCAGGCCTCGGCTCCATTAGTACTGAACAACACAGGAAATGATGACTTTAACCAGATAAATATCAGCGCAGCAACATTGTTCGGAGTGGATGTGCCATCTGAGAGCATTGGTTCGTCAAGCTTCACTGTGAATGGGACAGATAACGGAGCAGGCAACGGAATGCCTCTGGCCAATGGGGAGCTGACAATAAGGGCACTGACAGGCAATCTTTCACTCAACCACGGGCATACCTCGGCAAACACAGACTATTATGATACAGTCCTATCTCCAAGGGGCAACCAGTCATTGTACTTCTGGGTAGATGTCCCAAGCTCGGGAATAAGCTCGCAGAAGTACAACAATACATGGAATATAACGGTAATAAACCTGCCGTAGGATGAATAAAATGGCTAATTTAGGCAGAAGTATGGTAATAGGCATGACTATTCTTTTGGTTGTGCTTGCAGGGTGCGAGATAGGGAACTACAAGCTTGTGAAAGTTGAAGGCGATACTAATACTGCGGGTGGAGAGCCTTCTGCGGCTGCAGAAACCCAGGAAAGCGGCGCTGGCCCTGCTGAAACTGCCCCTCAAGCCCAGGAAACAGAAAAAGTCGACAAAGAAAGCCTTATAGTTGAAAATACCAAAAACCGGGCTGTTGCCGGAGAAGCTAATGCCGCTCCGACAGTTATGCTTACAGAGCCTGATGGCGGCGAAATAATAAAAAGCGGCAAATTCGAGATATGGTGGAAAGCGTCTGATTCAAACGGTGATGCGCTCGCTGTCAAGCTTGAATATGATGATAATGGGAAATGGGTTACAATAGCAGACAATGAGGCCAATGACCGGACATATTTATGGGATTTGTCAGGCATAAAGAACGGCGCCTACAGGATGAGAATCAGAGATAAGCAGATAAGATTTAAATATCCAATCCTGCATTTCTTAACAATACAATGAAATTTTTAAGGATATCACTAATAATAATCTCCGTTCTGCTTACAATTTTGCCCAGTGTTTTTTCCATCGGCATTGTAACTGATTTTCTCGAAAATAACACTTTGGTGCTTTTGCCGGGAGAGTCCAGAATGCACGGCATAAGGATACAAAATACTGAAGACGGCGAAGTAAGGGTAAAGATAGAGTATGACCCTGCAGTTATGAGCATCATAGAATACAGCAAATATGCAGACGTCCCTGCAAAGTCCTCATTGCCGCTGCAGCTCAATATAACCGCGCCTCTTGGCAGAAATCCCGGGGATTTGGTGAGGGTTTCTTATTCTGTCCAGCAGATATCAGGTTCAGGCGCCGGAGTGCCGATACTTCCTGCCATTTCAAAAAGCTTCAATATAAAGATACAAAGGGAGCCAGCTAGGTTCTATTTAAGCGACATCACTCCGGATATTCCGAAAATTCTCGCTGCACTGGCAATCGCTTATCTGATAGTAAGGCTTAGCCTAAAAAAAGGGGCAAAAAAAGGAAAAATAATTAAAAAGGCAGACAGAAGGAGGTAGCATGAATGTTAAAGCCGCTGTCCTGCTATCCGGGTTGATTCTTCTTGTCAGCTATGCATATTCCCAAGCAGGTTTTGGCATTGGCTTTGAGATAATTGACAGTTCCGGGCCAATTGTTTATCTTCTTGGGCCGGTCAACAATTCTGTAAAAAGCGCTATGCCTGTTGTTTTCTATTATAACGCAACTGATGCCGGCAATGTGGACAATTGCTCGTTGATAATCAACCAAACAGCAAATGCAACTTCCATCTCCATAACAAAAAATGCATTATCCAATTTTACAGTGTCAGGAATAGGCTCCGGCTATTACAGGTGGAGAATAAACTGCACTGACAGCTCCGGCAACAGGAGGCAAAGCGCTTTCAGAAACGTGATTGTAAGCCTGTCAAGCCCCACTTCCGGATATAACGGCACAACAACAAACCTTTCAAATGTGGACATAACCAATGTCACTAACTTCACCATAGAGTCAACTTCATACGGCAAGCTCCTTTTCCTTGAGAATGTGGACCTTTCAGGCAGCCTTGATTTTGGCCAGTACATCAATCTCTCATTCAACAGGATAGAAATAGACTCGAATTCGCTGCCTGCACTCAACAAGTCAGCGCTTCTTTCCTTTTATGGATTGACTTTCAACAATCCGCAGATACTGATAAACGGGGAATTATGCCCTGCAACGCAATGCGTCGAGATTTCTTTCTCAGGAGGAATCCTTGTATTCAATGTCACGCATTTTACCAGATTCGCAAGCAGGGAGGCTCCTTCAAGCCCGGGCTCTTCAGATTCTTCCTCTTCATCCGGAGGTGGTGGCGGGGGCGGTGGTGGAGGCGGAGGGGGGGGCGGTCCTGTTAAGCTGCCGGAAAGCGAGCAAGCTGCAGAAATATCACTTTTTGAGATTAGCGAGGAAGCGATAAAGGTTTCCCTTCAGCAGGGCGAGACTACGACAAGAGCCTTCACAATAACGAGCAGGGCGAACACTGACATTGCATTACAGCTGTCTGTACATGGGCTGGAAAAGTATGCTGTACTGAGCGACAGTTTCATTGAGATTAAGCCGGGCGAGGAGAGAACAATAACACTCGACATAACTGCTCCTGAAGAGATTGAGGCTTATTTCGGCGCGATTTTGATAGCGGGGGAACAGGAAAAGACCATTCCCCTGATTATAGAAGTGGCTCCGAAAGAGGGCTCTTTTGATGTTGAAGTGGCTATGAGCCCAAGAAGCAAAAAGCTTGCCAGAGGGGATTTTGCCGAAGCAAAGCTAAAGTTCTCCAATTACCTGAAAAATGAAAAAATACATCTTGATTATGCAATAAAAAGCGTTGATGGGACGATAATGGCCAGAGGCTCTGAGTATATAGCTCTTGGCGATGACGGGAGCATTATCAGAAATTTAAAGGTTCCGGATGCCATAGCCCCGGGCAGATACATATTCTATGCAAAGGCGCAGCAGGGCAGCAGCATTTCGATAAGCAGCGACTTTTTTGAGGTTGTTGAAAAAAGGACTTTTGCAATGATGGTATTGAACGGCTTAAGGGCTGCTGCTGAGTGGCTTGGCAGGATACTGTCCAATGTGCTGTTTTACTATGCTGTCGGGGTTTTGGTGTTTATTGCCGCTGCATTATTCCTGCTCTCTGTGCTGAGAAAGCTCAATAAAGCTGTGAACAAAGCAAAGAAAGACCCTCAGAAAAAGGCTGAGCTTCAAAAAAATCTTGAGACATTGAAGAAGGCTTATCAATCCGGTTATCTGAAAAAAGAAGCATATTTAAAGGATAAAAGGAAGATTGAGAAAGAGATAAGAAAAATCAAGTGAACGTGGCTTGATTTCAAAAAAAGGGGCAAAAAGAGGCATAGATGGGCAGCATATTGGATAGCGTGGAGCCTGAAAGGGTGCTGCAGCTTGATGGCATTGCGATAGGCAGCCTGCCGGAGCTTCTTGCCTATGTTTCTGAAATTGATGACGCTTCCTTTTCAAAATACGCAAATGAAAAAGGAAATGTTTTCTCTGAATGGGCAGGGGAAAATATTGATTCTGAACTGGGCGCTTCATTAAGGGGCATTAATGCGAGGGAAGGGACTATTGGAATTCTTGAGAATGCAGTGTCAAGGGCAGCGTATGATGAGATAAGGGAACTGTACAAGCTTTTGAGCAAAGGAACAAAGAAAGAGGTTGCTTCGGCTCTTAAGGGGAAGGAAAAGAAAAAGGGCATCTTCAGCAGGCTGTTTTGGCATAAGAAAGGCGAAGGCTCAGGGGAAATTAGTTCTGAAGAAAAAGAAAAGCTGCTGAAAGAAAAGCTCAGGGAGATGGCTGATGAGATAATTTCCGGCAAGAAAGAGCTTGAGTTTTTGCAGGCTGAAAAAAGCAAGCTGAATGATGCGGCTGAAGCGAAGAAAAAAGAGATTGATGAAGAGCTGAACAGGCTGTTTGACGCTGAAAACGGGATTTCTGAGAAGGAGAATAGAATAACGGCGAAGGCTGAAGAGGCAAGGAAAAGCCGGCAGGAGCATGCTGAAAGGGAGAAAGAACTCAGGAACACGGAAAAAGAACTCTCTTTAAAGGAAAAAGTGCTTGATGAAAAGCAGGGCAGCATAATTGACAGAGAGAAAAAGCTGATTCTCAGGGAGCAGGACCTGAAGAAAAAAGAAAAAGAATCCGCATTGCTGATAAAAAAGCATGAAGCTGAGATGACCGGATTCTGGAAGGAAAAAAAGGATGCTGAAAAGGCTGTGCTTGAAAGCAGGAGAAATAACATGGAGCTTCAGCATGAGGCAGAAGGGCTGGAGAAAAGGATTATTGAAAGGCAGAAAGAGCTCAAGGCCGTTGAGAATCACCATGTCCTGAGGAAAAAGCATATGAGGGAAAAGGAGCAGAAACTCTCTCAAACTGAGAAAAGGCTTGAAAGGGAATCTTCCTTTATTGAGAGCAGGAAGAAAGGCCTTAGCCATAGGGAATTGGAGCTTGAAAACAGGAAAAAGCGGATTGAGGAGAAAGAAAAAAGCCTTGACGCCAAAGAAACCGGGCTTCTTGAGCTCGAAAAGGAGTTGCTGAGCAAAGAAAGAAGGTTAAGCCTGAAAGGGGAGTCTATCAAAGGGGAAGAGCAAAGAGTTGAAGAGAAAAAAGACGCTTTAGCCAGGCTTTTCAGAGAGTCTGAGAGAATAAAAAGAGACATAGAAAGAGAGCATGAGAAAAACAAAAGGGCGCTTGAAAGCATGGAAAATGCCCTTAGGAGAAATGAGGCCCTTGAAAGGGACATAAAATCAAGGGAAGACTTCCTTGAGATAAGGGAAAAAAGGCTTGAGAAGAAAGAAGAAGAGCTAAGGAAAAAGGAATCTGCCATGGATGCAAGGGAAATGGAGCTCAATGAAAAGGATCATGCGCTGAGGGAAAAAAGCGGCAAAATCGAGCATTATGAAAAGGTGCTCATGGAAAGGAGAGACCATTTCATTGACAAAGAAAGCGAAACCAATGCAAAGATAGCATCACTGAAGAAAGAGTCTGTCAGCTTTGAAGCTGAGAAAAGAACGCATGATGATGCGGCTAAAAGGAAGGGGCACGAGCTGGACATGACGAAGGCATCGCTTGATATTGAGCTTGGCAAGCTTAGAGAGATGAAAAAAACGGCTGAAAGGGATAAGATTGCGCATGAAAAGGCTGAAAATGCGCTTGTGAAAAGGGAGAAAGAGGCTGAGCGCATGAGAAAAGAGCTGGAAGAGAGGATTGAGGCCCTGAAGAAAGAGAAGAAAGTATTTTTGCTTGAGAAGAAAGCGATAGAAAGCAGCCTGAAGAGAAGGGAGGCTGATCTCGAGAAAAAGAGCAAAAGCTATCAGACCGTTCCCCATAAAGGTTAAGGCGGGCCCGCCTCCTGTTTGAGGCTGAGGCAGGGTAATTGTTCTGAAAATAAGGCATTGTTTTTCTTCAATAAACGAAACTCATTGATTCAATAAGAAAAATATTCAAAAAAAACAACCGAGATTTGAACGCGAGCTTGCTCGAACTTGCAGCAAAGGCGAAGCGTTCTCGCAGGCAAATCTCTGGCGGCCTTGCCTTAACCTGACTTCCTATCCCAAAATAGAAAGATTAATAAATGGGTTTTTGGTAAAAGCGCAATAAGCAGTTATTATGTAAAATGGCAGCCAAAAAAGGGAAAAAGGGAGACGGCCTTCTTACTGAATCGCTCACAAGCCTGAACAAGGAGCTTGATATTCTCAGGAAAAAGAAAAAATCGTTTGAGCTTAAGCTTGGCACGCTGAGCAAGAGGATGGTGGAATACCAGAACCAGGAGCTGAAGCTGAGGGATGAAATCTCTGCATTGGTGAAGGACGAGGCCTCTATCAATACAAACAAGGAATATTTCGAGAAGCAGCTTTCAAAGCTCAAGAGCAAGATGGCTGAAGTCTCCAAGATAAAGGATGAGCTGAGCAAGGTAAAGCTAATATAGTTTTCTTCATCAATCATATAAGGCGGGCCCGCCACTTGTTTTGGAGTGAGACGGGGCAATTGTTCTGAAGCCAAGGAATGGTTTTTCTTCAATAAAAAATATCCAAGGTTCTATATGAAAATAAACAAAAAAACTGCCGAGATTTGAACGCGAGCTTGCTCGAACTTGCAGCAAAGGCGAAGCGTTCTCGCAGGCAAAGGCTCTGTAGAAAATCTCGCTTCACCTGAACGCGAGCCTGCTCGAACTTGCAGCAAAGGCGAGCGTTCTCGCAGGCAGGTCTCGCATAGTGCCTGCTCGCCTTTATGAGTTTTTCTCTGGCATGACATCCCATAGGGCTAATCTCACTCCGTTCGTTAGTTCGAGCATAGCTCAAACTTCCCCTGTCATGCTTAATGAGCCCTTCACAGGGCTCGCATATTGGCACTATGCTTATTTTCTACAGAGCCCAGAAAACAATAAAGGTTTTAAACCATCCGTTATTTAGGCATTATATGAGAATATTCGGATTTGCAGTTTTAGCTTTGATATTTATCGCTTTAGCTGTACCATTGGCATATGCCCAGCAGGGCCATATGAAGCTGCTTGCAGTGTCGGAGACAGAGCAGGGGCTGCAGGGCGGCATTGCTGACCTGTTCCTTGAGGTAAAGCCCGGGACAGGAAGGGTTTTTCTTGAGACATTTCCCCTTACAAAGCTGGACACGCAGATATCAACAAGGTTTGCAAAGCAGATTGCATGCGATTTTGCGGATGTGGACTGCAGCAGGTATGACTTCTTTTACACGATAACCGCAGACAGCCCGATTATTGCAGGGCCGAGCGCAGGCTCTGCGATAGCCGTGCTTACCTTCTCCATTATTACAGGAGAAAAGATTGACAGCAAGACTGCGATAACTGGCACAATAAATTCAGGCGGCCTGATAGGGCCTGTAGGCGGGATAAAGGCGAAGATTGAAGCGGCGGAAAAAATCGGGATGAAAAAGGTGCTTATCCCCCTGGGAGAGCTGAACGGCTTCAATGACAGCAGCAATGAATCGCTTGACCTTGATGTAATAAGGCAGAAATCAAAAATTGAGATTATCGAAGCTGCAACGCTTGATGAGGCGCTGCTTGAATTTACCGGCAGGAGGTTCAGGGAGCAGACGGAAAACCTGACGATAAACGAGAATTATAAGGACACTATGAGGCAGCTTGCCGTGGAACTTTGCTCAAGGAGCACCAAGCTCAGCGGCAGAGTCTCAAAAGAAGCGAATTCAAGCAACATTACAAGAATCAGGCTTGAGCAGGCACTGAACCTTACAAGGCAGGGCAAGGATGCTTTTGAAAAAGGACACTATTATTCATCTGCAAGCTTCTGCTTCGGCTCTAACGTGGAGTACAGCTATCTGGCCCTGAATGAGCTTAATATGAGCGAGGCAGAGATAAAAGAGAAGATAAACACAGTACTGCTTGACATAAACAGCCTTGAAAAATCCGCTGAAAAGAGAAAAATAAAGACGATAACCGACCTTGAAGCATACATGGTTGTGAAGGAGAGGCTTTCTGAGGCCCGGGATTTGGCAAAAGCTGCCGAGGATGGAATGGAAAACAGGGATGCGGGCGTGCACAATCTCGCATTCGCTATAGAGAGATTCAACAGCGCAAAGTCATGGGAGCAGTTTTTCAAGGGAGAGGGAAAAGAATTCAACCTTGACAAGGAAAAGATAAAAGATGCGTGCCGGGTTAAGATATCTGAAGTGGAGGAAAGAATTGAGTATGTAAGGCTTACGTTCCCGAACAGCATATCCAATACAAAAAAAGAGCTTGATGCCGCGTATTCTGACCTGAATAATGGGAATTATGAGCTTTGCCTGTTCAGGGCAAGCAAGGCCAAAGCAAATATAGATTCTGTACTCAGCGTTTTCGGAGTTGAGCTGGAGGGAGTTGATGAAGTCATAGGCAGGAAGCTGAAAGTCGCAGAGAGAAATTTTGTAGAGGAAACTGATAAGGGAGTTTTTCCGATATTGGGATACAGCTACCTTGAGTATGCAAACTCCCTCAGGGAGAATGATCCGTTCTCTGCCCTGCTTTATTCCAGCTATGCCCTTGAGCTTGGCGACCTTGACATCTATTTTGAGGATAAGGCTGATGGCAGATTGCTTCATGAGGATATTATATCCAAAATAAACGTTAGTATGACTATGGTTTTTTCGTTTGGAATTGTTCTCGGAATTATAATCTCAAATATTGCAAGCAAAAGGAATAAAAAGATTCCGAAGAAAAAAAAGTGATGAGGACTATAAACCCTGGCAAAGCTTGCGCCCTACCAGGGAAAAAGAGGTGATAGATTCGCCCACCAGAGATGTTACTCTCTAATGAGTTGGTCTATTACTCACTCTACAGTGGAAAACTTGTATTTAAACTTTTCGCTGAATTTAAAATGAAAGCCTATTTTGCCTTGATTTTTGGAATAGCGGCTGTTTTAGCTGTATCCTGCTCTCAGGAACCGACCAGGATTTTGCCGCAGGAATACGGCATTGCGCCTATTGCAATGTTCTGCCCCGAACAGGATTGCGGCGGGAATCTGGAGTTTATGATTGAATCTTCAAGGGAAAGCGTGCACTGCGCCTTTTTTGACCTTGACCTTGAGAATGTCATAATGGCCCTTGCGAAGAAAAGCAAAGAGGCGGATGTGAAGATTGTGATGGACAGCGACAATTATGACAGGCAGATAAAGGGCAATGTTGTTTTAGATGACAGAAACCAGCTGATGCACAACAAATTCTGCGTTTTTGACAAGAGTGCTGTGTGGACAGGAAGCTTCAATCCCACGCATAACGGCAATGAGAGGAACAATAACAACGTGATTGTCCTGTATTCCGGAATTTTAGCGCAGAATTATGAAGATGAGTTCGGGGAATTATGGAACAAGACTTTCAGTTCTGGGCAAAAGACGAAAAATCCAAGAATTATTTTTAATAATAAAAAAATAGAAAACTTCTTTTGTCCCGACGATAAATGCGAAGATGAAGCAATAAGGCATATAAGGAAGGCCAACAGCAGCATTTACTTCATGGCTTTCAGCTTCACTTCAGAGAGGATTGCGGATGAGCTGCTTTTCAATGGCAAGGCTGAGATAAAAGGGGTTGTGGAAAAAAGGAATGCGAACGGGCAGGGCTCGCAATTCGGAAGGCTGAAAGATTTTGGAATTGACGTCAAGCTGGACAGCAACCCATACTCAATGCACCACAAGGTTTTTGTGATTGACAGGGAGATTGTGATAACGGGAAGCTATAACCCTACCAGTGCCGGGGCTTTCAGGAATGACGAGAACATCATCATAATCCATGACAGGGAGATTGCTGAGAAGTTCATTAAAGAGTTTGAAAAGGTGTATGCCGCTTCCGGCTGAATTGAAATGCCTAAGAGCAAATTTTATAAATTGCCAAATCTGATTCAGATTGATGAAATGCGTTATATGCCATAAAAAGCTGAATAAAAAAGATTATGCTGTTGGGATAAGGAATTTAACCTTTCTCTCTACTATAGCAACATATGGAACATATTTAGATTATCTTTTTTTGTTAATATTTGGCAAGTTGGATAAATACTTGGATAAGCACCTTTTATATTGGCATAAATCCTGCTATACAATCAATAAAAGCAAAAATAAGAGAGTTTTAGAGGAAACGGATTTAATTTTTGATTCCAATCCTAATATTGGTAACTGGAAAGAACATTTAGCAGCACCATTAATCCTAGCATTTATATTCCTTTTTGGCCTGCCAATCTTAGCTATTTGCTCCAATAAGGTATTGCCGACTCAATCCTGTTTTGTGAATATATCTGAATATGTTTGGTTTTTCAGGGGTATTTCAATTTTCGTTATACTCTTTTTTCTCTTGCCTGTAACCCCTATGTTATTCATACACAGGCACATAAAGAAGAAAATCAGCCTGTAGCCCATTAGGGTTATTAATTAGAAAATTAGCTGTTTTTAGCTATTTTTTCATCCATAGCCTTAATCTTCTCGGTCACATATATTTTTCGGGCATGAAATTATAAACTGCTTTAGCCTTGCTCTAAATCCCCAACAATCTAAAATTATTTAAACTGATTACTTTTCCTTTGCCTATGATTGACACTGCAATAATAGGCACAGTAGCACTGGATTCCATAAAGACGCCTTTCGGAGAAGTGAAAGAGGCGCTCGGAGGGAGCGCAAGCTATTCCTCCATTGCGGCATCATTCTTCTCGAAGCCGGGCATAATGTCAATAATAGGGAAGGACTTCCCAAAGGAGCATATTGAATTTTTCAGGAAAAGGGGAGTAAGCACCGAGGGCATTGTTACCGGAGAGAAAACATTCAAGTGGCAGGGCTATTATGAGTTTGACATGAACGAGGCAAAGACGCTGAATACAGAGCTTAATTCCCTTCTTTCATACAAGGTCATGGTCCCTGAAAGCTACAGAAATGCGAAATACATATTCCTTGCAAATATTGACCCTGAGCTGCAGCTTGAAGCCATAAAATCAATGAAAAGCCCTGAGCTTGTTGTCATGGACACAATGAACTTCTGGATCGAGCACAAGAAAAATGAGCTGCTGGAAACGATAAGGCATGCTGACGTGCTCATCTTCAATGACGGCGAGGCGAGGCAGCTCTTTAAGACCCCAAATTTGTTGGAAGCCGCCAATAAGGCGCTGAAGCTTGTGAAAAGGGCAGTGATAATCAAGAAAGGCGAGCATGGTGCATTGCTTTTCAACGGGAATAAGCATTTCAGCGCTCCGGGCTACCCTCTCGAGAACATCAAAGACCCGACAGGATGCGGAGACTGCTTTGGCGGCGGGTTTACAGGATACCTTGCAAAGCACAAAAGCACGGATGATGCGGCCATGAGGAAGGCAATTGTATATGGAAGCGTGATAGCGTCCTACAATGCTGAGGGCTTCGGTACTGAAAGGCTGAGGCAGATAACGCACGAAGATATAGAGAAGAGGTACAGGGAAATGAAGGATATAAGGGATTTCTAAAGCGGCTTTGTTCCAAGAGAAGTTTAGTGGCATAAGGTCAAAGCCTCTTTTATATTTCCAGATAAGCTGACAAAGGGGTTGTTCCTTACGGGAAATGTCGGTTATTCTGTAAACAAGTCAAGGCTTTGAAGCCACTAAACCGAGCGTTAGCGAGTCTTGGAACAAAGCCTACTAAAGCTCTTCCTTCAAATTTGCCGTGGCAACCATCGTCAGCGTGGATTGTATATTTTTCCTGTTTTTCCTGAATTTCAGTATGAATGAGTTAAATTCTTCCACGTCTTTGAACTTCAGCTTGAGGAGAAGGTCGTATTCCCCCGTAATTCCGAAGATTTCACGGACATGGGCATTTTGTATTATCTCATTGCCGATGTAGTCAGAAGTGCTGCCCTTTACAAGCATGAAAACTATGAAAGACTCTTCCAGCGCATGGCTGTCCGCCTTTATTGTAAATTTCTCTATAGTTTTGTTTTTTACCAGCCTCTGAATGCGCTGGTGGACTGTGCTCGGCCTTATACCTGTTTTTTTTGAGAGCCCCTTTACAGATGCCCTTGCATCGCTCCTTAAGGCTTCTATTATTTTTTTATCCTTGCTGTCTATAGGCATAATACTGCATAATTTCTGCTATTTTATATATTTTTTGGATTTTTTATCGTTTTTTATCATTTTTATGTAAAAATTATTGCTTTTATTGAAAAAAATATATAAATGCAGCATACTATGCCGTACAAGGTGATATCATGGATAAAACTGAAAATTACTGGATCAAAGACATCAAGCTTGCAGGCTTTGGAAGGAAAGAGATAGAAATAGCAGAAAAGGAGATGCCCGGCCTTATGGCTACAAGGAAGAAGTACGGGCCGCAGAAGCCTCTTAAGGACAGGAAGATAATGGGCAGCCTGCACATGACAATACAGACAGCAGTTCTGATAGAAACGCTAACTGAACTGGGAGCCAGCGTCAGATGGGCAAGCTGCAACATTTTCTCAACGCAGGACCATGCCGCTGCTGCAATAGCAAAAGCAGGAGTGCCTGTATTCGCATGGAAAGGCGAAACTTTGCAGGAATACTGGGACTGCACATTAAAAGCGATGACATGGCCTGACGGAAGCGGGCCTGACCAGATTGTTGATGACGGCGGGGATGCAACGCTGCTGATTCACAGGGGGTATAAAGCTGAGGAGGATGCCTCAATACTTGACGAGCCGACTGACAATGCCGAACTTAAGATTATCAATGCGCTTCTGAAAAAAACGCTTTCGAAAGATAAAAGCCACTGGCACAAAGTCGCCAAGAAAGTTATAGGAGTTTCTGAGGAAACAACAACAGGAGTGCACAGGCTTATGCAGATGGAAGAGAAAAGAGAGCTTCTGTTTCAGGCTGTAAATGTGAATGATTCCGTGACAAAAAGCAAGTTTGACAATATCTACGGATGCAGGCATTCGCTGCCCGACGGAATAAAGAGGGCTATGGATGTCCTGATTTCAGGAAAGACAGTCATGGTATGCGGCTATGGGGATGTGGGCAAGGGCAGCGCCGAGGCTATGAAGAATGAACGCGCCCAGGTAATGGTTTCAGAAATCGACCCTATCTGCGCCCTGCAGGCATGCATGGCAGGATACAAGGTCTGCACGGTTGAAGATGCGCTGCCGCACGCGGATATATATGTAACGGCAACAGGAAACAGGGATATAATAACTGCAGAGCACATGAGCAAAATGAAGGACCAGGCAATCGTGTGCAACATAGGGCATTTTGACAACGAAATACAGGTTGCGAAGCTTGAAAAGCTTTCCGGAGTGAAGAAAGAGGAGATAAAGGACAGCCACTGCCCGGTGCACAGGTACACTTTTCCCGACGGGCACAGCATCTATGTATTGGCTGAAGGCAGGCTGATAAATCTGGGATGCGCAACAGGGCATCCAAGCTTTGTCATGTCAAACAGCTTTACGAACCAGACGCTTGCGCAGATAGACATTGCCAAAAATCCGGAAAGGAAGGTTGGAGTTTACAGGCTAAGCAAGGAGCTTGATGAAGAGGTTGCAAGGCTGCATCTTGAGAAGCTGGGCGCTAAACTGACCAAGCTGACAAAGGAGCAGGCGGATTACATAGGCGTGAAGCAGGCAGGGCCGTTCAAGCCCGAGCATTACAGGTATTAGTTTTTTATTTTATAATTTTGTTTTTTAGACATTGACTTTTATTTTTTGATTGATTAATTTCTTTTTTAGATTTATACAATAATGGCGGCTGTCGCTTCGCTCGTTTGCCGCCCCGTATGGGGCAACCCCCGGCAAACCAGCGCCATTGTCGGCTTAGAACTTAAACTTCCTCTTCTGCCTCCTTAATCATCTTTTCAAGCTTTTCCATTTCTTCTTTAGAAAGCTCTTGTTTCCTGAAGAATTTTGATTTCCTTCCGAAGTAGATTGATGAGGATAAGACAATTATAATCAATATTGCGATTAGAGTGCTGCCGGCGTAATTGTTTCCGGATATGGCGGCGCCGGTAATCGGAAGAGCAGCGCTGCCAGGAGATTCCTGGATATCCTGCTGCCCTGTTTCAGGAATTTCGTCTGCAGGCATTTCTTCCGAAATTATATTTTCCAAGCATTCCCTTTCTGCTGTAGGGGGATTTTCCCTGCTCGGGCAGCTGTTCAGGATTCTTGGAGTTACTTCAACCAACGTGCATTTTCTTGCCTGCATTCCATTTTCGCATGCTGCCCATGAGGAGCACTGCCAGTCAAGGGTGCACGTATAGCCGCTGTTTCCAGAGCCTCCTCCTGAAGACCCTGAACTGCCTGATGAGGAACTGCCGGAAGGCACTGGAGTTGGCTCCTGAACATCCGCATTATATGCAGTGGAATTTGAGTAGTTCATTGCATTGCCTGAAGGGTCGCTGCACCTTACATAATAAGTGCCTGACGAGTCAGAAGTGAATGACTGCAAGTTGGAATGTGAAGTGCTGTTTGTCGAGGACATTAATGTCATGTTTGTGTAATTTAAGTCTGAAGTTGAGAACCTGCATTCCGCTGTTTCGCCTGTTGTTGCCGATAAATTTACTGTGACTGTTGATGTCCCGCTGGCTGATGTGTTGATTGAAGTTATTACCGGCAGGGTTATGTCCGGCGTAACCTCTATCCTCATAACTCCGGAAACATTGTTATTGCCTTCTGACATTGTAATGTTTATTGTGAAATTTCCTGCTGACGATGGCGTAAAGCTGATTATTCCCTGAGAGGATATATTGAACAATGATGAATTATCATGGAAAGTTACATTATCTCCATCTATGTCTGTATAATTGGTGTCATAAAACAATGGCTGGTTCGCCTCGACAGAAATATTTTCAAGGGCTGGGCTGAAGAATTGCAGCGCATTCTGTATGGTCATATTTGAGCTATTGATAAATTCTGTCGTTATTGTTCCATCACCTGCCCTGACGCTGAAAATCCATGACTGCGCCTTTGAGGTGTTTTGGGAAGATACAGAAGTGAGATTATTCAATGCCACTATTCGTGTGCCGTTCACATACCACATGGTTTCGTTGAATGATGGGCTGTCGCCGTCTGGGTCTGAAAAAGCCCATGATGCGGCTAAAGTTCCGTTTGTCCTGTTCATAAAATCTGTGCTTGAAATTAAGGCTGAAGAGACTGACGGCGGGTCGTTGACTGGCGTGATGTTCAGGAATACAATGTTTGAGTAAGTTATGTTGTCGCTGTCATTCGCGAAGAAAGTCGCGTTTCTTATCCCGAAAAAGTTCCGGGAGGGGGTGAAGTTGACGATTCCGCTTATTTTGTCCATTGATATCGTTATGTTGCCTGGCTGGCTTGCGAATCCATAAGTTAACGTATCCCCGTTAGGGTCAGAAAAGTTGCCGCTGATGTTGATTGAAGTATTGGTGTCTTCGGGCCAGGTAAGGTTCTGTATGCCTGACTGAGCAGTTGGAGGAAGATTATCTGCTATGAGTAGGCTTGTGTTTATGTCAAATTTTGAGATAGTTGGTGTTAATGGAGAAAAACGTATAGTGTCTATTTGAGACAGATTACATAAACCAGCATTACCCACCTGTATCCCATTTACTGTGATTGTTGCTATTGATTGCGAGGGAATTATTGCTACAGTAAACGTGTTGAACTGACCAAAGTTTATTCCATTGCAATTTGGACCACATATAGTTGGACCAGTATTACCATCGCAAGAAAATGAAAGAATCTGATCTCCCCCTACTAGATCTGGCCCAGCCAAGGTATTGTCATCTACTCTAAATTTAAAAAGAAAAGATGAACTGTTTGTTGCCCGATATTCTACGTCCCATTTGGAATTGCTCTCTGTTGAGCGCCCTTTAAACGTATGATTTATTATTCCATCGGATGAAATATTAGTGGATAATGTAAGGTTCACATCCCTAACCTTATTAAGATAGATAGAAGTATCATTCAGGTAAACCCTCGGGGCAGCTGCAGCTGCAGCTAGGCTGGATGATACGGCTAAAGCTGCCAGAATAAGCAGCAGTGCTGCGGGTATTTTCTTCATTTTATGACCACTAGTAAATGGGTATTTATAAAATTAATCAGTTTTTTGTGATTTTACCCAAAAATTAGCTTTTTATATATTAAAACCTTTGTATATTGTTTTTGGCAAAGCCAACTTAAGGCGCCATTTTGCTCGGCGGTTTTTTTGATATTTTATTTTTTTGAAACATTGGAATTAATTTACTGAGAAAAAACCGTCCCTTGCCTTAATCGGAACAGGTAACCTGCCTCGCAAAAAACAATTAGGCGCCCTTCCTTAAGTTGACCTTGATTTAACTCCTTGTAGGCTCTGTCCCGAATCTCGCTTCACCTGAACGCGAGCCTGCTCGAACTTGCTGCAAAGGCGAGCGTTCTCGCAGGCAAATCTCGGGTTAGCAGCTTTCGCCCAATTAATTTTTAGCATGAAGTACCTGCCATTCCCGTAGTCCACGGAAAGCAACAGACAAACCGACTCGCTTTCCGGGAAGCTGGAAATTTTTGATTTCCAAGCTGGAGCAACTCTTTGGCTTCTTTTGCTGGAAAAATAGCATGGGCTCACTTATAGCTGCTAACCTAGATTCGGAACAGAGCCATCCCTGTAGAAAAGTTTATAAAAGCACTTTGCACTTTTTCAATAAAAAAGGGTGTGGTAGAATCAAAGGGATTTCTGCCTGTGGCAAATACATGGCTTTGAGGCATTTAGGGAAAGGAAAGAGGGCGCAGGTAAGCGTAGAGTACATGATGATAATAGGGTTTGTGACAGTGATAGCAGTGCCGCTAGTGTACATATATTCCAGCTATACGCAAAGGTCTACGGATGAGATAATTTCCACGCAACTTCTGCAGATTGCCTCAAACATAGCAGACACGTCGGATGAGGTGTTTTACCTTGGAAGCCCGACGCAGAAGACTTTCAGGATATACCTTCCGGACAGGGTTGAAACTGCAGAGCTTAACAGCACGGAAGTGTTTTTCAGGGCAAGAACTTCAAGAGGGGCTTATGACATAGTGCAGATAGCCTCTGTAAACATGACGGGCAGCCTTCCTGTAAGGCAGGGGCTTTACGCGATAACCATCACTGCCGGAGACGGAAATGTCCAGATATCCTACAAATGATGCCATGATGAGAAAAAGCCAGGTTGCAACAGAATTTCTTGTGTTTGTGTCAATTGCAATGATGATATCCATAGTCTTTACTGCTGCTTCCTTCAGCAAGGCAAAGGAGCTGGGAAGCAGGAAGGAATTCTTTCTTGTAAAGGATACTGCGGCGATGATACAGAATGAGCTTACCACAGCATCTCAGGTTGAAAGCGGATATTACAGGACGTTTGAAGTGCCGGAAAAGCTCGGGAACAAGGAATACAACATAACAATAAAGGGGCGCATACTGACTGTGTGGACAGAAAGCCAGGCATATTCCGTAGGGCTTCCGAACACAACTGGAAAGATAGCCAAAGGCGCAAATTCGATAAGGAAAGAGGGCAATGAAGTTTTCATCTACTAGAAAGGCGCAGGCATGGTATGCTGACTTCATAATAGGCATATTCATATTCTTCTCTGCAATAACTTTTTACTACCTCTATACTCAGAATCTGGCAAGCGAGAGCCAAACAAAGTTCAATGATGTGGTAAGAGATGCAGAAGACATCTCCTCTGCGCTCATACTCCAGGGAAATCCTGACAACTGGAGAAACGAGACTGTTGTAATCATAGGCCTTACAGACGGAAATTACCGCATTGACAGCAGCAAATGGCAGGAATTCGCGAACATGGGCTATGCAAATGCAAAAAGCCTGCTTGGCAGCGTACATGACTTCTACGTTTTCTTTCAGGACAATGGCGGCAATGTAATCGCTGTAGGAGGGTACTGCGGAGCAGGCAGCAGCCTTGTGTTTTCCAACCTTACCTCAAAAGCAGCCTATTATTACTCGCAGGACAGCAATTCAGCCCTGAAAGAATTCATGGAGAAAGAGCTGAAAGCGGACATTTACAAGCAGGGGCTGCCGGGAAAGGGCCTCAGCGACCTTATAGCAGGCATAGGCAGCTACAGCTTCATAGCAATGGAGCACCCGCTTATGACTTCGGGAGAAGTAGACAGCTACGGGCCTGACTTGGAAAGCTTTGCAGCTGCAGGAAATGTGCTGCTGCTTACAGGGACAGTATCAGACACTGACGGGAAGGAAATTGCTGGCGCTTCATACTATAAAAAGGCAAGCCAGGCTGAAGAGGAGAGAAACGCAAGCACTGCTGCAGGAGGCCTTTATTTCGATTATTCCGAGAGCGAGATTATTGTATTTGACAGCGCAAACTATGCTGTAAATTTAACAATTCCGGAAGGAGATTTAAGCATTGTATCTGAATTCAGTAAAGACAATAAAACCGCAATATCATGGTGGGACTATCAAAACGGGAAGGTCTTTTTCACGAGCGACATCCAGGGCACTTATTCCGGCGGAGACTTGGCGGAATCCATAGAAAATGCAGTCAGGAAGGCTGTTGAACTGGAATGCTCTCCTGTGAACATCAGCAGCCTCGGCAGCACAAGGACAATGGCAAAATCAGAGAGATTCGTAAACTACAACCAGGATATAATAAGAATGGAAGTGTATGCATGGTCATGAAAAAAGGCATATTTTTCACTATGGATGCCATACTTGCCGCAGGCATAATAATTCTGACCATATTGCTCGCGTCAAAATATTATATCCAGGAAGACCAATCTTCCACAGGCTATTTCCTTTCGAGCGATGCAGTGAGGATATTCTCGGATATAAGAGTAAGCGAGCTTGAAAGCGCATACGCTGCGCAGCTGATACAGTCAGGGGACATAGAGGATGCAAACAGCACAGTGCTTGAGCAGATTGGCAGGTTCTGGAGCGATGGCAAAGAGGATCTTGCAGAGAACTTTTCAAGAAACATGACTGACGGCATCATCCCGAAAGAATTTGGAGTCGGGATATATGTTGACGGCGAGGAGATATATTCAAGAGGAACGCCTGTAAAGAGGAGCCTTGTATCATCAAGGAAGATCATATCCGGTGTGACAAAAGCCAAGCCCAAGGACGGCTACACGACAAAAGTAATCCTGAACGGGATAGACAGCAAGACTACAAGCACCTATTCGTACTTTGGCGGCTTTGAAGGCAACGGCAACATAACCAAAAAGCTCATACTGCCAAACAATGTAAACAGCATAATCAACATCTCGCTTGAGCTTGATGCAGGAAGCGATTTCAGCCTTTATGCCAACGGAGCATTTTCAGGAACATATGTGAAAGGCAGCGCCGGGGGCGGAGAGATGAAGGCTGACAAGTTTTTCATAGACAGGGCATATTTCGGGAATTTTGCGAACGGGACAAATGTCTTCAGCATAAACTTTACCGGAGAGGACAAGTATGTTGCGGGCGGTTTTTTGAGAGTGAAATACTCAACCTCAGACATGAATGATACCTTTAATCCAAGGGGGGCAGTATACTGGCTGCCCGGCATAAACGGAATAATAAACGTATTTTCTTCTGTTTACTCACCAAGCGACATAACAAACATAGAGGCATACCTTGAATTCTACAGCAATTACACGACTTTCCTGAAGCTTGGCAAGACGCTGGTGTATAATAACAAGACAAACGGCAGCACCTCTGCCTACATAAGCAACCAGACATTCAGCAGCGCAATCGCGGCTGAAGGGCTGAGCTACAGCGGCATAAGCAGGAAAACACTGCCATTGAGAGTGGGGCTGAATTTCACAAAAGTCATTACAGGGGGGAATGCCGATGTCATCCTGATAACTGATGTCTCAGGGAGCATGAACTGGCGCCTTGACAACAGCAACACCGGAACTACAAGGACATGCGAAGACCCGAACCTTTACAGCCCCTCCACAAAAAGAATCAGCCTTGCAAAATGCCTGGACAAGCAGTTCATTGACATACTTCTCAACAGCAGCCTTGGGAATACAACAAACAGGGTAGGGCTTGTGGCGTACAGCGGCCTGCCAAGCAGCTTTGGAAGCTCAAATGTGGACACAATCGTGTCAACTCATGACCTAAGCTACGATAATGTAAGCCTGAAAAACCAAATAGATGGGTATAATCCAAACGGAGCTACAGGAGTATGCGGCGCAATAAGGCAGGCAAGAACAATCCTTGAGCAGCAGGGCAACTCAACAAGAAGAAAATTCATAGTTGTGATGACCGACGGGCTTGCAAATGTGCAGTGCGATGAGACATCCCAATATGAAAGCACGGGATGCATAGCGCAACAATGCCCCAACTCGAATTTCTGCTTTTCGGGCGGCCAGCCGGGATGCCTGTACCAGCAGTGCGGCGACTGGGTCAACAATGCCTCGTCGCAAAATGCCGTAAATGACGCGTGCAGGGCTTTCAATACGACAAATGCAACCGTTTTCTCGGTAGGATTCGGCCCGGTAGGGAGCTGCCCCATAGGCAACGACACACTGGTGAGCATTGCAGACTGCGGCAGAGGGGAATCTTTCAGCAGCACCAATGCAACACAGCTCAGCACCATATACAGCAAGATAGCGCAGAGCATACTGGAAGCGAGTTTCTCGGCGCAGTCCATTGAGATTCCGGGAGATGTAAACACAATTTTAAGCCCCAACTCGTACATCATGGTAAATTTTTCATCTTTATCAACGCTTACGTTTGCAAAAATACCGCTGACATTCGAGACAGACAGGTTCGGCAATAACATAACTACCGGATCCTTTACAATACCTGCAGGAACAGGCACGATAGATGCAAAGATTACATCATATTCAGGAGACAAGTGGACAGACCAGCTTACTGCCAACGGCAATGACGTGTATATGCTGAGCGATTTCGGCAGTGATTACACCTATCTTGGAGACCCGTATTACGTGTATGTGCCGATTGAAGAAGTGCAGGAAGGGCAGAATGACATAATAATCAGCACCGGCACATCCCCCACAAACAGCAGCGGCGGCTCAATTGACAACAGGGCAATATACACGATAATGATAGACACCTTTTCCGACTTCAGCCAGGTCGTCTCGAAATCTGACGGCTGCGAATGGGCCATTGAATCCGAAAGCGGCGCTGAAAAAATCATAAATGTCCCTGCAGGCTACACAGGAGCGGATGACTGCAACTATTTTACCGGCACATATGATGCGGATGACTCAGCAGACCTTGCATTCCTGAACCTTCTCCAAAAGATGGACATAGACAACGACGGGCTGCTTGACATAGACATCGATGAGAACAATATTGATGTTGATACTGTAACAATCTCCAAGGTCCCGAGCCTGTGGGGGCCGGCGATAGTGGAAGTGAGAATATGGCAGTGAGAAAGAAAGGAATATTCTTCACAGCGACTGCAATCGTGCTTTCCATAGTGATAATACTTTCTTTCAAGGTCTATTACGGAGACAGGGCACGGGACCATAATTCAGCCGTGTCCACAAGGATTTTGACAATGAACAATTTCGTAAAGGATGCAGAGCAGGACCTTAAAAACGGCATATACATTGCAGGATTTCGGAGCTTTCTCAGCATGCAGGAGAAGATAGCGGATACAGGAGAATACATACCTGATGTTGGCAGCGCATTCGGAGAGCTGTTCCTGAACGGAACCATAGACGGCCAGGGCATGGGGCTTATGCAGGATTCAACATTCACTGAATGGGCCGACAGGATATCCATTGAAGCGGCAAAAACCGGAATAAAGACTTCGTTCAAAGTCAATGATATCGGGATAAGCCAAAGCAGCCCCTGGAGGATAAACATAGATGTGAACATAAATTTCACGGCTGAGGATATTAAAGGAACGTCAAGATGGGAAAAGGAACAGACTCTTGTACAGTCAATCCCGATTATCGGATTTGAAGATCCTTTGTATGTAATCAACAGCCTTGGAAGGATTACAAATGCAATAGAGATAACCAACCTGACTCCTTTTGTACAGGGAGGGGATGTGGGCAACCTTGTGATGCACATGAACGGCTCATTATATATAGAGTCTGCATCTGCGCCAAGCTACCTTATGAGGCTTGAGGGCAACCTTGGAAATTCTTCGCAGGGAATAGAGAGCCTTGCCAATCTCCAGAATTTCATAGCCCAGGGACTTGGGATAGAAGCTAGAAGCGCTGTCGATTATATCTATTTCGGAGAGCAGATTACGAACAACCACAGGATAAACAATACGCCTTACTGGTTTTACATTGATGAAGGCCATCTGGAGTTCTATGGGGCGCAGAATGTGACTATATGAGCAGCAATCATATTTAGTTAAGGCTTCACATTGCTAAGCACGCCCCACTGCGGCGGCTGGACGGTCAAATCTCACTTCGTTCGATTTGCCCTGCGCGACATCCCGGATGGAGCGTCCCCTGTCACGCCCAGCGCCGTGATTTGGCGAGCGATTAGCGAGCCTCGCGGGCAACTGGCGTGCGGCGAGGCTGGGGAAACCCGATGGGACACTTGGAAATGCTTCGCATTTCCGGTGTCCTTAGAAACCTATGGTTTCTAGGACACGAAAAATCTTGGATTTTTCCGTGTGCCGGAAATCTTCGATTTCCCAGCATGCCGAGCAGGTTTTCGGAGAAAACCGTCGCACCGCCATAGCGGGCGCTGTCATTTTTACTTATCGGAGCGATACCTCATCAATACATAGAAACATATTTAAATGCAAAGTGCAGGTTTCAAGGCAGAATGGCACCAGATTCCCTCATAGAAACAGGAGTAGACAGGCTTGTGAAGCTTGTGCAGGAAAATGGCAGGATTTCTGTCCCGGATGCATCAAAGCAGCTTGGGATAAGCTCCACTGTAGTAGAGGAATGGGCTGATTTTCTTGAGCAGGAGGGCATAATAAGCATAGAGCACACTTTCACAAAGCCGTACCTTATCCCAAGAAAAGTCACCAAAAAAGAAGCTGAGACAAAAGCAAAAGAGTTCTCTGGGAAAAAAGACGTTTTCATAAGGAAAGCTGAGAGCACAGTCGGATGGCTTGGAAAGGAGTCTGACAAGCTGAAGGGCATAAAGTCAGACTTTGACAGGATAACACACGGGCTTGGATTTGACCTTGGAAAAGTTAAAGGCGAACTTGATGAACTGCACAAATACGAGCAGATGAAGATAGAGCTTGACAAGAAAGTCCAGGAGCAAAAGAAAAGCGCACAGGCAAAGCTCGGCGAACTGTCAAGGACCATATCAAATGAGCATAAGAAGTACCAGACGCTTCTTAATGAGATAAAGCAGGAGGAATACACGCTGCAAAGCGAAAAAAAGGAGGCTTCTTCACTGGAAGAGGCTGAGCTGCTGCTCAAGAAAAAGATTGAGGGCATAAAGAGCACTGTAAATGAGCTTGACAGGAAAGTTTCCCTTGGTGAAGCTAAGATAAAAGCTTCAGATGCCCATGTTGAAAAGCTGAAAAATCTGGCAGAAGACATAAAAAGCAGGGCCGACAGGGAAAAAAGCCTCATTGAGCCGCTGATTGAGAAAAGCAGGATGCATGAGAAGAAGATAATGGAGCTGCAGAAGAGCATAATAGACAAGATAATGGAGAAGGAAAAAAAGATGGAGAATGCAAAGAAGGCCTCGCAGCAGTTCAGGAAAATATTCGACAAGAAAATCAAAGTTATTGGATTCATAGACAAGCTCAACAAGGACAGGGATGCGCTTGAGAAAGACCTCATGGACCTTTTGAAGAAAGCAAAGTCGTTCAAGCTCACTTCAAAATCCGCTGACCTCACCAAAGAGATGCAGGAGATGGAAAAGAAATTCAGCGAAGTCGACAGCAAGAAAAAGGATTTTGAAAAGGAATACAGGCAGCTTGGAGAGTCTTTGAAATAGGGAATTGAGCTTAGGTTATCTTCATTAAAAAGAGAGGTGTTGGATTTGTCTAAGCCGAAGAGGCACAGTCATAGGAAAAGCATCAGCCATCCGCATATAAGGCCGGATAATGCTGCCAGCAGGGTAATTGACACTTACCGCTTTAATTCTGAGAATATGCCCATCAGCATCAGGATATACAACAAAGAGGGAGAATTCGTGCCCATATATGAAGTCTCAATTTCAGGCATAAGCCCGCATACAGAGATTGTGCTTGAAAAGATAAGGCAGGAGCTTACATCCCAAGTGAGTTTGGGCATGGTTGACATACTCAGCGAAAAAAAGACAGGAGTCATAGAGCAGAAGTTCATCGAGGCAATAGAAGCGCTGATAAGCAAATATTTTCCCGATCTGGATGAAAAAAACCTGAACTTCCTGAAGACTTACCTTATACAGAGAAGCCTTGGGCTGGGGAATATAGAGATACTCATGGATGACGAGAATCTCGAGGAGATTGCAGTTAACGGCGCGCATGAGCCGGTCTGGGTCTATCACAAAAAGCATGGATGGCTCAAGACGACAATAACCATCAAAAGCGACGACCAGATAAGGAATTATTCGAGCATGATTGCGAGAAGGGTCGGAAGACAGATATCAATACTTAATCCCCTGCTGGACGCGCACCTCGGGACAGGGGACAGGGTTAATGCAACCCTTGAGCCCATCTCAGTTGATGGCAACACAATAACCCTAAGGAAATTTGCGGCAAAGCCATGGACAATAACTGATTTCATCAAGGCAGGCTCTATATCAACAGGGGCCGCGGCAATGATATGGCTGGGCGCGCAGTATGAGCTTTCCGCGCTGATAGCAGGAGGGACTGCTGCGGGAAAAACAAGCATGCTGAATGTTGTCGCAAATTTCTTCCCCCCTAACCAAAGGATAATCACAATTGAGGATACAAGGGAGATACAGCTGCCGAAGTTCCTGCACTGGGTACCTATGGTTACAAGGCAGCCCAATCCCGAAGGCAAAGGAGAGATATCAATGCTTGACCTTCTTGTAAACAGCCTCAGGATGAGGCCTGACAGGATACTTGTTGGAGAGATAAGAAGAAAGAGGGAGGCTGAAGTGCTGTTTGAAGCAATACACACAGGCCACAGCGTCTATGCAACTGTGCACGCGAATGACGCGCATGAGACAATTACAAGGCTTACAAACCCTCCAATAGAGATACCGAAAAGCATGATACCTGCGATATCCATGCTGATAGTGCAATATAGGAACAGGAGGACAGGGCAGAGAAAAACTTTCCAATTAGCGGAGATACTGCCCAACTCAGAGCCCAACGTGCTCATGCAGCTGGACATCAAGAGCGGCAGGCTATACAAGGCGGCTGAGTCCAAATCACTCATGTCTACAATAGGCCTGTTTACGGGATTCTCAAGAAATGACATCAGGAAATCCCTGTTTGAAAAAGAATTGGTGCTGAAGTGGATTGTAAAGCAGAACATAAATTCAGTGGATACTGTCGGAAAAGTGATGGCTGAGTATTACACTGACAATGAGATGCTCATGAAGCATGTAAAGGGCAATAAGCCCCTGGGGTGATGATTATTACAAGCACCTTCTTCTTAAAAATTGCCTCTGCTTTCCCGGAGCTTAGGGGAAAGCTGAAAAGGGCAGGCATGCCATACAAGCCCGAAGAGTTTGTGAAAAGGACTTTTTTGTCCACTTTCTATGCGACTACCGGCATAGTCTTTTCTGTCTTCATGGTGCTAATTAAGTTTGAAGCCTTCAGGGGAGTGCTTTTCATAATCCCCCCGATTGTGTTTATTGTCCTGTTTACCTATCTCATAAAGCTGCCTGATGCCAAGATAACAAAGATAGAGAAGGAGATAAGCAGGGAGATAGTTTTTGCAGGCAGGTATCTTGTGATAGAGATGGAGTCAGGGGTGCCAGTATATAATGCCATGATAAACGTGTCAAAGAATTATGAGGCTATAGGAAAGTATTTCAAAGAGATAACTGACAAAGTTGATCTCGGAACGAGCATGGAAGATGCCCTCAATGAAGCGGTTGAGCTTGTCCCCTCAGGAGATTTCAGGAGGATACTGTGGCAGATAGTAAATTCGCTCAGGACGGGCTCAGATATATCAAAGTCTCTTTCAAGCGTCATTGAGCAGATTGTAAGGGAGCAGGCAATTGAGCTCAACCAATACAGCCGCAGGCTCAACCCTCTTGCAATGTTCTACATGATAATAGCAGTCATATTGCCTTCTCTGGGCATTACAACGCTTATCATACTATCATCGTTCATAGAGTTTGAGCTTAACCTAACATCCCTCATAATATTGGCCTGTTTCCTTGGATTCGTGCAGTTCATGTTCCTTTCAATCATAAGGTTTTCCAGGCCGGCTGTGGAGCTATAGCATGATAAGCTTTTTCAGGAGAATAAAAAGGAAAAAAGAGAAAGAAAAGAAGGAAGGAAAGCTAGAATTTTTCCGGAAAAACGAGATAAAGAGGAGGGAAAAGACTGCCATAGCGCAGGAAAGGAAACAAAGGCTGAGATACTATCTTGAGCGGGCAGGCATAAGCATCAATCCAAAGGCTATCTCAAAGAGGATATTCAGCCTGTGCATCATAATAAACCTTGTTATAACCTCGTACTTACTTTACTATTATTCCACTAACTTTGGGTACACTTACGCTAAGATTTTCACTGCCATGGCTTTGGTGTGGGTTGTTGTTTTTGCTGCCATACTTTTCATAATCTGGATGCTGCTCTACATAGCGCTGGATGTCCGCGTGTATAAAAGAAAGCTGGACATAGAGGAAGTGCTTCCTGACTTTCTTCAGCTTACTGCATCAAACATAAAGTCCGGAATGACGATTGACAGGGCTTTGTGGTATGCTGTAAGGCCCCGCTTTGGAGTGCTTGCCAAAGAAATAGAGGGCGTTGCCAAAGACACAATGGGCGGCATGGACCTCAATGATGCCCTTGAAAAATTTGCCTCAAAATATGATTCTGTCACCCTCAAGAGGTCTATCAGCCTCCTTATTGAAGGCATCTCAGCAGGAGGTGAGATAGGCGACCTTCTGAACAAGATAGCTATAAACATACAGGAACTGAAAATAATGAGGAAAGAAATGGCAGCCAATGTCTCCACTTACACCATATTTATAACATTTGCCTCTATTATTGCGGCACCTTTCCTCTTTGGCCTGTCGGGGGTATTGATACAGGTGATTTCCGGCATTGGAGCCACACTTTCAGATTTGGGATCTACGGCTGCCACCTCAGGATTGGGCATAAGCTTTGGAACAGTGGGGGTGGATTACTCTGATTTCAGGATATTTGCCATTGTGTCTCTTGTGATAACCTCCTTTTTCTCTGCTGCAATAGTTTCCACGATAAAAAAAGGAAATGTGAAAAGCGGCATAAAGTATATTCCCCTGTTCATTGCTGTTTCTGTCACCCTGTTCTTATTTGCAGATTTCGTGCTTGGAATATTTTTAAGCGGATTCTTTTGAGGGGCTCTGTAGAAAATAAGCATAGTGCCAATGTGCGAGCCCTGTGAAAAGCTCATTAAGCATGACAGGGGAAGTTTGAGCTATGCTCGAACTAACGAACGGAGTGAGATTAGCCCTATGGGATGGCATGCC